>NZ_LPJG01000015.1:0-178961 GCF_001532755.1 Burkholderia sp. MSMB2157WGS | reverse complement strand
ATCTACGCGAAGATGACCGCGCGCCAGACCGGCGAGGCGACGAAGAAGGGGCTCGAACTCGGCAGCTGGCTGCCGCAAGTGTCGACCAACCTGATGGCCGGCCTGATCGAGACGCTCGCGATGGCGCCGTACCACGGCCGCGCCGACATGCCGGAAATCGCGCGCACGCTGCATCTCGAGGTCGACGACCTGTTCCCGATCGCGGAAGTGCTGCAGTACCTCGGCTTCGCGGACGTGCGCGAAGGCGACGTGTTCCTGACGCCGCCGGGGCGCGTGTTCGCGGAATTCGGCACGCAGGAGCGCAAGCTGATGTTCGCGGATCACCTGCTGAAGCACGTGCCGCTCGCCGCGCGGATCAAGAAGGTGCTGAACGAGCGTCCGGGCCACCGCGCGCCGCGTGTGCGCTTCGAGCAGGAGCTCGAGGATTTCCTGTCGGACGGCGCGGCCGAGGAGACGCTCGACGCGGTGATCGACTGGGGCCGTTACGGGGAGATCTTCTCGTACAACGACCAGACCGAAATCTTCAGCCTCGAGGACGTCGAGTCCTGATGCTGGCGGGGCGATTCCGGCGCATTCGCCGGGATCGTCCGGATGCTCGCTCGCTGTGGCTGGATTCGGCCGCAGTGAGTAGCCAACGGCCTGCGGCCCGACCCTGGCGGTCGCAACGGGCGCCGGGTCATGGATCACCTGATGGTCGGATTGTGCCCCTGCCGGGGGGGCGCGGCGGACGTGGCGTTCGCCGAGAGTGCCGCGCCCGGCTTCACGCATCGACGGCGACGCTTCGTTCACTTCTCCCGCCGTCTTCCCCGTTACCACGCATTGAATGCCCGCCGTATTGGTGCGGTGCGCTTGCATCGGCGCGCGATCGCGCCCGTCATCGGCGATAGATATTGGGGATCGATCGGGTAGTTGTCGGCGCAGAATATTAGATGCTGACAAGTGGTTATGAATTTCCCTACGGTTTGATATATTTGGCGCCTTCAAGGTGGCTGAGAGCGCCTTGTTGGTGCGATAGCGTCCGGATCGCGGCGGGTTCGCCCGACGACAAAAACGAGGTTAAAAATGAGTTTCGCAGCAAACGGAAACCCCGCCGGGATGGGAGGGGGCGGTGCGGCCTTGGCCGGCGGCTTGAGCAACCTGGGTTCGCTCGCCGGCATGGCGGGCCAACTGGGGGCGCTGACCGGGATGCCGGGCGCGGGGCTATTGGGCGGCGCCGCGAGCGCGGTGCAACTGGCGCAAACCGGCTTGTCGCTGATGGGCAAGGCCCCGGAGTCGATCGCCGAGGCCATCAACAGCCTGACGGGCGCGGTTCCGCGCCTGACCCAGGACAATCGCTTCATCACGATCGAAACGCCGCTCGGCCCCGACGTGCTGCTGGTCAGCGCGGCGGTCATCGACGAACACGTCAATCAGCTGACCGAAACGCATCTCGACCTGCTTTCCCACCGCAACAATATCGAGCCCCAGGAAATCGTCGGGCAGCGGGTCAAGCTCACGCTCGAGCCGCAGAGCCGCAATTTCAGCCTGACGCGCGTCGTGACGTCGGCGGCGGATACCGAGACGAAGCGATATTTCGACGGTTACGTCGCGTCGTTCGGCCGCGTCGGAAAATCCGGTTCGGTGACCCGCTACGAAATGTCGGTCGTGCCGTGGTTCTGGTTTCTCACGCGCTCGACCGATTGCCGGATCTTCCAGAACCAGACGCCGCAGGACATCCTGAGCGACATTTTCCGCGAGATGGGCTTTTCGGATTTCGCGTTCGCGATGCAGGGCGAACGTCCGAAGCTCGAATACATCGTCATGTACGACGAGTCGTACTACAGTTTCTGCTCGCGCCTGATGGAGCAGGAAGGGCTGATCTGGACGATCCGCTACGAACAGGATAAACACATCCTCGTGATCGGCGACACCAACGCGGTGTTCCAGCCGATTCCGAACCTGAAGACCATTCCGTACCAGGCCAACAGCGCCGCCAGCGAGCAGAACGGCATCGACCGATGGAACGAGGCGTTCAGTTTCCGGGTCGGCAAGATCACGTACCGGGATTTCAACTACAACCAGCCGTCGTCGCAGTTGATGCACGTCGAGGTGCCGACCGTCAATCTGAAGCATCCCAACATCCAGACGACCGAGCGCTACCAGTTCCATTCGCTGTATGACCACGGCGACGACGGGCAGCGTTACGCGTGCTACGCGATGGAAGCGGAAGAAGCGCTCGCGCATCGTTTCAACGGCGCCGGTCATGCGCACGGGATGACGACGAGCGGGCGCTTCACGCTGGTCAATCACGACACGTCCGCATACAACAACAAGGATTTCGTGATCCTGCGCGTGCGTCACCAGGTGGCGAACGACTATACCCAGCAGACCTCGAAACTGCCGTACCACAACACGTTTACGTGCCTGCCGATCGACATTCCGTTCAGGCCGGAACGGCGTACGCCCAAGCCGCACATGCAGGGCACGCAGTCCGCGATCGTGGTCGGGCCGAAGGGCGAGGAAATTCACACTGACGGCAGCCGCGTCAAGCTGCATTTCATGTGGGACCGGCGCGGCAAGCTCGACGGTTCGGATTCGATGTGGGTGCGCGTGTCGCAACCGTGGGCAGGCAAGGGCTGGGGCGGCTCGGCGATCCCGCGAATCGGCCAGGAGGTGCTCGTCTCGTTCAATCAGGGCGATCCGGACAACCCGATCGTCGTCGGCCGCGTGTTCAACGGCGAATCGGGCAACCCGTATCACGGCAGCGGCGGCCAGACGATGGGGATGCGCAGCCAGACGCACAAGGGCGAAGGCTTCAATGAACTGCGGTTCTCTGACGTGAACGGCGCCCAGGAAGTCTTTCTGCATGCGCAGAAGGACATGAAGACGATCGTCAAGGACAGCGAATCGCACACGGTCGAATCCGGCGCGCGGAACGTGTCGGTGCTGAAAGGCGACGAGAACAAGCATGTCGCGCAAGGCAGCCTGTCGGAAAAGATCGCGAAGGCGCGCTTCACGACGGCCAACACCGTCGGCGTGCAGGCGCTCGCGGGCGACGCCGGGCCGGGCAAGCAGAGCTATCAGGCGACGGACGAGATCGAGCACCGGGTCGGCGCGAGCGTCGTGACGCTGAAGCCGGACAGCATCAAGCTGTCTCACGGCGCGTCGAGCATCCTGATCAATCAGAGCGGCATTTTCCTCGATGGCCCGGTGATCCACCTGAACCAGGGTCTGTTCGTGACGCCCGAGCAGGCGATGGCGATCGAGTGGGCCAATCAGCAGGCGATCATCGCGGCGGGTCTCGCGTCGGCCGATCCGAAAGTGCAGGCCGCCGCACGCAAGCTTCAGGCGACGGTGAAGGCGCAGCAACTGGCCAAGCTCGCGGAGGCGGTGTACACGCCGGGCACGGCGCCGCCGGGATGGAAGAACGTGTCGAACGATCCGGAAGCGTTGAAGAAATTCGGCATGCGGCCGCAGGACCTGCAGATTCCCGGCAGCAATTTCGGTGCGCAAGTCTATGCGCCCGATCCGGCTGTGTTCGGCGACAGCATGAAGCCGACGCTCGCCTTCAAGGGCACGCAGCCGACGGTCAAGGAGGACTGGTCGAACAACCTCAGCCAGGGGCTCGGCGACAATTCGCCGTACTACGATCGCGCCGTGACCCTCGGCAAGAAGATCTACGGCTCCGGCAATGCGGGCGGCCTCGACCTTACCGGTCATTCGCTGGGCGGCGGGTTGGCGGCGGCGGCGTCGCAGGCGAGCGGCGCCGGCGCGACGACCTTCAACGCGGCGGGCCTCAATCCTGAAACGCTGCCGCTATACGGGGCCACGCCGCGCGCGTCGTCGATCGCGAATTATCGCGTCGACGGCGACATCCTGACGGGCTCGCAGGAGGGCGGGCTGGGCCCGATCAGCGATGTGACGTCGCTCCTGATGCCCAAGGCGGTCGGCGAGCAGATCACCATTCCGGGCACCAGCGTGACGACGGTCCAGCGGCACATGATGGGCCAGGTGACGAGCGGGCTGAATACGACCGTCGCCGAGCAGCAATCGTCGCTGCTGAGTCAACTGCAGGGACATTGATGAAATACAACAAGGTCATCGCCGCGGGCGCGGTTGTCGCGGTCATCGGTTTGTCGTCGCCGTTCTGGTGGCCGACTCATGCACAGGAAACGAAAATGGCAGACTTCAAACGTTACCCGCCCGAAGATTTTTTCACGGGGCAGCAACTCGAGCTGGCGCGTGCCATTCGCGACGGCAATCTGGAGCGGGTCAAGGCGCTTGCGACGCATACCGATCTCGCCGCGCTGGGCAACAAGAAGGCCAGCCTGCTGTCGTTCGCGGTGCAGGAAGCCGTGCCGGTGAAGACGGACGCCGGCAACGTGCGCCTTCAGATCGTCAGCGAACTGGTCCGGGACGGCGCCAGGCCTGAACAGCCGTTCGGCGAGAATGGCGCGAACGTCGCATATCTGGCCGCGCGTGCCGACACGCCGAACCTGCTGCGGGCGTTGCTGGCCGGCGGCATGAACCCGGATCTCAAGTACGACGGCGATACGCCGCTGCTCTTCGCGACCTGCAAGGATTCGCTGCTGCCGCACATGCGCGTGCTGGTCGAGCACAAGGCGAACGTCAATCTGCGGGACTCGATGAAGGAAACCGCGCTCTACGAAGCGACGCGCCTGCGGCAGTGGGACGTCGTCGATTATCTGCTCGAGCATGGCGCCGATCCGTCGGTGAAGAACGACAACGGTCTCGCGTACGCGAAAGTCCTCGGCGACGAACTGCAACAGACGCCGAAAGGCTCGCCGCAACTGGGTCGCATCGAAGCCATTCACAAGCGCCTGGTCGCGGCCGGCGTGCGGTAACGCCGCCGCCTGACGGATGTGCCGGCGGCGCGTGCGCCGCCGGCGAACAGTTTCAATCCGGCGCCCACTCCGACGGGCTGGCCGAACCGAGAAGAGCATGTCCGAATATCAGATGAACGATGCCGTCATTGAGTTGCCGGCGCACTTCAAAGACAAGACGATTCACCTGTTCACGGTCGACGAGGCAGGTAGCAGCGGCTTCACCTTCGTGGTGTCGCGCGCGCCGATGGAGCCGGACGACACGGTCGATACGTTCGTGACCCGACTGGTCTCGGAGATGCGCAAGTCGCTGCCGCGTTTCGAATTGAAGCATCTGGAAAACCGGGAAATCGACGGCGAAACCGCGCGCGAAATCGACTACCAGTGGGTGTCGGAAGGCGCGCCGCTGCATCAGCGCCAGACGGTCGTGATGTCGCCGAAGGCGGGGCGCGAGCGCATGGCGATCAGCTTCATTGGTACCTGTCCGAAGTCGTTCACGGAGGACAAGAGCAAGGAATACAAGAACCTGCTCGCGAGCGTCGTGCTGGCGCGGCCCGATCAGGCAGCCTTCGCGCCGCGGGCGCTCGGCCAGGACGAGGCCGGCATCGTGTTCGTGCTGCATGAGCCGAGCGCGACGCTGTATGCGCTTACCGGCATCGCCGAACTGTACCGGCACGACGTCACGGAAATGTTCGACGACACCGCGTTCTTCGGCCCGGCCGGCGAGCCGCTGGCGTTGCAGCTTGCACCGCACGGGCAGCCGGCGTGGCGGGCCGTGGATGGCCGTCAATTCGCGCTGTGGACGACGGATTCGCACGCGCACGCGTCGCTGGGCGATCGGCTCGGTGACGTGACGGCGGTGAAGGGCATGGTCGGCATGCAGAACGTCGAGGCCGTGCGGGCTTATCTGACCGCGGTGGCGAACGCAGGCTGACGGGGAGCGCGCGTGGATACATTGCTTGCTGCTGCGCGGTTCGGCGATCCGATCGCGCATACGGCGTCCAAGGGATGGATGATCGCCGGGATGATTGCCGGCGCGGTGATCGGCGCCGTGGCGGTGGTCGCGACCGGCGGCGCGGCGTTGACGGTGATTGCCGCGGTCGCCGCGGGGGCTGCCGCCGGCGGCGGACTGGGCGAAGTGCTGGGCACGATGTCGTGGGCGCCGCGGCACGTCACCGGAAGCCTGATAAAGGGCTCGCCCAACGTCTTCATCAACAGTCGCCCCGCGATACGGGCCATTTTGAGCCTCGGGCTGTGCAGCGACCACGCAGGCCCGCCGCAGGTGGTCGCGCAGGGGGCGTCGACGGTGTTCATCAACAGCCAGCCGGCGAGCCGCAAGGAAGACCGGATGATGTGCGGCGCGTTGATCAACGACGGATCGCCGAACGTGTTCATCGGTGGCCCGGCAGTCGGGGAGTTCAATCCCGAGATCCCGGCGTGGGTGAACTGGACGATGGCCGCGGTGGGCATTGCCGGCGCGGCCGTTCTTGCGGGGCCGGCGCTGGCGTTTCTCGGCGCGGCCGGCGGCTTTCTCGGCGGTGAAGTCGGCGGGTGGCTGGGCGGAAAGATTTTCGGCGAGGGGTCGGACGGGCAGAAGTGGTCGATGCTTGGAGGAAGCTTGCTGGGCGGGATGGGGGCGGCGAAGGGCGCCGGGCTCGTCGGCGGGGCGAGGGGAGCGGGCGCCGCGGCTGGCGAACTGTCGGCGCTGGAAGCGGCCGAAGGCGCCGCAGGGGCGACGGAGCAGCCGACGATTTCGCTGTTCGGTGTGCGTGGCGGCGGGCGGGCGTCCGATGTCGAAGGCGGGATGCATCCGTATCAGTACACTGGCCACGTCGGGTATTCGCTGGACGGCGGCAAGACGATATGGGGTTTTGGCCCTGCAACGGGCGATGCGAGCCTGGCGGAAGTGTTTACTCATTTGAAGGGATCGGGCAGCTACCCCGGGATGATTACCGCGGATCAAGATGCATTCATCGCGATCGCGAAAAATCCGATGGCTGCCCGTGGTGGTGGCGGAGCGCTACAGACGGTGTACGAGCAAAAGATACCGGTCACGCAGGAGCAGTACGAATCGATACTGGCGGCGCACGAGGAACTGGTCGCGCGCGGGCCGATGGATGACATTCGGTATCAATGGCCACCCCAGTCTGGCGAATGGCCGGCAAACCACTATAACTGTGCGACGTTTCCCGGTCGCCTCGGCATTCCCATTCCCGAAGGGACAGGGAAATTGCAGAATTACATGCCGGAGCTCGAGAAAGTGGGTACGCCTTGGATGCCAGGAAGTTAAATCTTATGAACGCGTCAGAAAGCCTCTATTCCGTCGCTGCCAGAATGCACGATCTGGTGCTCGTGTCCGTCATCGATTCACCGAGTCCGCACGTTTTTCGCGCAAGAATCGAGCAGATCTATTCCTGCGGGAAGGGCATCACGCCGGATCGTCTCGGAACGGAGTTCGAGTTTTACAGTGGACCTGCGACGTGGGGGAACGTACCGCTCCAGATCGGGGAGCGGGCGCTGCTCTTCGTGCATCAGGTGTCCGGCGTGTTCAACGAATATCCATGGCGCGGCCACATGGTCCTGGAGGAAATCGACGGTGAATCGTACGCCCGGTTGCAGATTCCCGAGTTGTGGTTGAGGGACGATCTGCCCGAAGCCGTGAAAGCTGCGGCGGCACCTCATCCAACCAGGCGAAACGCGTCGATCGTCAGGTTCGGCGCGCTCGAGAGCTACCTGAAAGGGCTCATCGAAAAAGCGGTTCGCTGAGCCGGGACGGTTTCCGGACAGCGAAGCGGATAATACAAGTGCGAAGTTTTTGGAGTTGAATTGAATGACCGACAAGAACCCCGATTTTTCACCGATGCGCATGCGGGCACGCGGATTCGTGTCGCAGGGCCGCATCGAGGACGCGCTCGGGTTGTACGGCGACATCCTGAAAGTGGCGCCGGACGATGCGGCGACGTATGCCGATCGCGGCACGACCTTCGCGATGATCAAGAAGACCGATCTCGCGCTGAACGATCTGAACCGGGCCATCGAGCTGGGCTATACGGACCCGTCGGCGTATTGCACGCTCGCGACCATTTACCTCGAGGGCGGCGCGTACCAGAAGTCGCTCGATTACTTCGATCGGGCGCTGAAGCTCAATCCCGACCAGCCTTTCGTCTATTTCAATCGCGCGCGGGCATACGAGACGCTGGGTGACATCAAGGCGTCGATCGCCGATCTGGAGCGGTGCCTGACTTACGATCCGGACGATGCGTTGTCCGCGAAGATCAAGGAACGGGTGGCGCAGCTTCGCACGCGTCTGTAACGACCGCTCCAGGATGTGAAGGTGCGGTCCCGACCCGGAAGAATCCGGGCGAATGGCTTGGGGAGTCGTGATGTTGAAGCGGGACAGGTTGCCGTATGCCGCGCTGCCTTCATCGTTGGCGGCGTTGGTCCCCGAGACGGTTTTTCTGAAGGCGTTCGAGCATGCCGAGTCGCAAACGGTCATCGTTTGGTACGTCGACGCGCAAATCGGTCGCCAGCATGAAATCGAGTTTTCGCCGAGGCTCGGGCGTCTGCTGTCACGCAGCGAGCGCGAAGCGCAATTCCCGCCGGAGGAGCAGCGCATCCTGCAAGACGGAATCCGGGTGCACGTAGGCAACAGACTCGAGGCCGATACCGACGTGCGCTACGAAACCTATACCGCATACGATCCGGTGACGTCGTCGAAGCTTGCCGTCGGCGAACAAATGTTCTTCGTGCGGTTTCTGGACGATCCCGAGGCAGTCGTTCGGCAGGCGATCGAACGAGCGAGGTTCCCGAACACATATGCGGGATGGAGCGCCATCGAGCGCACGCGTTATTGGGTGGGCGTGCTGTATCGTGCGCGACGCCAGACGGGGGAGTCGGGTATCAACGAAGACGAAGCCTTCCGGCCTGCATTGTTGAAGCAGATGAGGGCGGTGGATCCGGATGTCGATGGCATGCTTGCGGCGGTGCTGGCCGAGCTGGGTCGAATGGAAATGGTCGACCCGGATGACATGCGCGCTGCATTCAATCGACGTACAGGCGCGTCGGTTTGATTGCGTGGCGCATCGCCCCGTTACTGCAAATTCCCCCACCGATCGACGGCCGGTTCCGCCGACGCCCACTTCCAGTGCGTGCCTTGCTGGCACGCATTCGCGAAATACCAGTCGGCCTTGTCGCCGTCCTTCACCGAGAACGCGAATTCCTTGCACAGCGCGAGCGCCGACGAGTACGCGCGCGTGACCCGCACCTCGCCTTCGCCGTTTTCGAGCGGCAGCGTGTTCTTCACCTTCCACGGCTTCACTTCGCCGACGGCGAGACTGCCGGCCGTCTTCGCGATCGCGTCCTGCTGGTTCTGATGGAGCTGCTTCATCGTGCGGTTGACGGCTTCGTCGGTCGCGGCCTGCACGGCGATCCCGACACCGACGCCGACCGCCGGGTTCGCAGTGACGAGGCCCGTCGCCGCACCGGCCAGCGCGCCGCTCGCCGCGCCGACCGACCCGCAGCCCGACAGCGCGACCGTCGCCGCGCACAGCGCACCGATCGCCGCGATACGAATCGCGACGCTCATTGCAGCGCGCCCCAGCGTTCGGTCGCCGGTTCGGCCGACGCCCATTTCCACACGGGCCCGTCGCGGCAGATGGTGGCGACGTAGAACGCCGATTGCGCGGCCTTGTCGGCCTTCGCCGGCGTGTCGACCGCGAACACGATTTCCTTGCAGTCGAGCGGACCGACGCTGATCATGCGGCTGACCGTCACGCGGCCCTGCTCGTCGTCCTCGATCGGGAACGAATGGTGCGTCGACCACGGCGCGACGCCGCCGACGTCGAGCGGGCCGGCCGCCTTCGCGATCTGCTCCTGCGTGTAGCGGTGCGCGACGCGTTGCGTGTACTGGACGCCGGCCCGCGCGCCGGCGACGGCGCCGAGGCCGATGCCCGTCGCGACGGCGGCATTGTTGGTGACCTTGGAGGCGATCGCGGCGCCCGCGATACCGGCGCCGGCCGTCGCGCCTTCGCTGTACAACGAATTGCAGCCGGACAGCAGTGCGGCCGTGGCGATCGCGGCCAGCACGACGCGCGCCGGCGTGGCCCGGCGCGGCGATTCGAAACGAATGTTCATCCCTGAGTGCAAGTCCTGTCTGGGTGAGCGGCGACGCGTGCACGCCTGATGCCGCGTCATTGTTTCGCAATTGTCATGGGAAAACTGCAAAGCTTTGACAAATCGCCGCGCGGCAGGCCGCGTGCGCGCGGGCGGCGTTATTGTCGGATAGATGATCGACGAAGGGTCGAAACGTTACAAATTGAAGGTAATTGTTACCATCGGCCGCGCTGACGCGACCTAGACTGTTTTGCTATGGAATGTTTCTACGACGGCCTCGAGCCGCGCCGCAGATGAGACACCCAGCCATGCGCCGTTCGAAACGGTTGTCACACCGGCCGCCTGACGCGGCGGCCGGCCATTCGGAAGACCGCCCGCGTCCGCAGACCGACGCGCCATCGGCGCCGCCTGCGGGCGCGCCGGACGAGACGCCGTCGGACGGCGATCACAACCAGGGTGGTGCTCGCCCGGAAGGGCTCGACTATCAACGCGACCTCGGTCAGGAGCAGGACGCTTGATACGGTCGTCGCCGCATTCCACCGCCGTATTTCATTGCAATTCTCGGAACTGAGTCGCCGCGCGGCCGCCTTCGGGCCGCCGCGCCCGCTTCGGCGTGCGTTGCGCGCCAGCCAATCGAATCGAGGAGGGGAAGTCGCATGAGCAGATTGATCGTGGTATCGAATCGTGTCGCCGCCGGCGAGGACACGCGCCCGAGCGCGGGCGGCCTGGCCGTCGGCGTGATGGACGCGCTGAAGGAAACGGGCGGCGTCTGGTTCGGCTGGAACGGCGAGATCGTCGGTGCGCCGGATGCCGAGCCCGCGATCCAGCGGGACGGCAACGTGACGTATGCGACGGTCGGGCTGACCCGGCGCGACTACGACCAGTACTACCGCGGCTTCTCGAACGCGACGCTGTGGCCGGTGTTCCATTACCGCGGCGATCTCGCGCGCTTCGATCGGCAGGAGTACGCCGGTTACCTGCGCGTGAACGCGATGCTCGCGAAGCAGCTCGCCGCGCTGCTGCGGCCGGACGACCTGATCTGGGTGCACGACTACCACCTGCTGCCGTTCGCGCACTGTCTGCGCGAACTCGGCGTGAAGAACCCGATCGGCTTCTTCCTGCACATCCCGTTTCCGTCGCCCGACATGCTGCGCCTCGTGCCGCCGCACGAGGAACTCGTGAAGTTCATGTGCGCGTACGACGTCGCGGGTTTCCAGACCGAGGCCGACAAGCAGGCCTTCACCGACTACATCGAGCGGCGCGGCATCGGCGCGGCGAGCGACGACGGGATGCTGCACGCGCATGGCCGCGTCGTGAAGGTCGCCGCCTATCCGATCGGCGTGCATCCCGACGCGATCGCGCAGGCGGCCGTCCAGTACGGCACGCGCAAGCCGGTGAAGATGCTGCGCGAAGCGCTGGGCGACCGCAAGCTGGTGATGAGCGTCGACCGTCTCGATTACTCGAAGGGGCTCGTCGAGCGCTTCCAGTCGTTCGAGCGGATGCTCGCGAATGCGCCGGGCTGGCAGGGGCGTGTGTCGCTCCTGCAGATCGCGCCGCCGACGCGTTCCGACGTGCAGACCTATCAGCACATCCGCGAAACGCTCGAAGGCGAGGCCGGTCGGATCAACGGTCGCTTCTCGCAGCTCGACTGGACGCCGATCCAGTACCTGAACCGCAAGTACGAGCGCAACCTGCTGATGGCGTTCTTCCGGATGTCGCAGGTCGGCTACGTGACGCCGCTGCGCGACGGGATGAATCTCGTCGCGAAGGAATACGTCGCGTCGCAGGATCCGGCCGATCCGGGTGTGCTCGTGCTGTCGGAGTTCGCGGGCGCGGCGGCCGAGCTGACCGGCGCGCTGCTCGTCAATCCGTACGACCTGTCGCAGATGGCCGAGGCGCTCGAGCGCGCGCTGTCGATGCCGCTCGCGGAGCGCCAGGCGCGTCACGAGGAGAACCTCGCGCGGCTGCGCGAGAACGACCTGTCGGTCTGGCGCGACACCTTCGTCGCCGACTTGCGCAGCGTCGCTGCCGCGGCGTCGGTCACGCGGCGCGCGGGCCGGCGGGTCGCGCATGCGTGAGTTCGGGTCGGGCGCCGCCGCGCCGGGCGCCACCGCGTTGGGCAATGCGCTGAGCGCCGCCGATCGCGACGACGAAGCGGTCGACGACACGACCGGCCGCTTCTTCGTCGTGACGGGCGGCCCGGGTTCGGGCAAGAGCACGTTGCTCGATGCGCTCGAGCGCGCCGGGTTCGCGCGCTCGCAGGAGGCCGGGCGCGGCGTGATCCGCGACCAGATGGCCGTCGACGGCCCGGCGCTGCCGTGGCGCGACCCGGCCGCGTTCGCCGAGCTGATGCTGAGCTGGGAGATGCGGTCCTACCATCTCGCGCGGCAGGCGCGCGGGCCGGTGTTCTTCGACCGCGGCGTGCCGGACGTGATCGGCTATCTGACGCTGACCGGGTTGGCGGTGCCCGCGCACGCGGAAGCCGCGGCGCGGCGTTTCCGCTATCACCGGCGCGTGTTCATCGCGCCGCCGTGGCCCGACATCTATGCGCAGGACACCGAGCGCCGGCAGGATTTCGCGGAGGCGGTGCGGACCTATGACGCGATGGTCGATTGCTATACGTCGTATGGCTATCGGCTGATCGAGTTGCCGCGCGTGAGCGTGAAGGCGCGCGTGCGCTTCGTGATGGATACGCTCGACGCCGCATGACGTCCGCCGCCCGTGCGGCGCTCGATGGTGTCAGGCCGCCGTGTCCGGCCGCGGCGACGCGATGCGCAGCAGGCTCACGACCGCGGCCACCGCCGCGAACGCCGTGGCGACATAGAGTGCGATCGTCGGCCCGCGGTCCGGCGCGAGCCCGAAAATCAGCGCGACGAGCGCGGCGCCGAGCGTCTGGCCCGTCAGGCGCGCGGTGCTCAGCATGCCGCCGGCGCCGCCGCTGCGCTCGCGCGGCGCCGACGACAGCATCGCGCGGTTGTTCGGCGACTGGAACAGCCCGAAGCCCGCGCCGCACAGCGCCATCCGCCACACGATGTCGAGCGTGCCCGGGTGCGCGCCGATCGTCGCGAGCGACAACAGCCCGGCGGCGAACAGCGCGAGCCCGATCCCGCCGAGCATGCCGGCCGAATAGCGGTCCGACAGCACGCCCGCGAGCGGCGCGGCGAACACGATCACGAGCGGCCACGGCGTCATGTAGAGGCCCGTCTCGACCTGCGAGAACCCCAGCGAATTCTGCAGCCAGAACGGCAGCGCGACGAACGCGAGCATCTGCGACGTGAACGACGCCGTCGACGTGTAGACCGACAGCGCGAACATCGGGATGCGCATCAGGTCGACCGGCAGGAGCGGCGCCGGCTGCGACAACTGACGCTTCACGAAGAAATAGCCGACCACGAACGCGACGGCCAGTTCGGCCGCGACGTACGCATGACCTTCGCCGTGACCGAGCCCGTCGACGGCCGTGATCAGCAGGCCGAACACGCATGCGTTCATCAGCGCGCTCGGGAAGTCGTACGGCGCATCGTGCAGCGGGTTGGCGGGCAGCGCGCGCAGGCTGCCGAGCACGGCCGCGATGCCGATCGGCACGTTGACCGCGAAGAGCCACGGCCACGACGCGAACGACAGGATCGCCGACGCGACCGTCGGCCCGATCGCCGACGACAGCGCGACCACCATCGCATTGATCGACAGCCCGCGCCCGAGCATCGAAGACGGGTAGATCATCCGCACGAGCGCCGCGTTGACGCTCATGATGCCGGCCGCGCCGAACCCCTGGATCACGCGCATCACGGCCAGCATTGGCAGCGAGCCTGCGAGTGCGCAGCCGAGCGATGCCGCGGTGAACAGCGCGAGCCCGGCGATGTAGATGCGGCGATAGCCGATACGTTCGCCGAGCGACGCGAGCGGCAGCAGCGTGGTCGTGACCGCGAGCTGGTACGCGTTGACGATCCAGATCGACGCGGCGTCGGACGCGCGCAGGTCGCGCGCGATGGTCGGCAGCGCGACGTTCGCGATGGCGCCGTCGAGCACGGCGAGCGTGATGCCCAGGGCGACGCAGACGATCGCCCAGTAGCGTTGCGGAAGCGGCAGGCCGGTATCGGCGTTCATGACGGGAGCGAGAGCATGGTTGTCCGCGCGCCCGCTTGCCGGTTGCGTGCGCAACCATGTGCACGGGTGGAGGCGGCGATGAACGGCCCGGCCGGCGTGGCTGCACCGGGACGGGGCCGGTCGAGTGTATCACCGGGCCGCATCGCGCGACGCCGAGCCGTGCGGCTGCCGGCTGGCGCGCGCATTCAGCCTTCGAAGTCGAGACCGCCGAGCCGCACGAGCGGGTCGGCCTGCGTGCGCGATGCGAGATCGATGTCGCGCGCGCCCTGCCACGCGCCCAGCTTTCTCGGCAGCGCGGCGAGGTAGTGCTCGAAGCGCTGCGGGCCGTCGGGTTCCATCAGTCGCTCGATCTCGTCGGT
Organism: Burkholderia sp. MSMB2157WGS; assembly: GCF_001532755.1. Taxonomy (NCBI): domain Bacteria; kingdom Pseudomonadati; phylum Pseudomonadota; class Betaproteobacteria; order Burkholderiales; family Burkholderiaceae; genus Burkholderia; species Burkholderia sp. MSMB2157WGS. The sequence goes on along the minus strand of NZ_LPJG01000015.1, from coordinate 164,560 downwards.
GTCCCATGTCAGTTCGAGATTCAGCGGATGCACGAAGCCGCTCACGTGCTCGTGCGGCGCGCTGCGGATCTGCACGCGCGTCGGATGCCCGTGCCCGCCATAGGGGACGACGTCGGTCTGCACGTGATCGGCGAAGAACGCGGCGATGGCCTGCGCGATGCGCGGTGCGAATTCGGTATCGAAACGGCGGGCGGTTTCGGGCTGCATGACGTCGTCTCCTGTATGCCGAAAATCGTAGCACGGCGACGGCGCGTTTCGCCGGGGGCGATGCCGGTAATCGCGCGTTACCACTTGCTGCATCTATTACGGCCGCGTACCGCCACAATGCATCGCATCCAGTACCACTTCGCGTGGGAGTCCATCATGAAAAAGATTGCCGCAGTATGTGTCCTTGCCGGTTCGCTCGCGGTCGCGGGCCCGGCGTCCGCGCATGGCCGCGACGGCGGCGCCGTCATCGGCGCATTGATCGGCGGCGCGGTGCTGGGTGCGATCGTGACGTCGGCGATGAATCCGCCCGTCGCATATCAGGCACCCGCGTACCAGGCGCCGGCCTATCAGCCGCCGACCTACTACCAGGCGCCCGCGTACCAGCAGCCGGCCTACCCGACCTATCAGCAGGCGCAGTACCAGGACGACGGCCCGAACTATTGCTACGACCGCTACCAGCGTGCGTACGTGTGCGGCGCGCCGGTGCAGCAGGGTGGCTACGTGCAACCGGCCGGCTGGTAAGCGGCGGCGCGTGAGCGGGTTCGGTGCCGGGCGGCCACGCCCTCGCCGACGCTCGCTTCGTCCGGCCGGACGACGAAAGGCCCTCGCTCGATGCGAGGGCCTTTGTCTATTGCGTGGCCGTCCGTTCGCAGGTGTGATGCGCTGCCGGTCATCGGCGGGCCGTGCGTGGATACAAACGGTTGCAATTGCGTCAGTGGCGATGACCGCCGCCGTCGCCGCGACCGTGTCCGCCGCCACCGCCGCCTTCGTTCCAGTCGCCGCGGCGTCCGCCGCCGCGCCACCAGCCGTTGCCGCGGTTGCCGCGATCGCCGTCCCAGTGATGGTAGTCGCGCCGGCCGCGATCCCAGTCGCGTCCGCCGCCACCGCCCCAGATGTTGACCGTGCCGTACACGGGAGACGGGGCGTACGCATAGCCGGGATCGGAATAGTAGGGCTGCCCGTAGCCGTATCCGGCGTCCGGGGCGACGACGCAGCCGGCCAGCAGGGTGGCGACGCCGGCGGCGGCAATGAGCTTCAGCATGATGTTCTCCGTTGGTTCCGCTATAAGTACCGCGCCCGGGGATTGCCGGCTGTTTGCAATTGTGTCGCCAAATTACAGCCTCGTAAGGTCTTGCGACGAAAGTGTTAGCATCCGGGGCTCATTTGTTTTTCAGGAGCACATCGATGAAATTCGCGATCCGGGCCGCACTGGCCGCCTGCTGCGTGACGACGGCCGCCGCATGCGTGGCCGCGCCGGCATCCGCACCCGCCGTGCCGGCCGAGTCGATCAAGATGTTTCCGCAGGCAGCCGCCGGCCAGCAGCGCGCCGTGATCGCGCTGCCCGCGCTCGAGAACGAGGGCGATGCGCGCGTCGAGCTGATGATCGGCAAGACGCTGGAGACCGACTGCAACCAGCAGTGGTTCGGCGGCGAGCTGACCGCCGAGGACGTGAAGGGCTGGGGCTACACGTATTACCGGCTCACCGACGTGAAGGGGCCGGCATCGACGCTGATGGCGTGCCCGGGCCAGGCGCCGCAGCGGCGGTTCGTGCAGGTGCGCGGCGACGGTCAGCTGCTGCGCTACAACAGCCGTCTGCCGCTCGTCGTGTATGTACCGGATGGCTTCGACGTGCGCTATCGCGTGTGGCATGCGTCGAAGGACGTGCAGCAAGCCGCGAAGCAGTAATCTCCCGGCGGCGTCCTGCCGCTATCCGCCGGTCGCGCCGGTCGCGCCGGCCGCGCCGCGCGCGCCGACGAGCGCCGGCCATGCGGCCAGCGCGGCCTGCGCGACGGCCTCCAGATCGCGGCGGCTCGCGCCGTCGCGCGCCTGGATCGACATCCCCTGCTGAACCGTCACGTAGTAGCGCGCGATCGCATCGAGGTTCGCGTGCGCCGATATTTCGCCTGTCGCGACGCCTTGCGCGAGGCGTTCCCGCAGCGCGTCGACCGTGCCCTCGCGCATCGCGATCAACGTCTGCCGGACCATGTCGGAACGTTCGGCCGGATGCAGCGCCGACAACACGATCAGACAGCCGGCCGGCTTCGAACGCCGCGTGAACACGCGTGCGGTATCCATCAGGTAGTTCTGCACGGCTTCGTACGCGCTGGTCGCCCGTTCGACGCCTCCCCAAATTTCTCGCCCCTCGGTTGCGCGGTAATGCTCGAGGGCTTGCCGGAACAACGCTTCCTTGCTGCCGAAGGCCGCATACAGGCTCGGCGACGCGATGCCCATCGCGGCCGTCAGGTCCGTCATCGACGCCCCTTCGTAGCCGAGACGCCAGAACACCTCCATCGCGCGATCCAGCGCCGCTTCCTTGTCGAAGCTTCTCGGTCGGCCTCGTTCAGCCATTGCGTCCGTTCCTTCGTCGATATCTGTATCGATCGATAAAATAAATCAATTGACTGTGCGGCGCAACTTGTCACATTCTGTGTCGGTCGTTACATAAATGAGGAAAGGAACCGACATGAACCGACTTCAGGGCAAGCGTGCACTCATCACCGGCGGCAGCCGTGGCATCGGCGCGGCGATCGCGAAACGGCTGGCGGCCGACGGCGCCGACGTGGCGATCACGTATGAAAAATCGGCCGAGCGGGCGCAGGCCGTCGTCGCCGGCATCGAAGCGCTGGGCCGTCGCGCCGTGGCGATCCAGGCCGACAGCGCCGATCCGGTGGCCGTGCGCAACGCGGTCGATCGTGCCGCGCAGGCGTTCGGCGGCCTCGACATCCTCGTCAACAACGCGGGGATTTTCCGGGCCGGCGCGCTGGACGAGCTCACGCTCGACGATATCGACGCGACGCTGAACGTGAACGTGCGTGCGGTGATCGTCGCGTCGCAGGCGGCGGCGCGTCATCTCGGGGAGGGCGGGCGCATCGTGTCGACCGGCAGTTGCCTCGCGACGCGCGTGCCCGATGCGGGGATGAGCCTCTATGCGGCGAGCAAGGCCGCGTTGATCGGCTGGACGCAGGGGCTCGCGCGCGATCTCGGCTCGCGCGGCATCACGGTGAACATCGTGCATCCGGGCTCCACCGATACCGATATGAATCCGGCCGATGGCGAGCACGCCGATGCGCAACGTTCGCGGATGGCGATTCAGCAGTACGGCAAGGCCGACGACGTAGCCGCGCTCGTGGCGTTCATCGTCGGGCCGGAAGGGCGATCGATCACCGGGACCGGGTTGACGATCGACGGCGGCGCGAATGCATAAACACTGATGTGCGCTGCGTGAACGGGCCGGGTGACGGTTGGTTCGTCGTCGTTCGCTATCGGCAGCCGACGCGCAGGCGCTCGGCTTCCAGGTCGGCCCGTTTGTCGTAGGCCCGCAGTTCGTTGCGCGGCTTGCCGTCCGGGCCGATCCCGCGCACGACCTTCTGGCCGCGGTCGGGCGAGTGCGTGACCGCGTCGATGCCGGCGGCCAGTTCCCGGCAGCGGGTGTCGGGGGACGTGTTGTCCGGACGCGGGGCTGCCGACGCAGTGACGTTGGCGATGCCCGGGCTAACGTAGCGCTGTTCGGCGGAGGCCGTGTCGGTGTCGGCGGCGTTGGCCGTGCCGGTCATCGCTGAAAGCGCGGCGAGCGTCGCGATCGTCCGAAGCATGGGCGAAGTCCGTGTACTGAACTGAAGAAAGTTCGGAATTCTACGCAATGTTCAGTGCATGTCGGCGGCGAACGGGCGAGGTGGGCGCGTGTGTCGCATATCGTGGTGAATGCCCGATTGCACACGTCATTCGTGTGCCGCCTGCGCGCGTCAGCAATATCGCGGACCGCTGAATGGCAAAAAGCCCGCTTGCTTTCGCAAAGCGGGCTTTTTTTCGGTATTTGGTTGCGGGGGTAGGATTTGAACCTACGACCTTCGGGTTATGAGCCCGACGAGCTGCCAGACTGCTCCACCCCGCGGCGCGAAGTGTACTTGGGTCGGTGCGCAGAGTCAAACGATTCGTGCGAAGACGGCCCGATCTCATATCGGGCCTGTTCCTTGAAACGACTGCCGCGCGCGGAAACCGACGCGTACGGCCGGAAAATTTTCATCTTCGCCACAATATTCGCGCGCCTGAAACGTCTTCAGACGCATGGAACCGCCACGCACTTCGCAAACGATGACCGACCCAGACCGCGACATCACTGCGACGGTGATGCGTGAACGAACGAGGCTAGGGAACTTCATTCGGCGCCGGATACGCGACCCGGACGATGCCGAGGACGTTCTGCAGGATGTGCTTCACGAATTCGTCCAGGCTTATCGACTTCCTGCGCCGATCGAACAGGCGAGCGCGTGGCTGTTCCGTGCCGCGCGCAACCGCATCATCGATCGTTTCCGCAAAAAGAAGGAGCAGCCACTGTCCGATCTGCTCGATGCCGACGACGAAGCGGACAGCGAGTATCGCCTGGATCTCGCGTTACCGGCGCACGATGCCGGCCCTGAAGCGCGCTACGCACGCACGCTGTTGCTGAAAGCGTTGCAGGATGCGCTCGACGAGTTGCCGGCGAATCAGCGCGAGGTTTTCATCGCACACGAACTGGAGGGGCTGTCCTTCAAGGAAATGGCCACGCAAAGCGGCGTCACGCTCAATACGCTGCTGGCGCGCAAACGCTACGCGGTCCTGCATCTGCGTGCTCGACTGCAACCCATTTACGACGAACTGGATATCTAGAGGAGTCGACGGATGAATCTTCGAATCAGATGTGCGGGCAAGGCATTGCTCGTGGTGGTCGCCATAGGCGTGCTCGGATGGATCGTCATGATGCTGTGGAACTGGGTGATGCCGGCGCTGTTCGTCGGCGCCCGGACGATCGACTTCGCGCATGCGCTAGGCCTGCTCGTGTTGAGCCGCATCCTGTTCGGCGGATTTCGCGGACACCGCGGCTGGCACGGCCGGCGCCACTGGCGCAAGTGGGAAGCCATGACACCCGAAGAGCGCGAGCATTTCCGGGCCGCATGGCGATCGCGCGGCAACCGGCGCCCGGAGGAGTGAGCATGCGCGAAAAATCAACGCACGACTGCAAGCAGAAGGCGGGGGTGATCGCGCCGGTCGTCGACCTGAAACGTTGCGAAGGCAAGGGGGATTGCGTCACCGTTTGCCCGGAAAACGTGTTCGAGGTGCGGCGCATCGATCAGGCCGATTACCTCGACCTCGGGCTGATGCATCGCTTGAAACTGCGCGTGCATGGAATGAAAGTCGCCTATACGCCGAATGCGCAAGCCTGCCGGTCATGCGGGCTTTGCGTGACGGCGTGTCCCGAACGTGCGATCACGCTTGCCAGAAGGGCATAGCGTCGTCTGGGCCCGCCGATGACGGCGCGGTATCGCTCGCAGTCCGACGGATGGCAGCCGCTGGATACGCCGTTCACGTGATCAATCTCGTCAAGGAATGAACTTGGCTTCAACCATCGACGTTCTTTTGCAACGGCTTCATGAAGAAAGCCGGAGCGAAATCATCGCCCGGGCCCGCGCGCAGTTCCAGGGGCCGAATGAGGCGTTTCCGACGCTCGTCGACGAATACGAAACGCTCGCCCCCCGGCTGCGAGGGCGATTTCTCGAAACGTTCGGTCTCTTCAGCGACGATTTCGAATCGTCGGTAAGCGGTGCGCTGTCGTTGGCCGTGTCGGCGGAGACGGGGCGATTCCTGCGCAACATCGTGCTGTCGCAACGGTCGGCCAGAATCCTCGAGCTCGGGAGTTCCTGCGGCGTGTCGACCCTGTATTTGGCCGACGCGCTGCGTACGTTGGGCCGTGGCGTGGTCATCGCGACCGAACGTGATGCGCTCAAATGCGCGCGCCTGCGGGCACACGTCGAAACAGCGGGGCTGGACGCCTATGTCGACGTGCGGAAGGGCGATGTATTCGAGACGGTTGCCGAACTGGACGGGACCGTCGACATGGTGTTTATCGACGTGTGGGCTGACGCGTATCTGAAGCTGTTCAGGCAGATCGAGCGCCTGCTGCGGCCGGGGTCGGTCGTGCTCGCCGACAATATGTACACGGCCGAGGATGCCGTTCGACCGTACAAGGATTACCTCGACGAGGATCCGCGTTTTTCGACCACGACGCTGGATTTCGAGTCGGGGGTCGAGTTTACGGTGGTCGTTGGTTGAGCGGGGGGCTGTGGATCTTGGGGAGTTAGAGCTTGGCTGGTCCCCGACAGAATTCATATCGCTTTGCTGCGTGTGCCGTTCGGGCGGCGTTGTTTAGAAGATACCAACAAAAATACCAACAGGCGTATCGGCGTAGGCTCGATCAGTCGAAGGTCGGTGCTGTACGGAACGTTGCTGTGCCGCCGGAAGCAAAAATATTTGGAGATTTGGAGATAGACGATTGTATCGGCCTGTAAGCCTTGTCTGGTAAGGCTGTGGTTATCTCCAAGTCTATCTCCAAAGTACACATTTTCTTGGAGACAACGCTGGAGACAAGTGGCTTGGCGAACCCTTCTCGTGCTGGACGTGCGACCTAGTGCCACTGTCTGGGACGCTGAGCGCAAAGACTCCCCCGCGCGGCCGCTTCCCCGCCGCGGCATGTTCCCCATGTCATCGGTTATTTGGGTGTGAAGCCAGCTTACGAGGGGCGGTCTCCGACGCATTGGTTGCTATATCATGGCCCAAGGTCTTGCGGTCTGCCGGTGCGAGTGAAGGGCCATGCGAAACTCGCGGCTGTCGCCAAGTGGAGCTGAGACCGATTACAATGCCGTTATATGCTAAATCAATGCGGATTTGCTTCACGCTAAACGGGAAATTATGACGACAAACTTAAAATCAGCAACTGCGATGCAGGCGCAGTTGGACGTCGAGCGACGGATGGTTTCGTTTGACAGCTACGATATGACTGTCCGTCAGATTTATGAAATGTTCGAAGAGAAGGCGATTTTTGTTCCGCCTGAGTACCAGCGACAATTTGTATGGGATGAGGCGAGAGAGTCGGAGTTGATTGAATCAATTCTGCTCGGCATCCCGGTGCCGAGTATTTTTATGGCTACGAATGCTGACGCAACTTGGGAGATCGTTGACGGTGTTCAGCGAATTTCCACCTTGGTCCATTTTATGTCGGAAGGTGAGGTGCTGGGGAGGGTTAATAGATCTACGCCGCTGAAAATTAAGGATTTGGAAAAGCTGACGGAATTTAATGACCAGACTTACAAAACCATTCCGAAGTCGCTTCAGTTGATGTTTCAGACGCGGCCAATTAGGGTCACGGTCCTGAATGACAAGAGTGATCTTAATGTAAGATTTGATTTGTTTGAGCGCCTAAATACTGGGGGCGTGTCTTTGACGAATCAGGAAATTAGAAATTGTATATTCCGCGGTCAATTTAATGATCAATTGAAGAAGCTTGCGAAGTTGCCCGATTTCTTGACCGCTGTTCGTCTTCGCGAGTCTGAGTATCAAAATGGAACGGCCGAAGAGTATGTGCTTCGATTTTTTGCGTATCTTGAAAAAAGGGAGGAGTTTGACCATAGTGTAAAGGGTTTTTTGAATGACTATATGAAGGTGAATTCGGCAAAAAAAATATCGCCGACGAGTGTTAATCTTTTTAAGGCGTCTATGGCAGCGTTGGCGGGCGCATTTCCGAATGGAATTACGCGCGGACAAGCAAGCACTACCTCTGCCGTTCTATATGAGGCCCTTGCGATTGGTGTTGCCGACGCTATTCGCGAAAAAGTGGCTATCCGCCGTGCAAAATTGACGGCGCTTGTTAGTGATGTCCGGCTTCGCAAATTGACGACGGGGGCGACTAATAGTCGAAGAATGCTGGTTGATCGTATTGCGTACGTAAAGAATCATCTGTCGACATGAGTCTCGATATCTCTCGTACGGACATCGATGCGAGATTTATGGAGGTGAGAAACCTCCTGTCGTTTATAAAATCGCAAGAGTCCACTGATACGCCTCCGGTTGATGCTGAGCATGTGAAAATCATGCGAGGTCTTTTTTATGTTCACCTCTATGGTGCCTTTGAGAAATCGATAAACGAGGTCGTTTCCAATTTTCTTCGTGCCGTGGCTGATCTGCAGCTCCAAACGGTGCACGTTGCTCCAAGTTTTTTGCCTCTTGCGCTCGATGGCCGGTTTAAATCGCTGCAGAACACTCCGGGGGAGAGTAATTGGAAGAAGAGGGTTTTGTTTGTTGGTGCGATGCTTGCTGACAACCCTTGTTCAATAAATGACGCTATATTCTCTGATCAACTTCAGAACGTCTGGCCGGAAACTCTGCGGGATATATCTGGTTACATGGGGATCGATGAACCGGTATTTGATTCGGTTCATGTCTTGGCGATGAATGAGGTTGTCGATAAGCGCAATCAAGTTGCTCATGGTCGAACAAGCCCCTTGAGGGTGGGGGCTAATATAAAGGCTCATAACTTGGAGGATCGATTTAATTCCGCTGAATTGGTTCTGAGTGAATTTATTTTACACTTGGAGAATAGTTTTGATTCTCTATGTTATATAAAGCAAGAATTTCGTGGGCAATATCAAGCTAATCCGGTTTGATGGTGGTTGGCGGATGTTGCGATATTTTGCTTTTCGATCAGGCGAGTGGGGCGTTGGCGGAACGTGCTCGCGATTAAGTAATTAATAATAAATTCATGGGCGCGTTTTTGTGATTTGTTGCATCGCATCGCGGATTCGCATGATTGTTTGGCGACTGGTGTTGTATTGTTTCGCAACGCTACTCACGGTTGCTCCGTCACTCAGCATTCGAAAAGCCTCGTTTTGCTGATGTTTGGTGAGGGCGGATGGTCTGCCCATTGCTTTCCCATCGGACTTTGCTCTAGCTATTCCAGCGTTGGTGCGTTCGATCAACAAGTCGCGCTCGAATTCGGCCACCGCGTTCAATACTTGCATCGTCATCCGTCCGGCTGGGCTCGTAAGATCGACGCCACCGAGCGCAAGACAATGTATTCGAATTCCACGGTCTGCTAAGCCTTCAACGGTCAAACGCACATCCATAGCATTTCGCCCCAACCGATCGAGCTTAGTAACGATAAGTACGTCGCCTTCTTCCAAGCGGTCCAGAAGCTTCGAAAAGCCCGGCCGTTGACTCGCGCTGACGCTACCTGAAATGCTTTCCGTTACGACACGTCGCTTGTCTACAGCGAAACCGGCCGCCTCGATTTCTCGGAGCTGGTTGATGACTGTCTGGTCGATTGTGCTGACGCGGGCATATGCAAAGATCCGGGACATGCTGTTGTCTTGATGTGTTCAAAATGGATGTCCGAATCTTATCGCCTGTCCGAAATGTGTGCGAGCTTATTTTCGGACGGGTGGTCGACGGCATGTCCGAAAGGGAGCGGTTTCGGACATGCCGAGTTGCCCGGGCACTGATGGCTTTTCTGTCCGGGTGTAGAGAGGCGGATCGGCAGGTGCCACAATTCAAGCGATAGCAGCCACGCCAGAACGGAAGCAGCTAGCACACGTTGCGTTATCACAAGCCGGCCATCTCACCGCTAATTGCGCACTTCATCAGGGAACCACATGCCGCTGCCACTCAAAGACCTTGCCAAGCTGAATCAAATCATTGAACGCATTCACGCCGGTCGATTTGATGCGAATGACGTCGACAATCTCCTCATGAAGCTTCGTCCATACGCAGGGAAGGAGACCGTTTTCTTTGAAGTGGCGAACTTCGTTGCACACTCGGACGCTCGGGATCGTGGCCTCGCGCAGCAGTCCATCACTTCGTTCGTTGACGCGATCCAGTACTTTCGAGAATACGTGTCTGAGAAGCGTCCGCTAGATCTTGCTACGCCTTTTCCAGCATACCTTTATCGACTATTCCTTTCTCAAGCCCGTCTTGCGGACGAGCGCCGTCTGAAGGACGAGCATAAGATGAGTCGTACAACGCTCGTCAAGAAGATTGAAGCCAATTTTTCAGTCGATAAGAAAACTGGCACATGCAGCCTAAGAAACAATAAGGGCGGTGTCGAACTATTCGAAGCTCTTCGGTTCGTTACCGGCTTCATCCATTCGAGGGCAGCGTTCCACGTAAGCGATTTTCACAAGGATCTAAAGGACGTCCTGCGTGCGCAGAGAGTCAGCTTCGACGAGGTGCCGTGGGATGCTCAGGCTGATCGCATATCTTTGGCAATCTTGTGCCTCATATCCAATACCGACTTCCAACTGGCGAACGGAAGTCAAGCAAGTTGCAAGCTGGAGACCGAAAACCACTTTCGGCTTCTTAGCGGCCAGCGTCGCCTGCCGACCGGGGAAATGAGTTCGGAGCCGACCGGCTTTGGTCAGCTGATGGTTTTAGGTCAGGCAACGGTGGGCAGCACGAATATGGCTCCGCTTAGGATCAGTTTCCCCCTTATTGATACCAATCTCGATCCGCATGAACACTGCCATCCGTCTTTGTTTTTACGGGATCATGGTTCGGATGCCTTCGCCGGCTGCGAGGTCGAGATTATTAACTTCGCGCCGGATATGTCGCTGTCGGCCGACTTCAAGCTTGTGCGAACCGACTCGATAGTCCGGTAACAGGGGCACGTTTCGAGCTCAGCGGTCAGAGGAGCTGGCGTTGCAAGTCGTGAGAAAATGTGGCTCGTCGAGCCTAAGGCGGCCACCCGAAAACCGGACACCTTCACCGGCTGGCTCGGCGTTCTTCCTGAAGGCCGCACAGAAGGGTGCGCTATTGCTACGTACAAAGACGCCTAGGTTTGTACGGGGCCGCGCTGGCCCTCGCGTTCCGTACCTGCACGTCAGTGAGAGGCATTTGTTGGTATCTGCTGATACCAACAAAAATACCAACACTTTCTCCGGCTGTCACTGAGCAACGCTGGGTAACGATGGGTGCGAGATGGCCGCCAGACGGGCGTTAGTGGGGAGTTTCTTGTGAATCTTGGGGGAGGTTTGGGGCTTGACTGGTCCCCCCGACAGGAATCGAACCTGTATCTAGCGCTTAGGAGGCGCTTGTTCTATCCATTGAACTACGGGGAGAGCCAAGTCCGGGCATTCGCGCAAGAGAGGGCGAACCGGACGGCGGTGTGGACAGCGCGCAGAGTATAGCAAACGCACGGCGCGTCGGCGGCTCGGAATGCACACCGACGCGCGTATCGCGTAATCGACCGCGATCGGAACGGAAAATCAGAAATCGACGACGACGAAATCTTCCTTGCCCACGTCGCACAGCGGGCAGCGCCAGTCGGCGGGAATGTCGGCGAAACGGGTGCCGGCGGCGATGCCTTCGTCGGGCAGCCCTTCCGCTTCGTTGTAGACCCACCCGCAAATCAGGCAGACCCAGCTCTGGTATTCGGTTACTTCGCTCATGTTGCGCTCGGGACAATGAAAATTCGGCGATGCCGTCCGCAGCCTCGCCGGCGGACGAAAGGCGCAATGGTACCGGAATTTCGCCGAACACCTGCGCAACGTCGTTTTAAACGTACGCATCGCGAACAACCGACGCCGGCGCGTCGGCCGTGCACGCGGTGTATGCTTCGTGGGCCTGTCAATCAGAAGGAGGTAACGATGCTCAACAGAAAATGGATCGCGGGTGCAGTCTGTGTCGCGGCGCTGGCCGTGTCGACGCTCGCGCGCGCCGAAGCGCGTGTGTTCTTCGTCGAGCCGCAGGACGGCGCGACGGTGTCGAGCCCCGTGCACGTGAAATTCGGTCTCGAAGGCATGGCGCTCAAGCCGGCCGGCGACATGACCCCGGATACCGGTCACCATCACCTGTTGATCGACGGCAAGCCGGTGCCGAAGGGCGACGTGATCCCGGCGACCGAGCATTCGCTGCATTTCGGCAAGGCCCAGACCGAAACCGACGTGAAGCTGCCGCCCGGCCAGCACACGTTGACGCTGCAGCTCGGCGACGGTGCGCACCGTTCGTACGGCCCCGAAATGAGCTCGACGATCACGGTCAACGTGAAATAACGAAATAACCGCGCATCCCGCGCAGGCGCCCGATGTGCCGCGCGCGGGATCTGCCGATCGGCCGGTCGCGCGGGCATCCGGCCGGCCGATCGGTCGCTTTCGCGGGGGCGCAAACCGCGGCCGGCGTCCGCACCGGAACCCGGCCGCCACCCGCTCACGGGACCGCGTCGACGCGCGTCGAGCGCCACCCGCGGCCTTCGTCCGTCCGGCCGAGCCGATACCGGCCTCCGCGACCGGTACAATGGGCGCTTCCGATTTCTCTCATCGCCGTCTCCCCATGTCGCTCTATTCCATTACCGGCGCGCAGCTCGCGTTCGGTCACGTCGCGTTGCTCGATCACGCGGATTTCTCGCTGGAGGCCGGCGAGCGCGTCGGCCTGATCGGCCGCAACGGCGCGGGCAAGTCGTCGCTGCTGAAGATCGTCGCCGGTCTCGCGAAGGCCGACGACGGGCTGGTCACGCGCCAGCAGGAGCTCGTGACCGTTTACGTGCCGCAAGAGCCCGAATTCGAGCCGGGTGCGACGGTGTTCGACGCGGTCGCGTCGGGGCTGGCGCACACGCGCGAACTGCTCGAAGAATACGATTCGATCGCGCACCGCCTCGCGGAGATACCGGAAGGCGCCGAGCACGATGCGCTGCTCGCGCGGATGAACGCACTGCAGTCGTCGCTGGACGCGCACGACGCATGGAACTGGCGCACGCGCGTATCGATGACGCTCGCGCAGATCGGCCTGCAGGACGGCGACGCCCGTGTCGACGCGCTGTCGGGCGGGATGCAGAAGCGCGTCGCGCTGGCGCGCGCGCTGGTGCTGCAGCCCGACGTGCTGCTGCTCGACGAACCGACCAACCACCTCGACTTCGACGGTATCCGCTGGCTCGAAGAGCTGCTCGTCGCGCAGCGCGCGGGCCTGCTGTTCATCACCCACGATCGCGCGTTCCTCGACCGCGTCGCGACGCGCATCGTCGAGCTCGATCGCGGCCGGCTGCTGTCGTATCCGGGCAATTTCTCCGCGTACCAGACGCGCAAGGCGCAGCAGCTCGAAGTCGAGCGCGTGGAGAACGAGAAATTCGACAAGCTGCTCGCGCAGGAAGAAGTGTGGATCCGCAAGGGCGTCGAAGCGCGCCGTACGCGCAGCGTCGGCCGCATCGCGCGGCTCGTGCAGATGCGCAACGAGCGCGCCGAGCGCCGCAATGCGCAGGGCAACGTGAAGCTCGACGTCGCGCAGGGCGAGAAGTCCGGCAAGATCGTCGCGGAGTTGACCGACGTGACGAAGCGTTACGGCGGCCGCACGGTGGTCGACCGTTTCTCGACGACGGTCATGCGCGGCGACAAGATCGGCTTCGTCGGCCCGAACGGCGCCGGCAAGACGACGTTGCTGAAGCTGATCCTCGGCGACCTGAAGCCCGACGAAGGCACGGTGCGCACCGGCACGAACCTGCAGGTCGCGTATTTCGACCAGATGCGTGCGCAGCTCGACCAGGAGAAGAGCCTCGCGGATACGATCAGCCCCGGCAGCGAATGGGTCGAGATCGGCGGCGTGCGCAAGCACGTGATGAGCTATCTCGGCGATTTCCTGTTCGCGCCGGAGCGCGCGCGCTCGCCGGTGAAGTCGCTGTCGGGCGGCGAACGCAACCGGCTGCTGCTCGCGCGTCTGTTCGCGCGCCCGGCCAACGTGCTGGTGCTCGACGAACCGACCAACGACCTCGACATCCCGACGCTCGAACTGCTCGAAGAGCTGCTGGCCGACTACGACGGCACGGTATTGCTCGTCAGCCACGATCGCGCGTTCCTCGACAACGTCGTGACGTCGGTGATCGCGGCGGAGGGCGACGGCAAGTGGCGCGAATACGTCGGCGGCTTCACCGACTGGCAGATCCAGAGCGCCCGCTCGGAGCAGCTCGCGCAGCAGGAAGCGGCGAAGCGCGCGGTCAAGGAAGCGGCGCCCGCGAAGGACGAGCCGGCGAAGAGCGCGGCGGGCCGCAACGCGCAGCGCACGGTGAAGCTGTCGTTCAACGAGCAGCGCGAACTCGATTCGCTGCCGGAGAAGATCGCCGCGCTCGAAGCGGAGCAGAAGACGATCAATGCGCAGCTCGAGGACGGCTCGATTTTCGCGAAGGATCCGCAGGAGGGCACGCGCCTGACCGAGCGGTTCGCGGCGATCGACGACGAACTGCTCGCCGCGCTCGAACGGTGGGAAACGCTCGAGGCGAAGCGCAAGCCGGCGTGACGCGTGCGGTGCGCGCCGATCCCGCGATTGGCGCGCCACGCGGAACCAGTAAAATACCGCGCGTTCAGGAGCGCGCCGCGCACGCCGCGCGCCCGCTTTCGGAGCAGTCCAAGCACACCGTTGTTTCGATTCGCTTTTTTACGGAACTCAACGTTTTGTCCACGACGTTATCCACACGAGGTGTGGACAACGTCCCGATGAATGACGAAATTCAGCGCCTATGTCAACGAAGAAACCCAGCGCGGCCTATAGCGAAGCATCGATCAAGGTGCTCAAGGGTCTCGAGCCGGTCAAGCAGCGGCCCGGCATGTACACCCGTACCGAAAATCCGCTGCACATCATCCAGGAAGTCATCGACAACGCGTCCGACGAGGCGCTCGGCGGCTACGGCAAGCAGATCACGGTCACGTTGCACACCGACCAGTCGGTGTCGGTCGAAGACGACGGCCGCGGCATTCCGTTCGGGATGCACCCGGAAGAAGGCGTGCCGGTCGTCGAGATCGTGTTCACGCGCCTGCATGCGGGCGGCAAGTTCGACAAGGCCGCCGGCGGCGCGTATACGTTCTCGGGCGGCCTGCACGGCGTCGGCGTGTCGGTGACGAACGCGCTCGCGACGCGTCTGGACGTGACGGTCTGGCGCGACGGCAAGATCGCCGAGCTCGGCTTCGCCGACGGCGACGTCGTGAAGCCGCTCGCGACGCAAGCCGCGGGCCGCAGCGAGAAGAAATCCGGCACGCGCGTGCAGGTGTGGCCGAATCCGAAGTACTTCGATTCGCCGAACCTGCCGCTCGGCGAGCTGCAGCGCCTGCTGCGCTCGAAGGCCGTGCTGCTGCCGGGCGTCGAGGTCGTGCTCGTCAACGAAAAGACCGGCGAGCGCCAGACGTGGAAGTATGAAGACGGCCTGCGCGGCTATCTGCTCGACGAAATGAACGGCAGCGAGCTGCTGATCCCGCTGTTCGAAGGCGAGCGTTTCGCCGATTCGCGTTCGATCGACGAAACCTTCGCCGAGGGCGAGGGCGCGTCGTGGGTCGTCGCATGGAGCGAGGAAGGCTCGCTCGTGCGCGAGTCGTACGTGAACCTGATCCCGACGCCGGCCGGCGGCACGCACGAGTCGGGCCTGCGCGACGGTCTCTATCAGGCGGTGAAGAGCTTCGTCGAGCTGCACAACCTGCAGCCGAAGGGCGTGAAGCTGCTCGCGGAAGACGTGTTCGCGCGCGTGTCGTTCGTGCTGTCCGCGAAGGTGCTCGATCCGCAGTTCCAGGGGCAGATCAAGGAGCGGCTGAACAGCCGCGACGCGGTGAAGCTCGTGTCGTCGTTCTCGCGTCCGGCGCTCGAACTGTGGCTGAACCAGCACGTCGAGCACGGCAAGAAGCTCGCGGAGCTCGTGATCAAGCAGGCGCAGGCGCGCACGCGCGCGGGCCAGAAGGTCGAGAAGCGCAAGAGCTCGGGCGTCGCGGTGCTGCCGGGCAAGCTGACCGATTGCGAGACGGAAGATATCGCGCGCAACGAACTGTTCCTCGTCGAGGGCGACTCGGCGGGCGGCTCCGCGAAGATGGGCCGCGACAAGGAATACCAGGCGATCCTGCCGCTGCGCGGCAAGGTGCTGAACACGTGGGAAACCGAGCGCGACCGCCTGTTCGCGAACAACGAGGTGCACGACATCTCGGTCGCGATCGGCGTCGATCCGCACAGCCCGGACGACTCCGTCGACCTGTCGAACCTGCGCTACGGCAAGATCTGCATCCTGTCGGACGCGGACGTCGACGGCTCGCACATCCAGGTGCTGCTGCTCACGCTGTTCTTCAAGCATTTCCCGCAATTGATCGAGCGCGGCCATGTCTATGTGGCGCGCCCGCCGCTGTTCCGCGTCGACGCGCCCGCGCGCGGCAAGAAGCCCGCGCAGAAGCTCTATGCGCTCGACGACGGCGAGCTCGAAGCAATCCTCGACAAGCTGCGCAAGGACGGCGTGCGCGACACGCAGTGGAGCATCAGCCGCTTCAAGGGCCTCGGCGAAATGAGCGCCGAGCAGCTGTGGGACACGACGATGAACCCGGATACGCGCCGCCTGATGCCGGTGAAGCTCGGCGAGCTCGACTACGAGGCGACCGTCGCGCGGATGACGATGCTGATGGGCAAGGGCGAGGCAGCCGCGCGGCGCGGCTGGCTCGAGGAAAAGGGCAACGACGTCGAAGCGGACATTTAAGCGGACCTGCCGCGCGGCCGGGCATGACGCCCGGCCCGGCCTCACGCCACTTACGAATACGGAATTCAGATGGACGACAATACTTCCGATCTCTTTGCCAGCCCCGACGCGCCGGAGAGCGACGCGCTGACGCTCGGCAACTACGCGGAGCAGGCGTATCTCAGCTACGCGGTCAGCGTCGTGAAGAGCCGCGCGCTGCCCGACGTGTGCGACGGCCAGAAGCCGGTGCAGCGCCGGATTCTCTACGCCATGAACGAAATGGGCCTTGGCCCCGACGCGAAGCCGGTGAAGTCGGCACGCGTGGTCGGCGACGTGCTCGGTAAATACCATCCGCACGGCGATCAGTCGGCGTACGACGCGCTCGTGCGTCTCGCGCAGGATTTCTCGTTGCGCTATCCGCTGATCGACGGGCAGGGCAACTTCGGCTCGCGCGACGGCGACGGCGCGGCGGCGATGCGTTACACGGAAGCGCGCCTCACGCCGATCGCGAAGCTGCTGCTCGACGAGATCGACCAGGGCACGGTCGACTTCATGCCGAACTACGACGGCTCGTTCGAGGAGCCGAAGACGCTGCCGAGCCGCATGCCGTTCGTGCTGCTGAACGGCGCGTCGGGCATCGCGGTCGGCCTCGCCACCGAAATCCCGTCGCACAACCTGCGCGAAGTGGCGGCCGCGGCGGTCGCGCTGATCCGCAATCCGAAGCTCACGCACGCGGAGCTGATGAACCTGATTCCCGGTCCGGATTTCCCCGGCGGCGGCCAGATCATCTCGAGCGACACCGAAATCTCGGCGGCGTACGAAACGGGCCGCGGCAGCCTGAAGGTGCGGGCGAAGTGGAAGATCGAGGATCTCGCGCGCGGCCAGTGGCAGCTCGTCGTGACCGAGCTGCCGCCGAACACGTCGGGCCAGAAGGTGCTCGAGGAAATCGAGGAGCTGACCAACCCGAAGCTCAAGCTCGGCAAGAAGACGCTGACGCCCGAGCAGCTCAACACGAAGAAGGCGATGCTCGACCTGCTCGACGCGGTGCGCGACGAGTCGGGCAAGGAAGCGGCGGTGCGGCTCGTGTTCGAGCCGAAGTCGCGCACGATCGACCAGACGGAATTCGTGAACACGCTGCTCGCGTACACGAGCCTCGAATCGAACGCGACGCTGAACCTGGTGATGATCGGCGCCGACGGCCGGCCGGGCCAGAAGGGCCTGCTGACGATCCTCGACGAATGGGTGAAGTTCCGCCAGCTGACGATGACGCGTCGTTGCCGCCATCGTCTCGCGAAGGTCGACGACCGCATCCACATCCTCGAAGGGCGGATGATCGTCTTCCTGAACATCGACGAGGTGATCCGCATCATCCGCGAGTCCGACGAGCCGAAGGCCGCGCTGATGAGCGCGTTCGGGCTCAGCGAGCGGCAGGCCGAGGACATCCTCGAAATCCGCCTGCGCCAGCTCGCGCGGCTCGAGAAGATCAAGATCGAGAAGGAGCTCGAAGCGCTGCGCGACGAGAAGGCGAAGCTCGAGGAACTGCTCGCGAACGAAAGCGCGATGAAGCGGCTGATGATCAAGGAGATCGAGGCCGACGCGAAGCAGTACGGCGACGATCGCCGCACGCTGATCCAGCAGGAAAAGCGCGCGACGTTCGAGGCGAAGGTGGTCGACGAGCCGGTGACGGTCGTCGTATCGCAGAAGGGCTGGGTGCGTGCGCTGAAGGGCCACGGGCTCGACCCGGCCGGCTTCACGTTCAAGGCCGGCGATCACCTGTACGCGGCCTTCCAGTGCCGCACGCCGGATCGGCTGATCGCGTGGGGCAGCAGCGGCCGCGTGTATTCGGTCGACGTGTCGGTGCTGCCGGGCGGGCGCGGTGACGGCGTGCCGGTCACGTCGCTGATCGAGCTCGAGTCGGGCTCGCACCTGATGCACTACTACGCGGCGCCGGCCGACCAGCAACTGCTGCTCGCGTCGAGCAATGGCTTCGGCTTCCTCGCGAAGGTCGGCGACATGGTGAGCCGCGTGAAGGCCGGCAAGTCGTTCATGACCATCGACGCGGGCGCGGTGCCGCTCGCGCCGATGCCGGTGCTGCCGAACGCGACGCAGGTCGCGTGCCTGTCGAGCGGCGGTCGCTTGCTCGTGTTCGGGATGGACGAGATGAAGACGTTGTCCGGCGGCGGGCGCGGCGTGATCCTGATGGCGCTCGACGACAAGGAAACGCTCGTGCAGGCGCTGGCGATCGATCCGGCGGGCGTCGTGCTGATCGGCACCGGCCGCGGCGGCAAGGCGCAGGACGACACGCTGTCGTACGCCGGGCTCGCGCCGCACATCGGCAAGCGCGCACGCAAGGGCCGCGCGCCGGAGACGAAGCTCAAGGTCGTCAACGAGCTGCGTCCGCTGCTCGGCTGACGCCGCGCGCGATCGCCCGGTTCAGCTGCGATCGAAGGCCGCACGTCCGCTTCGGCGGGCGTGCGGCTTTTTCTTTTCGGCGCGGGAATGCGGGTAAGCAAGCGTGGCGTTGTCACGCGGAACTTGCAAAATAATGTGAAATCGCGCCGAGGGCCTGAACCGCGACGCGGCTGGCGGGTCGAACGTCGCTTGATGCCGCGTGCGACGCGGCCGTTCGTTGCACCCCACTCATCACAGGATCGTCCCCATGTCCCACGCCGTTGCCGTCGCGCTGTTTCTTCACCTGCTGGCCGTCGCCGTGTGGGTAGGCGGGATGGTCTTCGCCAACTTCTGCCTGCGCCCGGCGCTGTCCGACCTGTCGCCGCAACTCCGGTTGCCGCTGATCGAAGGCGTGTTCGGCCGCTTCTTCAACTGGGTGTCGGGGGCCGTGATCGTGATCCTGCTGTCCGGCGGGTTCCTGTTGGCGAGCTTCGGCGGGGCGCACGCGACGTGGTCGCTGCATGCGATGGCCGGGCTGGGCGTCGTGATGATGCTGATCTTCGGGCACATCCGCTTCGCGCTGTTCCCGCGCATTCGCCGTGCGGTGCAGGCGCAGAACTGGCCCGACGGCGCGCGCGCGGTGAACGCGGTGCGCCTGCTCGTCGTCGTGAACCTCGTGCTCGGCGTCGTCACGATCGGCGCGGCCGTGCTGTCGCGCGGTTTCTGAGCGACCGGCGCCCGCCGCGGCCGCAGGCCGCTGGCCTGGCCGCATGCGCCGCTACGCGGCCAGCATCGCGTCGAGCAGCCATGAGCCGGCCGGCCCGAGCGGCCGGTTGCGCGACCAGACCGCATCCACCCGCACGCGGCGCGGCCAGCCGCGCGAGCGTAGCTCGCACAGGCGGTCGCGCGCGAAGTGCTCGACCATCCAGCGCGGCAGTTCCGCCCAACCGAACCCCAGTACGGCCATCTCCAGCAGCATCAGGTAGCTCGGCGCCAGCCAGTGCTGCGTGCCGACGACGATCCGGTCGTCGGTGCCGCGGCCTTCCGCCTTCACGTACGTATTGAGGCGCAGTTCGCGCACGTCGCGCAGCGCCGCGTGCGGCACCTCGGCGTCGCCGTATTCGGCGAGCGCGTGCGTGCGGCCCACGAACAGCCCGATCTCCGATTCCTCCGCCACCGTCGCCGCGCCGATATCGGCCGGGTAGGCCGCGCGCGCGGCCATCAGCCCGAGTTGCGCGCGGCCCTGCTGGATCAGGTCGAGCACGTCGTCGTGCTCGGCGATCTGGCATTCGAGCTCGAGTGCCGGAAAGCGCCGCTCGAGCGCCATCAACGTCTCTTCGTAGCGCTTCGACTGGTACGTATCGGGCACGACGAGCGTGAGCCGCGCTTCCTCGCCGTGCGCGAGCCGCGCGGCCGTGCGGTCGATCGCCGCGCTGGCTTCGAGCGCGCGCTGCACCTGCGGCAACAGGGCGCGCCCGGCGTCGGTGAGCGTCGGCGTGCGCGTCGAGCGATCGAACAACTGCACGCCGAGATCGATCTCGAGGTTCGCGATCGCCTCCGATACGGTCGACTGACGCTTGCCGAGCTTGCGTGCGGCGGCCGTAAACGAGCCGAGCAGCGCCGCTTCGGCGAAGGCGAGCAGGGCTTCCGGGGCGTGGTGCATGCAGTGCTCCTGGCATCGACATATCGGTAAAACCGATGATATCAAACTGGATTTGTCCGGTATCGCCGATCAAAATGGCCGCCATGGATCAGGTCATGCCTTGGAGGACATCATGAAACAGACCAATAAAACGGTGGCGGAACGCCTGCTGCACGCGCTGACGTTCGAACTGGTGGCGATCGCCTTGTGCGCGCCGATCGGCGCGTGGCTGCTCGACATGCCGGTGTCGCACGTCGGCGTGCTGACGGTGATGGTGTCGCTGATCGCGATGGCGTGGAACATGACCTTCAACGCGCTGTTCGACCGCTTCGAGCGGCGGGCCGGGTTGTCGCGCACGCTCGGCATGCGGATCGCGCACGCGGTGACGTTCGAGCTCGGCCTCGTCGCGATGGTGGTGCCGGTTGCCGCGTGGTGGCTGAACGTGAGCCTCGTCGAGGCGCTGCTGCTCGACCTCGGCATCGTGCTGTTCTTCCTGCCTTACACGTTCTGCTTCAACCTCGCATACGACGCGCTGCGCGCGCGCTGGATGGCACGCCGGGTCGCGGTGCAGGCCGGTTGACGGCGCCGGGCACGCCGGGCGTCGGCGGGTTGGAGGCCGCCGCCCGTCAGTGCGCGGCGGCCCACAGCCACACGCTGCACGCGACGGCGACCGTGCCGTACACGGCATAGACGGGCACCTTGAAGCGCGTGAAGCACAGCGTCGCGAAGGCGCCCGTCAGCCAGTAGACCGGGTCGGCGGGCTCGCGATGCAGGATCTTCACGACGGCGACCACGAGAAAGCCCGTCGTCGCCGCGCGCAGCAGGCGCATCCCGTGCTCGAAGCGCGAATGGCGCTTGAGCCGGAACAGGTGGTTGTGCGCGAACACGACGAGGCATCCCGACGGGATGAACAGCGCGGCAGTGGCGAGCAGCGCGCCGACCCAGCCGTCGGTCAGATAGCCGAGAAACGGCACCACGTTCAGCAACGGCCCCGGCGCGACCGGCGACAGCGCGAACGCCAGCGTGAAGTCGTGATCGGAGATGCCCGTTGCCGGCGAGACGAACAGCGTCTTGAGCACCGGCAGCGCGGAGAAGCCGCCGCCGAACAGCGTCATGCCGGCGCCCGCGAGGCGCGGCCACAGCAGCTCCGCCTGGTAATCGCCGGGCAGCGGCACCGCGAACAGCAGGACGAGCACGCCGAGCAGCACGAGCAGGCCGCGGTCGCGCTTGGACAGCGTGAAATCGACCGCGTCGCGTTGCGGCGGCCCCGTCAGCCAGCCCGCTGCAAACGCGGCGAACAGAATCCCGACGAAAGCGGCCGGACTATGCGCGAAAGCGAGCAGAATCGTCGACAGCGCGGCGATCGATTGTTCGAGCCGCGTGCGCGCGAGCGAGCGCAACTGCTTGACCCACGTCACGCCGATCAACGCCGCGAGCACCATCCCGAAGTGATTGATCAGCATCGGCGCGGCGAGCGAGCGCACGAGCGGCGTCTGATAGAAGATCGCGAACAGCGTCATCAGGATCGAGAACGGCAGCACGCTCGCAATACCGGCGACCCATGCGCCGGCGCGGCCGTGCAGCGTTTGGCCGACCTGCACGGCGACGTTGCAGCCGACGGGGCCCGGGACGAGCCACGCGAGCGCGACGAGATCGCCGAAGACGTGCGGCTCGATCCGCTGCAGCCGCTCGACGTAATGGCGTTCGAGTTGCGCCATCATCGAAAGCCCGCCCCACGAGACGGCCGAAATGCCGGCGACGACCTTGAACAAGGCCCAGAGGGATGCCGGTGCCTCTTCGACACGAGCGGGCGCTTCGACTTCGACGGTTGTCATGATTGTGTAGTTGGCGCAGGGCCGGATCTCTCGCGTATGGCCACGCCGGCGGCCAGCCGACACGTAGGCCCTCCCGATTGTCCGCCGCGCATCATGACACTGCCATGCGCGAAAACGCTAGTTAATGAATTCGACGATCGGATCGGAAAGCGCAACAATTGCGAGGGCGCGCCACGGCGGCGGCGCGATGCTCAGGCGCCCGTGCTGCCGGTCGCGCGATGCGCGACGACGTTCGGATGATCGCCGCGCACGCCGAAGCGTGCGATCAGCGCGGGAATCGCATCGGCTGGCACCGGGCGCGAGAACAGGAAGCCCTGCGCCTCGATTTCGCCGAGCGTGGACAGCCACGTGATCTGCTCCTCGGTCTCCGTGCCCTCGACGACGACGGTCAGCCCGAGCGAGCGCGCGAGATGCACGATCGACGACACCATCACGCACACGCTGCGATCGGTCGGAATCGCCTGCACGAACGAGCGGTCGACCTTCAGCGTGTCGACGGAGAAGCGATGCAGGTACGACAGCGACGAATAGCCGGTGCCGAAATCGTCGAGGGCGATCCGGATGCCGAGCTTTTTCAGCGCGACGATCTTCTCGGATACGAGTTCCGGATATTCCATCATCGCGGTTTCGGTGATCTCGATCTCGAGCCGGTTCGCGTCGATGCCGGTGTCCTGCAGCGCCTGCGAGATCGTCTCGATCAGGTCGCCGCGCCAGAACTGCACCGGCGAGATGTTGACCGCGAGCGTCAGCGTGTCGTGGCCCTCGTCGCGCCAGCGCGCGATCTGCTCGCACGCGGTGCGGATCACGAAGTCGCCGATCGGCACGATCAGGCCGGTCGATTCGGCGATCGAGATGAATTCGTTCGCGGAGATGACGCCGTGTTCCGGATGATCCCAGCGCGCGAGCGCCTCGAAGCCGGTGATGTAGCGGTGCGTGAGGTCGATCTTCGGCTGGTACGCGAGGAACAGTTGCCCTTCGGCGAGCGCGACGCGCAACTGCTGTTCCCAGCGCATCAGATGGTCGGCACGGTGCGACAGATGCGGCGCATAGAACTGGTAGCAGTTCTTGCCGGCGTCCTTCGCGCTGTACATCGCGAGGTCGGCCTTTTTCAGCAGGTCGATCTCGCTTTCGTTCGCGACGGTGTGCAGCGCGATGCCGATGCTCGCATGCAGCACGAACGAACTGCCGCGTACGTCGAACGGCTCGCTGAACATCCGGATGATCGCTTCCGCGAGCCGCACCGCACGCCGCTCGACGTCGTCGCCCTTCATCACGACGACGAATTCGTCGCCGCCGATGCGGGCGAGCGAGCCTTCGTCGCCGACCGCATCGGCCAGGCGCGACGCGGTCATCTGCAGCACGATGTCGCCGGCGTTGTGGCCGAGCGTGTCGTTGACGGTCTTGAAGTTGTCGAGATCGATGAACAGCAGGCCGAGCCGCGACAGGCTCGCGGGCATCGACACGTCGTTGCGCAGCCCGCGCAGCGTCGCATAGCGGTTCGCGAGGCCGGTGAGCAGGTCGTATTCGGCGAGCTGCGTCATTTCGCGCTCGCGGCCGAGCAGCTTGCCGATCAGGCCCGTCGCGACGCCGAAGAACGCGAGCATCGCGAGCGTGATGAAGCTCGTCATCAGCAGGTAGACATTGCGCGTGTGGTAGTAGTCCGCGAACTCTTCGGTCTGCGACAGCCCGACCATCACCGCGAGCGGGTAGCCGTCGAGGTGGCGGTACGACACGATGCGCGTCACGCCGTCGATCGGATCGATGATCGTGCCCGTCACGCGCTCCGCGATCGGGTAGACGCCCGACGCCGAAAACGCGCCCGGCGCGTTGCTCACCGAACCCGTGCGCCGCGCGAGCACCGCGCCCGTGTCGGATACGACCGCGATCACGCCTTCCTTGCCGATGGCCGCGTTGTTGTAGAAATCGTTCGTGAAGTAGCTCGGGTCTTCCGACACCACGACGATGCCCGCGAAGCTGCCGTCGGGGTTGTTCAGGCGCCGCGTCATCTGCAGCGTCCAGTGGCTCGACACGCGGCCGAGCACGGGCTTGCTGATGAAGAGGCGGTCGTCGTTGTGCGCGAGATGGACCTTGAAGTGCTCGCGATCGGACAAGTTGATCGGCTGCGGATGGAGTTCGGCGGTGTTCGCGAACAGGATGCCCTTCGCGTTGACGAGCGATACCTGGATCAGCGTGTCGCTCGGCACGACGCCTTTTTCGACGGCGCTCGCGAGATTGAAGCGCGCTGGCGATTTCTCGAATTCGAACTTGACGAAGCGGGTGATCTGGTCGACCTGGTGGATCGCTTTGACCGTATGCTGCTCGAGCGCGGACGACAGGATCGCAGCGGAGGCCGCCGCTTCCTTGTAGGCGCTGTCCTTTTCGACGGACAGGCGCGCGATGATCACGGCCCACAGCAGCGCGAGCGCCAGCATCCCGAGCAGCGGGATGGCGAACAGCGCACGCCGGCGCGATTTGCGCGGCGCGCGCAGCGGCCGGTTCGGCGGCGTGTGGTTGGACCGGGCGGAGCTCATCGAAGAGGGCGGCGTCCTGCTCGCGTGCGCCATCCGTCTGGATGGCCGGCTATGGTTCGGATTGTCCCGACGTCTGTTCGTTCGCGGGACGCGCAACCATGGACAGACCTCCGAAACAACGGATTAGGCCCGATATTACTGGCTGGAACGTTTTTGCGATAGTTGGGCAAAGCGTAGGGCGCCGGACGAGCCGGCGCCATCGCACATCGCGAAATGTCAGGCGGGCGACCGGAACGTGCCGTCGACGACGGTGACGACGTGGCCGCCGATCCAGGTCGTGCCGTCTTCGTCGTAGCTGACGAAGATGCGGCCGTCGCGACCGATCGCCGTACCCTGGCGGGCCGTGTACGACGGGCCGGGGCGGCGTTCCTGCCGCGTCAGCAGCCCGGCCAGCGCGGCGTTCGCGCTGCCGGTGACGGGATCCTCGCCGGGCGTGCCGAACTGGCCGCCCGTCATCAGGCAGCGGATCTCGAACGTCGCGGGGCCGCCGTCGGCGTGCGGCGCGTACGCCGCCACGCCGTGTACGCCGTAGCGGTGGGTAAGCGCCGCGAGCGCGGCCGGATCGGGCGACAGGCCGATGCACGCGTCGGCCGACTTCAGCCGCACGACCAGCCACGGCGCGCCGTTGTCCACCGCGCACGGCTCGGCGTCCAGGTCGAGCGCGTCGCTGTGCAGCGCGGCGGCCAGTGCCGGGTAGTCCGAACGGTCGAGCGGCGTGACGCGTGCCGGCGGCGCGGCGAACGCCCAGCCGCCGGCCTGCTCGCGCAGCGCGACCCGGCCGACCCCGCATTGCTGGATCAGCCGGCCCGGCGTGCGCGGCCGCGCACCGCTTTCCAGGAACGCGTGCGCGGTGCCGAGCGTCGGGTGGCCGGCGAACGGCAGTTCGCCGCCCGTCGTGAAGATCCGCACGCGATAGTCGGCTTGCGGATCGGTCGGCGTGCAGAGGAACGTCGTTTCCGACAGGTTCGTCCAGCGGGCGATCTCGAGCATGGCGTCGTCGCCGAGCGCATCGGCGTCGAACACCACGGCAAGCGGATTGCCCTTGAACGGCACCGACGTGAACACGTCGACCTGCTTGAAGCGAACGAGACGGGCAGGCATCGCGATGCGCCCGTTACGCGACTTCGGCGATCAGTTCGATCTCGACGCACGCGCCGAGCGGGATCTGCGCGACGCCGAACGCCGAGCGCGCATGCTTGCCCGCATCGCCGAACACTTCGGCGATCAGCTCCGACGCGCCATTCGTCACGATGTGCTGTTCGGTGAAGTCGAGCGTCGAGTTGACGAGGCTCATCAGCTTGACGATGCGCGTGACCTTGTTCAGGTCGCCGGTGTGCGCGTGCAGCGTCGCGAGCAGGTCGATCGCGATCGAGCGGGCAGCCGCCTTGCCGTCTTCCGTTTGCAGATCCGCACCGAGCTTGCCGGCCCAGACCTTGCCGTCCTTCTTCGCGATATGGCCCGACAGGTAGACCGTGTTACCGCTTTGCGCGCTCATCACGTAGGCGGCGGCCGGTGCGCCGGCGGTCGGGAGCTCGATGCCGAGCGACTTCAGTTTGTCGTAGACGTTAGCCATGCGTTCGATTCCTCGTAGAGAGTCGTGACAGGGGAAAAGGGGATCAGAGGCGCTCGCGCAGCAGCTTGCCGAGGCGCGCGACGCCTTCCTCGATCTTCTCGGGCGGCACCGTCACGAACGACAGGCGCAGCGTGTTCTGCTGCGCGTTCTCCGCGAAGAACGGCGCGCCCGGCACGAAGGCGACGTGGTTGTCGACGGCCGCGGCGAGCAGCTTCATGCTGTCGATCTGCGCGGGCAGGTTCACCCAGATGAACATCCCGCCTTCCGGGCGGTTCCACGTGACGCCTTCCGGCATGTGGCGCGCGAGCGCGCCGAGCATCGCGTCGCACTGCGCGCTGTACAGCGCGCGGATCGTCGGGATGTGCTCGTCGAGGAAGCCGTCCTTGATCACTTCGTGCGCGATGCGCTGCGTGAGCGTCGGCGTGTGCAGGTCGGTGGCCTGCTTGGCCTGCACGAGCTTGAAGTGGAGCTCTTCGGGCGCAATGATGTAGCCGATCCGCAGGCCCGGCGCGAGCACCTTCGAGAACGTGCCGAGGTGCACGACGTGATCGGGCGCCATCGACAGCATCGTCGGCAGCGGCTCGCCCCGGTAGTTCAGCGCGCCGTACGGATCGTCCTCCAGCACCGGGAACGGGCTCGACTGCGCGAACGCGGCGAGCGCGCGACGGCGCTCGACGGGCAGGCGGCGGCCGGTCGGGTTCTGGAAGTTCGGCTGCGCGTACAGCAGACGCGCGCCTTGCGTGAGTTCGGGCGTGAGACCTTCCGGCAGCAGGCCCTGCTCGTCGGTGGGCACCTGCACGTAGCGCGGCTCGTACAGCGAGAACGACTGCAGCGCGCCGAGGTAGGTCGGCGTTTCGACGAGGATCGGGCTGCCCGGGTCGACCAGCGCCTTGCCGAGCAGGTCGAGCGCCTGCTGCGAGCCGGTCGTGATCAGCACCTGCGACACGCGCACGCTGTAGCGTTCGGCGATCCACTCGCGCAGCGGCAGATAGCCTTCGGTCGCGCTGTACTGGAGCGCGGCGGCCGGCGCGTCGCGCAGCACGCGGTCGGCGGCGGCGCGCATGCGTTCCGCCGGGAACGTCGCGGGGGCGGGCAGGCCGCCGGCGAACGAGATGACCTCGGGGCGCTCCGTGACCTTCAGGATTTCGCGGATCGCCGAGCTCGTCAGCTTGCGGGCGCGTTCGGAAAGCTGCCAGTGCGGCGGGTGCAGGTCGCTCGGATTCATAGTCTCCTCGTTCGGGTATCGTGGTCAGTCAAGAAAGGTCGCTCGGGCGGATCGTTTCGACGCTGCCGGGTGGGCGAACGCGAGCGCGATCGAGCCTTCGCGGCTGGGTGGGCAACACCGATCAGGCAAAGCAGCCATTATGGCGTACCTGTTCAGCCGGCGCGAGCGGGATGCGGCGCCGTGGCGACCGCCGAGCGGCGCCCGAGCACCACGGTCGCGATCACGGCGGCGGCGAACAGCCACGTCGACGACGTGACCGTTTCGCCGAACAGCAGTGCGGAAAACGCGATCGTGAAGAAAATCTGCAGCAGTTGCACCTGGCCGACGCGCGCGGTGCCGCCCATCGCGAGCCCCGCGTACCACGCGAAAAAGCCGATGAACTGCGAAAAAAGGGTCACGTAGCCGAACGCGAGCCACGTGCGCAGCGCGAGCGGGCCCGGATGCGCGGCATGCTGCATCCACGCGAGCCAGCCGACCGGCAGCACGAGGAACGGCGCCGACACGACGAGCGCCCAGCAGATCACCTGCCAGCCGCCGATCTGGCGCGCGAGGCGCGCGCCTTCCGCATAGCCGAGCGCGCCGATGCCGACCGCGACGAGCATCAGCGCGTCGCCGGCCTGCACGGCGCCGCCGCCGTCGCGCAGCGCGAACGCGATCACGAGCGCGCTGCCTGCCACCGCGCTGGCCCAAAACGCCCTGGATGGCCGTTCGTGCGACAGCCATGCCGCGTACAGCGCGACGAACAACGGCTGCAACCCGTTGACCACCGCGCCGTGCGACGCCGGCACCGATTTCATCGCCCACGCCGAGAATACCGGATACGCGACGATCACGCCGGCCGACGTGATCGCGAGGCTCTTCAGTTGCGCGCGCGTCGGCAGCGGCTCGCGGCGCCACCACAGCAGCAGGCCGGCCGGCACGGCGGCGGCGAGCGCGCGGCCGAGCCCGTTGAGCAGCGGATTGAGTTCGGATACGACGATCCGCGTCATCGGCAGCGTCAGGCTGAAAATCATCACGCCGATGAGGCCGAGCAGCATGCCCCGGGTTTCGCGCGAATTCATGTCGTGGGTGTCTCCGTCTTGCAGGGTGGTTACGATCGGGCGGGCGTTCAGCGCAGCGTGCGCGGGCCCTGCGGCGTGTCGAATTCGGCGACGAGCGCCGGCGGACCGTCGGTGGATTCGACGTCGAGCAGGTGAGCGGCGCCGAGCCAGTCGAGCTGCGCGCGGATCGCATCCGCACGCGGGTGGGCGCCCTTGAGCGCCTTCAGCGCGATGCCGTCGCCGGGCAGCGAATCGGCCGGATGGCGCGGGCTGTCCCACTGGATCAGCGACGGCACGAGGCCGTCGCCTGCGCCTTGCCAGGCGGGGAAGCTGCCGTCGTCGGGCACCGTGAGGCCCCAGCTCAGGTCGCCGCGTCGCATCGCCACGACGGGCGCGATACGGGCCGGATATTGGCGCTGCCACAGCGCAAGCTGGCGCGGGCGGTCGACGCGCGCGACCCAGTGCGCGAGAAACGGGCCCTGCGCGAGCCGCGCGTGGAGCGCCGGATCGTCGAGGCCGAACAGCCGCGCGCGCGGCGGCTTCGCGTCGTCGTCCGGCGCGGGCGCGTCGGGGTCGATCGCGATCACTTCGAGGTAGAGCCCGCCCCATGCGCCGAACAGCGCATTGTGGGTCCGCATCAGCGGGTGGCGGCCGCCGCCGGCCGGTTCGATGCCGAGTGCGTCGGCGACATGGCGCACGCCTTCGTCGAGGGTGCGCGCGGCAATCACGAGGTGGTCGAGTGTCAGGGAGCGAGCTGGCATGAGCGTCGGGCGGGAAGCGAAAGTGTCATGGTAAGCGGGCGAGGCGCCGGGCGGGGGCCGGACCGGCCGGTGCCTGGCCGCGATGCGGGCCGGCAGGCGCGGCGCCACGTGCGGCGGGGCCGAACCGGCGGCCGCACGATCGCCATTCCGGTCAACTGTAATCGTCGCTACCGGCACAGTAACGGTACAATCGGCGCGATAGCCTTCGGTACAGTTGGAGTCGCCGCCCATGTCCACCGTCCCCCTCGCCCAGATTCCCGCGCCGCACGACACGGCCACGCTCACGCTCGTCGACCAGTTGGTCCAGTGGGCGCGGCGGCGCATCGACGAACGCGTGTTCCGTCCCGGCATGCGCATGCCGTCGATCCGCAAGCTCGCGCTCGACAAGAGCGTGTCGCGCTTCACCGTCGTCGAGGCCTACGAGCGCCTCGTCGCGCAAGGCTACCTCGACTCGCGGCGCGGCTCCGGTTTCTACGTGCGCGAGCGCACGGCCGCCGGCCCGCAGCCGGCCGACGGCGCCGCGCGCGTGGCCGAGGCCGCGCCCGTGCACAACACGATCGACGTCGTCTGGCTGCTGCGCAACATGCTGCACACCGTCAGCCCGGAGAAGGGCCCGGGCCTCGGCTACCTGCCGGGCCGCTGGCTCGACGGCGAGCTGATCACCGGCGCGCTGCGCGCGCTCGGGCGCCAGTCGGGCGCGCAGATGCTCGGCTTCGGCACCGCGCAGGGCTTCCTGCCGCTGCGCCAGCAACTGCAGACGCGCCTCGCCGAAGTCGAGATCGGCGCGAAGCCCGAACAGATCGTGCTGGTTTCCGGCATCACGCAGGCCATCGACCTGATTGCGCGGATCTACGTGCGGCCGGGCGATGCGGTGATCGTCGGCGACCCCGCGTGGTTCCAGATGTTCGGCCGTTTCGCGGCGCAGGGCGCGCAACTCGTCGGGATGCCGTATACGCCCGACGGCCCCGACCTCGACGCGCTCGAAACCCTGGTGCAGATGTGGCGGCCGAAGATGCTCGTGATCAACTCGGTGCTGCAGAACCCGACCGGCACGTCGCTGTCGGCCGCGCAGGCGTTCCGGATTCTGAAGCTCGCGGAGGCCTACGACTTCCTCGTCGTCGAGGACGACGTGTACGGCGACCTGTGCCCGCCGAGCTATCCGGCCACGCGCCTCGCGAGCCTCGACCAGTTGAAGCGGGTGATCTACCTCGGCAGCTACTCGAAGACGCTCGCGGCGAACTTGCGGGTCGGGTACGTGGCCTGCGCGCCGGAGATCGCGAAGGCGGTCACCGACCAGAAGATGCTGGTCGGGATGACGACGCCCGAGCTCAACGAGCGCGTGCTGTACAAGATCCTGACCGAAGGGCATTACCGGCGCCATGTCGAGCGGCTGCGCGCGCGGCTCGACGGCGTGCGCGACAAGACCGCCCGGATGCTCGAGCGCACGGGGCTCGGGCTCTTCACGATGCCGGCGGCCGGGATGTTCCTGTGGGCCGACACGGGCGTCGATTCGGACGCGCTCGCGGCGGTCGCGCATGAGGCCGGCTTCCTGCTGACGCCGGGCAGCCTGTTCTCGCCGCAGCAGTCGCCGTCCACGTGGATGCGCTTCAACGTCGCGAACTGCGGCGATCCGGCGCTGCCGGGGCTGCTGGCGCGCTATATCGATTCGGCGGTGCGGCGCGCGTCGTGACGCGGCGCGGCGGGCCGGCTCTTGAAATGCCGCGCACCGTCCCCAGATACGCGCGCAAACCGCCGGCGCCCGGCGGTCGTCCTTCGTGGGGCCGCCGGCATCGCGCGCCGGGCGCCGGCGTCACCCCTGTTCAGTTCAAGTAAGAGGAAACAGTATCCATGGCACACGAAACGATGAGCTTTCAGGCAGAGGTCAAGCAACTCCTCCACCTGATGATCCATTCGCTCTACAGCAACAAGGAAATCTTCCTGCGCGAACTGGTGTCGAATGCGTCCGACGCAGCCGACAAGCTGCGTTTCGAAGCGCTCGCGGACAACGCGCTGTACGAGAACGATCCGAACCTGCGCATCCGCATCGGCTACGACAAGGCCGCGCGCACGATCACGATCGACGACAACGGCATCGGCATGAGCCGCGACGAGGCGATCGCGAACCTCGGCACGATCGCGCGTTCGGGCACCAAGGAATTCTTCACGAAGCTGTCCGGCGACCAGCAGAAGGACGCGGCGCTGATCGGCCAGTTCGGCGTGGGCTTCTACTCGGGCTTCATCGTCGCGGACAAGATCACCGTCGAGACGCGCCGCGCGGGCCTGCCCGCGAACGAAGCCGTGCGCTGGGAAAGCGCCGGCGAGGGCGATTTCACGATCGACGCGATCGAGCGCGCGCAGCGCGGCACGACGATCACGCTGCACCTGCGCGAAGGGGAGGACGACCTGCTGTCGTCGCATCGCCTGAAATCGATCATCCAGAAGTACTCCGACCACATCGCGCTGCCGATCCTGATGAAGAAGGAAGAGTGGGATCAGGAGAAGGGCGAGATGGTCCTGAAGGACGAGGACGAGACCGTCAACCAGGCGAGCGCGCTGTGGACGCGTTCGAAGAGCGACATCACCGACGAGCAGTACACGCAGTTCTACCAGCACATCGCGCACGATCACCAGGATCCGCTCACGTGGACGCACAACCGCGTCGAGGGCCGCAGCGAATACACGCAGTTGCTGTTCGTGCCGGCGCGCGCGCCGTTCGACCTGTGGAACCGCGACTATCGCGGGGGCCTGAAGCTGTACGTGAAGCGCGTGTTCATCATGGACGACGCCGAGCAACTGCTGCCGCAATACCTGCGCTTCGTGAAGGGCGTCGTCGATTCGGCCGACCTGCCGCTGAACGTGTCGCGCGAGATCCTGCAGGAAAGCCGCGACGTGAAGGCGATCCGCGAAGGCGTGACCAAGCGCGCGCTGTCGATGCTCGAGGAACTCGCGAACGCGGAAGACGACGCCGGCAAGGAGAAGTACAAGACGTTCTGGAGCGCGTTCGGCCAGGTGCTGAAGGAAGGCGTCGGCGAGGATCACGCGAACCGCGAGCGCATCGCGAAGCTGCTGCGCTTCGCGTCGACGCACGGCGACACCGACGCGCAGGACGTGTCGCTCGCCGACTACGTGTCGCGCATGAAGCCCGAGCAGAGCAAGATCTACTACGTGACCGCCGATACGTGGCAGGCCGCGAAGAACAGCCCGCATCTGGAAGTGTTCCGCAAGAAGGGCGTCGAGGTGCTGTTGCTGACCGACCGCGTCGACGAATGGATGCTGTCGTTCCTGCACGAATTCGACGGCAAGCCGCTCGCGAGCGTGGCCCGCGGCGATCTCGATCTCGGCGAGCTGAACGACGAGGAAAAGAAGGCGCAGGAGCAGGCGGGCGAGGCGATCAAGCCGATCGTCGAGAAGATGAAGGAAGCGCTCGGCGACAAGGTGAAGGAAGTGCGCGTCACGTTCCGCCTGACCGATTCGCCGTCGTGCCTCGTCGCGGACGACAACGACATGAGCGGCTACCTGCAGCGGATGCTGAAGGCGGCCGGCCAGAATGCGCCGGCGATGCAGCCGATCCTCGAGATCAATCCCGAGCACGCGCTCGTGAAGCAGCTGAAGGCCGACAGCGCCGATTTCGGCGACTGGTGCCATCTGCTGTTCGATCAGGCGCTGTTGGCCGAAGGCGGCATGCTCGACGATCCGGCGAGCTTCGTGAAGCGGACCAACGCGCTGCTGCTGTCGCGCGCCGCGTGAACGCGCGCATGCGATTCGACGGCGCTCGGGCCGGCTGGCGCGAGACGCCGCGGCCTGGCTGCACGCTCGACCAGCGCGACTGGCTGACGCGCGGCGGATCGCTGACCGCGCATCTCGCGCGACTCGGCCGCGTGAACGTGCGCGTGACGCGCGAGGCCGTCGACTCGCCGTGGTTCGACGAGCCGGACGCGCTCGCCAGTTCGCCGCGCGCGCCGATGTGGGTGCGCGAGGTGATTTTGTCGGTCGACGGCACGCCGTACGTCGCCGCGCACAGCATTGCGCCGCTCGCCGCCAGCAAGGGCGTGTGGCAGGCGATGCGGCGGCTGCGCACGCGGCCGCTCGCGGAGCTGCTGTACAGCGATCCGCAAGTCGAGCGCTCGGCGCTCGTGAGCCGGCGCGTGATCGCCGGTCATCCGCTGTATGCGCTCGCGAGCCATGCGTTGCAGGGCGTGCGAGCGCCGCATGCGTTTGCCGCGCGCCGCTCGGTGTTCCAGCGTCACGGCAAGCCGTTGATGGTCACCGAGTGCATGCTGCCGGCGCTGTGGCGCCATCTCGATGCGTACGGCGACGGGCCGCGATCGGTCGGGCCGCACGGAGGCGTGTGATGTTACAGGGCTTTCCGCCGGTCGTCGCGCCGCATACGCACACGATGATTCTCGGCAGCTTTCCGGGCGAGGCGTCGCTCGACGCCGCGCAGTACTACGCGCATCCGCGCAACCAGTTCTGGCGGCTGCTCGGCGCGGTACTCGGCGAGCCGACGCTGCACGAATTGCCGTACGACGCGCGGCTCGAGCGCGTGCTGTCGCACGGCATCGGCATCTGGGACGTCCTCGATGCGTGCCATCGCCAGGGCAGCCTCGATTCCGCGATCAGGAATGCGAAGCCGAACGACTTCGATTCGCTGCGCGCGCATGCGCCGTTGCTCAAGCGCGTGTGCTTCAACGGCAAGACGGCGGGGCGGTTTGCCGACGTGATCGGCCGGGCTGGGTACGAGACGCTCGTGCTGCCTTCGTCGAGCCCCGCGAATGCGATGCTGTCGTTCGAGCAGAAGCTCGAGCACTGGCGTCGAATCGTGCTTTGATCGACCGGGCGCTGCCGGCGGCATGTGCGGCCAGCGCATCGGTGCGATCGAAACGACGCTGCCGTCAGGCGGCGAAAACGACTTCGATGTGTCCTGCGGCTTCCGACCGGCGGTCCGGCCCGACGACGATCTGCACGTCGCGTCCGAGCTTGGCGAGACATTCGAGCATCTTCGTCTCGCTCACGCCGCGAAACTGACCGCGCAACATGTTCGACAGCTTCGGCTGAGGGATACCGAGCAATCGTGCCGCGTGCTGCTGCGTCCATTTGCGCGCCTTGATGATTTCCGCGATCTTCGCGGCGAGCTGGGCCTTCACCCGCATTTCGTCGGCATCGCGCATGCCCAGATCGGCGTAGACGTTCCCGCTGCCCGGTTCGATTTCGATCATCGCCTTTCTCCTGTTGCGTGTGCTGCGGCCGCTTTCAGACGTTCGCGGACGAGGTCGCTGTCCGGCCTGGGTGTCGCGACGCCGCTCGGCGATTTCTTCTGGAAACAGTGCAGCACGTAGACGCTGCCGCCCAGCTTCACCGTGTAGACCGCGCGGTACGTGCCGTTGTCTTCCGATTCCACGATCTCCAGCACGCCTGCCGATCCGAACCCCCTCAAGGGCTTGGCCCGATCGTGCCTGCGTCCCGTCTGCGCCAGATACAGCGCATAACCGAACGTGTCCTGCACGGCTTCGGGCATCGCTTTCAAGTCCTTGCGCGCCGAGCCGAGCCAGTACAGCGGTTTGATGTATGGATCCATCGATTAATTTATCCCTATTTGGGTATAATTTCAAGGGCCGCGGATGCATTCGGCGCGGCCGTTCGAAAGCGGTGTCAGGAGCGAGGCAGGCGGGCGATGGTGACCGACGGGCGGTGCCGATTCGCGCTCAGGTGCCGCCAGCGGGAAACGCGATGTGAACTTCCGGCCAGGAGGCCGCTGCTTCACAGTGTTGCGTCGCGTGGAGAGTCGAGACAATTCAGCCGTTCGACAGAGTGCTGTCGCGGCGTATCGATGACGAAAGGAGGGCGTTGCGGAGGAACCGCGACCGCATGGGTTGGCATGTCGCGTCGAAGCTCAATCGTCGTTGCCCCATCGCCAGCGGGGCTTCTCGCCCTTGATCCAGCACACGGCAGTCAGCAGCGCGACCAGCACCACGATGCAGGCACCGTACGCCACCGGCGATCGTTGCGGCGGCACGAGCCACGCGCTCGCGACGATCCCGATCGCGAACAGCAGCAGCACGACCCAGCCCTGCCACGCTACCGGTAACCCCCATCCCCAGCCGTAGCGCTTCGCCGGGAACCAGATTTTCTTGTCGTTCGAGGTCATACGCGCTCCTGTGGATCCACGAGCGCAGCGTAGCGCCGACGGGGTCCGGCGTCACGCGTGATGGGGTGCGCGTCGCAGCCTCCGTCTTCCGCCAATGCTATCCTCTCGTCCGCTCATCCAGCGTCACCCAGCGAGATTCAACCATCATGAACCGACTGATCAAGCGCGCGTCCGCCGAGGCACGCGCGTTCAAGCAACGCAAGCCGTCCGCCTACAACGGCTCCGAAAAGCTCCAGCCGCCGCGCGTGAAGCGCCGCCCGGACATCGACGAACACGACGACGTGCCGGTGCTCGAAGCGCCGCGCAAGCCGCGCTTCGCGCCCGTTACGTTCTCCGAAGAAGGCGGCGTGCGCTTCCTGCACTTCGGTACCGAGTGGGTGCAGGGCGCGATGCGGATTTCGAAGCCGCTGCATATCGAGCTCGAATACGCGCAGCAGATGATGGCGTGGCTGCTGTTCCTCGAAACGCCCGCGCGGATCGTCCAGCTCGGGCTCGGCACCGGCGCGCTGACCAAGTTCGCGCATCGTTTCCTGCCGCACGCGAAGGTCGAGGCCGTCGAGCTGAACCCGGCCGTGATCGTCGCCGCGCGCACGATGTTCGCGCTGCCGCCCGACGACGCGCGCCTCGTCGTGCACGAAGCCGACGCGTGGGACTTCGTCAACGACCCGGCCAACCGCGGCACGACCGGCGCGATTCAGATCGACCTGTACGACGCGACCGCGCGCGGCCCCGTGCTCGACAGCGTCGCGTTCTACCGCGCGGTGCGCGGCTGCCTCGCCGACGCCGGCATCGCGACGATCAACCTGTTCGGCGATCATCCGAGCTTCGTGCGCAACATGAAGCACCTGAACGCGGCGTTCGATCACCGCGTGATCGCGCTGCCCGAAGTGCACGACGGCAACCGGATCGCGATCGCGTTCTCGGGGCCCGAGCTCGACGTGCCGTTCGCGCAGCTCGACGCCCGCGCGAAGCTGATCGAGGACACGCTGAAGCTGCCCGCGCGCAAGTGGGTGAAAGCTTTGAAAGAAACGACGGGCGCACGCGACACCGCGTTCGCGATCTGACGCCGGTTGCATCGGCGGCAGGCCGGTGCAACCGCGCGACAAGGGGCGGATCACCTCGGGTTCGCCCCTGCTTGACCGCGTGCTCGCGGCTCCTATACTGGCGCGAAGCCAGGGGAGCCGTAGCCTACCCGTTTTGCTGCTCCTCTCGGTGCCGTACCCGCTCAACAAGATCGATAACCGGGATAGAAGAGGAGACGTCATGGCTCACGATGCCGACGCCAACCGGGCCGCCAAGCGCTGGCTCTGGCTGCTGGTACTGCCGCTGATCGCGATGGTCTGGGTGCCGTCGTACAGCAAGATCGAACCGCAATGGCTCGGTTTTCCGTTTTTCTACTGGTACCAGTTGCTGTGGGTCTTCATCAGCGCGGTGATTACCGCGTTCGTGTATTTCAAGACCAAGAACGCATGGAAGGCGAGCGGCACGCAAGGAGGTGCGCAATGAATCTCGGCGCGACCTTCGTCTTCGTCCTGCTGTTCATCGGCGTCACGATCATCGGCTTCCTGGCGGCGAACTGGCGGCGCGGCGATCTTGCCCATCTCGACGAATGGGGCCTCGGCGGCCGCCGCTTCGGCACGATCGTCACGTGGTTCCTGCTCGGCGGCGATCTCTACACGGCCTACACGTTCGTCGCGGTACCCGCGCTCGTGTTCGGCGCCGGTGCGATGGGCTTCTTCGCGCTGCCGTACACGATCCTGATCTATCCGTTCGCGTTCGTCGTGTTCCCGAAGCTGTGGAGCATCGCGAAGCGGCACGGCTACGTGACGGCCGCCGATTTCGTCAACGCACGCTACGGCAGCCGGATGCTCGCGCTGGCGATCGCGGTGACGGGCATCGTCGCGACGATGCCGTACATCGCGCTGCAGCTCGTCGGCATCGAGGTGGTGATCGGCGCGCTCGGCTTCGATACGACCGGCTTCGTCGGCGACTTGCCGCTGATCATCGCGTTCGCGATCCTGGCCGCGTATACGTACACGTCGGGGCTGCGCGCGCCGGCGATGATCGCGATCGTGAAGGACGTGCTGATCTACGTCACGATCGCCGCCGCAGTCATCGTGATCCCCGCGAAGCTCGGCGGCTTCGGGCACATCTTCTCCGCGGTGCCGCCCGCGAAGCTGCTGTTGAAGGCGCCCGACGCGACGAGCCTGAACGGCTACAGCGCGTATGCGACGCTCGCGATCGGCTCAGCGCTCGCGCTGTTCCTGTATCCGCACTCGGTCACGGCGATCCTGTCGTCGTCGTCGGGCAACTCGATCCGCCGCAACATGGCGATGCTGCCCGCGTACTCGTTCGTGCTC
Organism: Burkholderia sp. MSMB2157WGS; assembly: GCF_001532755.1. Lineage (NCBI taxonomy): Bacteria > Pseudomonadati > Pseudomonadota > Betaproteobacteria > Burkholderiales > Burkholderiaceae > Burkholderia > Burkholderia sp. MSMB2157WGS. The sequence continues at coordinate 126,589 of NZ_LPJG01000015.1, read as the reverse complement.
GGCCTGCTGGCGCTGCTCGGCTACATGGCGCTCGCCTCCGGCGTGAAGGACATGCCGCAGTACGCGCCGTACTTCAAGGCGTTCGGCCCGAACTTCGCGGTGCCCGCGCTGTTCCTCGAGTATTTTCCGTCGTGGTTCGTCGGCGTCGCGTTCGCGGCGATCGGCATCGGCGCGCTGGTGCCGGCGGCGATCATGTCGATCGCGGCCGCGAATCTGTACACGCGCAACATCCACCGCGAGTTCGTGAACCGCAACATGTCGCACGACCAGGAGACGCACGTCGCGAAGCTCGTCTCGCTGATCGTGAAGGTCGGCGCGGTGGCGTTCATCCTCGGGTTGCCGCTGACCTACGCGATCCAGTTGCAACTGCTCGGCGGGATCTGGATCATCCAGACGCTGCCGGCGATCGTGCTCGGCCTGTACACGCGCGTGCTCGACCATCGCGGCTTGCTGGCCGGCTGGGCGGCCGGCATCGTCTGCGGCACGTGGATGGCGATCTCGCTGAAGCTGGCCAGCTCGATCTTCACGATCCACCTGTTCGGCCTCGCGATCCCCGGCTATGCGGCCGTGTGGTCGCTGGTCGTGAACCTGGTGGTGTCGGTGGCGGTGAGCGTGCTGGTGCGCGCGATGGGCATGGCGCATGCGGAAGATCGCACGCGGCCGGAGGATTATCTCGACGTCGTCGAGGGTTGAGACTGCGCCGTGCGCGACACACGTCCGCGCAAGGCGCTTTACTCAAGAGCGAAAACGCCCGCCACCGCAAGGTGGCGGGCGTTTCCTTTGCGTCAGCCCTGCGCGCGTTTCGCGAGCTCCTCGCGCTGCGACGGATCCTCGACGTTGACCATCCAGTGCACGCCGAAACGATCCTTCGCCATCCCGAAGCCGAGCGCCCAGAACGTCTTGCCGAACGGCATCGTCACTTCGCCGCCGTCGGCGAGCGCGTTGAACAGCTTCTGGCCTTCGTCGACGGTCGCCGGGTTCAGCGACAGCGAATAGCCGGCATGCGCGGCACCGGCCGGCTGGCTGCAATCGCCGTCCGAGCACATGATCATCGAGTCGCCGATCGTGAAGCTCGCGTGCATCACCTTGTCGCTCATTTCAGGGGACATCGGGTAATCGGGATTCGGCGGTGCGTCCTTGAAGTGCATCTTGAACATCGTCTTCGCGCCGAGTGCCTTTTCGTAGAACTGCAGGGCTTCGTCGGCACGACCGTAGAACGTCAGGTACGGTTGAACTTGCATCGTTGTCTCCTGGGATGAGCCGTACCGGCGCGTCGGCGCTGGCTCGGCGTCGTGCAAGATTGACTGGGGAAAGGGCGCATCGGGAGGCGGCCGTCGCACCCGTGACGTGGATTGTAGTGCGCGCGCTTGACGATGGAATGAAAAATAAAAACGGCCGCGAACATCGCGTTCGCGGCCGTTGCAGCGCACGTACTGACGGCTGTTGTCAGTCTTGCTGACAGCCGCTGACGCGCAGCTCGGCTCAGCGCAGCGCGTCGATCAGCTTCTCGAGCTTGACCGCGTCGGCGGCGAACACGCGGATGCCTTCGGCGAGCTTTTCGGTCGCCATCGCTTCGTCGTTCAGCTGGAAGCGGAACGATGCCTCGTCGATCGCGACGCGATCGGCCGGCTTGTCCTGCAGCGTGTCCGGGGACAGCTTGCGTGCGACCGGCTCGTTGCTTTCGTGCAGCTTCTGCAGCAAGTCGGGACTGATCGTCAGCAGGTCGCAGCCGGCGAGCTCGACGATCTGGCTGGTCGTGCGGAAGCTCGCGCCCATCACTTCGGTCTTGTAGCCGAACGTCTTGTAGTACGTGTAGATGCGGCGCACCGATTGCACGCCCGGATCGTTCGCGCCGCCGTCGCGCGCTTCGTTCCATTCCGCGCCGGCCTGCTTCTTGTACCAGTCGTAGATGCGGCCGACGAACGGCGAGATCAGTTGCGCGCCGGCTTCCGCGCACGCGGCCGCCTGCACGAGCGAGAAAAGCAGGGTCATGTTGCACTTGATCCCTTCCTTTTGCAGCACCTCGGCCGCGCGGATGCCTTCCCACGTCGACGCGAGCTTGATCAGGATGCGCTCGCGGCCGACGCCGGCGGCTTCGTACAGCTTGACGAGCTCGCGGCCCTTGTCGATCGAGCGCTGCGTGTCGAACGACAGGCGCGCGTCGACCTCGGTCGACACGCGGCCGGGGATCAGCTTCAGGATTTCGGTGCCGAATGCGATCAGCAGGCGGTCGATGATGAAATCGGTGCTTTCGTTGCGATGATCGCGGACGGTTTTCTCGAGGATCGGCTTGTACGCATCCTTCTGGACGGCCTTCAGGATCAGCGACGGGTTCGTGGTCGCGTCCTGCGGCTTGTATTGCGCAAGCTGCTGGAAGTCGCCCGTATCGGCGACGACGGTCGTGTACTGCTTCAGCTGGTCGAGTGCGGTAGTCATGGCGATTCGGAAGAAGAGCGCGGGGCGCCGGGTTCTCACGGGCCGCGCGAGCGCGGCGGCGAAGCGAAGCGGCGCCGGGCGCCGCTTCCGATCCATCATTTTAGGCCCGATTCGTGTCCGGCACGTTCTGGCGTGCCGGGCGCGCGCCGCGGCGGGCGGCGAGCCCCGTCACGCGGGGCGCCGCGCGTTCAGGATCACCTGCGTGACGACGCCCGCGACGAGCCCCCAGAACGCCGGGCCGATCGACAGCAGCGTGAGGCCCGACGCGGTCACCATGAACGTGACGAGCGCCGCTTCGCGCTGCTTTACGTCCTGCATCGCGTTCGCGAGCCCGCTCATGATCGAGCCGAACAGCGCGAGCGCCGCGACCGACACGACGAGCGCCTTCGGCAGCGCCGCGAACAGCGCGGCGATCGTCGCGCCGAAGATGCCGGCGATCAGGTAGAACGTGCCGCACCACACGGCGGCCGTGTAGCGCTTCGCATGATCCTCGTGCGCTTCGGGGCCGGTGCAGATCGCGGCCGTGATCGCCGCGAGATTCACGCCGTGCGAGCCGAACGGCGCGAGCAGCAGCGACGCGAGGCCGGTCGTCGCGATCAGCGGCGACGACGGCGTCGGATAGCCGTCCGCGCGCAACACCGCGATGCCCGGCACGTTCTGCGATGCCATCGCGACGACGAACAGCGGAATGCCGATGCTGACGATCGACGCGATCGAGAACGCGGGCATCGTGAACACGGGCTGCGCGAGCGCGATGTGGAAGCGGCTGAAATCGAGCAGCCCGAGGCCGCCGGCCACCACGGTGCCGACGATCAGCGTCGTGACGATCGCATAGCGCGGCGCGAGCCGCTTCACGATCAGGTAGGTGAAGAACATCGCGAGCACGAGCGCGGTCTGGAACTGCGCGGCGCGGAAGATTTCGATGCCGATCTCGAACAGGATGCCCGCGAGCAGCGCGGCCGCGATGCCGGCCGGGATGCGCTTCATCAGCGTGTCGAACAGGCCGCTCACGCCGATGGCCGTCAGCAGCAGCGCGCAGACGACGAACGCGCCGATCGCCTCGGGGTAGGGCACGCCGGGCAGCGACGCGATCAGCAGTGCGGCGCCGGGCGTCGACCATGCGACGACGACGGGCGCGCGAAAGCGCAGCGACAGGCCGATCGTCGTCAGCGCCATGCCGATCGACAGCGCCCAGATCCACGACGAGATCTGCGCATCGGTGAGGTGGGCGGCGCGGCCGGCCTGGAACATCAGCACGAGCGAGCTCGTGTAGCCGGTCATCATCGCGACGAAGCCGGCGACGAGCGCGGACACGGACGTATCGGCGAAAAAGCGGCGGCCGCCGGCGCGGCCGGCGCTCGCGGTGGACGAAGGGTTCATGCGCTCTCCGGGGCGGCCGCTCGGACGCGGCCTGTGTATCTGCGGGTGGGTATCGTTACTTGCTGAGTGCGCGCATCGCGGTTTCGAGGCCGGCGAGCGTGAGCGGATACATGCGCTGGCCGAGCACGTCGCGAATGATCGCGATCGACTGCCGGTACTCCCATAGCCGTTCGGGCTCGGGATTCAGCCATGCATGATGGGGGAACTGGTCGGCGAGGCGGCGCAGCCACACGGCGCCGGCTTCCGGGTTGTTGTATTCGACCGAGCCGCCGGGCTGCAGCACTTCGTACGGACTCATCGTCGCGTCGCCGACGAAGATCAGCTTGTAGTCGGGCGTGAACTTGTGCAGCACGTCCCACGTCGCGGTGCGTTCCGAGTGGCGGCGGCGGTTGTTTTTCCACAGGTGGTCGTACACGCAGTTGTGGAAGTAGAAGAATTCGAGGTGCTTGAATTCGGCCTTCGCGGCCGAGAACAGCTCTTCGGTGCGCTTGATGTGGTCGTCCATCGAGCCGCCGACGTCGAGCAGCATCAGCACCTTCACGTTGTTGTGGCGCTCGGGCACCATCCGCAGGTCGAGCCAGCCGGCGTTCGCGGCCGTGCTGCGGATCGTGCCGGGCAGGTCGAGCTCCTCGGCCGCGCCTTCGCGCGCGAAGCGGCGCAGCCGCCGCAGCGCGACCTTGATGTTGCGCGTGCCGATCTCGACCGAATCGTCGTAGTCGCGATAGGCGCGCGCTTCCCACACCTTCACCGCGGTGCGGTTGCCGTTCGACGGGCCGCCGATGCGCACGCCTTCCGGGTTGTAGCCGCCGTGCCCGAACGGCGACGTGCCGCCGGTGCCGATCCATTTGTTGCCGCCTTCGTGGCGTTCCTTCTGTTCGTCGAGCAGCGCCTTCAGGCGCTCCATCAGCTTGTCGAGCCCGCCCATCGCTTCGATCTGCGCTTTTTCCTCCGGCGACAGCTCGCGCTCGAGGCGCTTCTCGAGCCAGTCGAGCGGGATGTCGAACGCCTCGGACGGCAGCGCGGACACGCCGTGGAAATACGCGCCGAACGCCTGGTCGAACTTGTCGAAGTACTGCTCGTCCTTGACGAGCGTCATCCGCGCGAGGAAGTAGAACGCGTCGATCGACGGCGAGATCAGCCCGGCCTTCAGCGATTCGAGCAGCGTCAGGTATTCCTTCACCGAGACGGGCAGCTTGGCTGCGCGCAGCGCGTAGAAGAAATTGAGCAGCATGGCCGGGCCTTCGCGGATGAGGGAGATTACCGGTTGTGCCGGTTCATGTAGACGAGCCGTTCGAGCAGGCTCAGATCCTGCTCGTTCTTCAGCAGCGCACCCGCGAGCGGCGGCACGATCTGTTTCGCGTCCGCGCCGCGCAGCGCGTCGGCCGGAATGTTCTCGGCGAGCAGCAGCTTCAGCCAGTCGAGCAGTTCGGACGTCGACGGCTTCTTCTTCAGGCCCGACACGCCGCGCAATTCGAAGAAACTCTCGAGCGCCGCGCGCAGCAGCTCCTCGCGGATGTCGGGGAAGTGCACCGCGACGATCTTCTGCATCGTCGCCGGGTCCGGAAACTGGATGTAGTGGAAGAAGCAGCGGCGCAGGAACGCGTCGGGCAGTTCCTTCTCGTTGTTCGACGTGATGATGACGAGCGGGCGGTGCTTCGCGCGGACCGTCTCGCGCGTCTCGTACACGTGGAACTCCATCCGGTCGAGCTCGCGCAGCAGGTCGTTCGGGAATTCGATGTCGGCCTTGTCGATCTCGTCGATCAGCAGCACGCTCGGGCGCTCGGCGTCGAACGCCTGCCACAGCACACCCTTGACGATGTAGTTCGCGATGTCCTTCACGCGCTCGTCGCCGAGCTGCGAGTCGCGCAGCCGCGACACCGCGTCGTATTCGTACAGACCCTGCTGCGCCTTGGTGGTCGACTTGATGTGCCACTGCAGCAGCGGCATGTCGAGCGCGGCGGCGACTTCCTCGGCGAGCATGGTCTTGCCGGTGCCGGGCTCGCCCTTGATCAGCAGCGGGCGTTGCAGCGTCAGCGCGGCGTTGACCGCGAGCTTCAGATCGTCGGTGGCGACGTAGTGCGAGGACCCTTCGAAACGCATGGCGGCGCTCTTCTTTCTCGGGAAAAAAACCCAGTATAAGTCAGAAGGGCTGTGCGGTTGAGCCGCGCCCGCGTATCGTAGCGGGGCTGTGGCGGGGCGGACCGGGGCGCCTTATGGACGCGTTCCCCGCCGACGCGGTACAATCTGGCCGTTTTTTTTGGCCTGCGTGGCGATCCGATAAGCAAAACGGCGCGGGCCGTTGCCGCTTAGGCGCCAGTTTCCCCTCAAGCTAGGTTACAAGAGCTATGAACAAATTCGTCGGCAAACACGTCGTTGTCGCAGCGCTCGTGGCGCTCGCGGGCAGCGCGCAGGCGGCCGGTGTGGTCGGCAACCCGAAGGACGGGGCGAGCAAGGCCGCCATGTGCATCGGTTGCCACGGCATCCAGGACTACCGCGCGGCGTACCCGGAGGTCTACCGGGTGCCTGTCCTCGGCGGCCAGAACCAGCAATACCTCGAGAACGCGCTGAAGGCCTACCGCAAGAAGGATCGTCACTTCCCGTCGATGAATGCGATCGCCGGTTCGCTGACCGACCAGGACATCGCGGATCTGTCGGCGTACTACGCCGCCCAGAAGGCCGACACGAAGGACAACCCCTACAAGTAAAGCGCGCGCCGCCGATCTCCCCGGCGGGACAGGAGCATTCATGAACAACGCATTCAAGACGGCGGCGGTGGCACTGGCGGCCGGCCTCGCGATCGGTACCGCGCACGCCGCGGACATCTCGAAGGGCAAGGAACTGGTCGAATCGCACAACTGCGCGGCCTGCCACGGCGCGCAACTGAACAAGCCGATCAACGCCGAGTATCCGCGCCTCGCCGGCCAGCACGCCGACTACCTCGTGTGGGCGATGCGCCAGTACCAGATGGGGCTGACGAACCCGCTGCTCGGCCGCAACAACGCGATCATGCAGGCGCAGGTACAGAACCTGTCGGTCAGCGACATGAAGGACATCGCGTCCTACATCGAGTCGCTGAAGGAAACCGACCTCGTGTTCAAGAAGTAAGCGCGACGGGCCTCACAGGCTCGCGCAGCAAGAATGCCCCGCCTCGGCGGGGTATTTTTTTGTCCGCGGCCCGGCGCAGGTCGACGTGCCGGCCCGCGCTCAGTCGCGCGACGCGCGGCGCAGGATGCGCTGCAGGTACGCGTCGGTATCGGGCGGCGTGTTCGTGCGCTGCGCTTCCCAGATCGTCTCGCCGAGGCATTCCATGATCGCGTGCTGCGCGTCGTGGGTCGAGTCGAGCTTCGCGGCCAGCTTGTCGTGCGCGGCGCGGATGCCGGGCGGCTGGTCGATCGACAACTGCTCGCTGATCGCGAGGTGCATCGACAGGTGCAGGAACGGGTTCGTGCGGCCTTCCTCGGGCGTGTAGTCGCGCGCGGCCGCGCCGTCGGCGTCGGCCAGTTCGTCGTGGTATTCGGGATGCTCGACGATCCAGTCGGCTGCGATCGCTTCCAGCGGCGTCAGGATTTCGCCCGCGCGCTGCTTGCGCCAGGTCTCGGTGAAAAAGCGACGCACGTCGTCGCGGCTTGGATTGAACATGGTGGGGAAACGTCGTGATTCGGGCGGCGTCATGCCGCGTCGCGCATTGTACGCCGGAGCGGCGGACGGCGCTGGCGGCGGCTCCGGGGCGGCTGGAGTCAGGCGTCGCAGGGCGTTGCGGCCGCCCGCTGCGCAACGGGTAAGCGCGGGCTAGGCTCGCCGCTGCCGCACCGCTACACTCCGACGACTCCGTCCCGACGCTGGTTCGCCCGTTTCATCATGACCGACACCGTTCGCCCTTCGCCCGCCGCCCTGCAGGGCGCGCTCTACGTCGCGTTGTCCGCCGCCGCGTTCGGCGCGATGGCGATTTTCGGCCGCTACGCGTATGCGGCCGGCGTCGACGTGCTCGGGTTGCTGATCGTGCGCTTCGCGATCGGCGGCGCGGTGCTCGCCGCGATCGCGCGGCACCGCCGCGTCGCATGGCCGCGCGGGCGAGCGCTCGCGCCGCTGGTGGCGATGGGCGCGCTCGGCTACGTCGGGCAGTCGTTCTGCTATTTCAGCGCGCTGCAGCACGCGCAGGCGAGCCTCGTCGCGCTGTTGCTGTACCTGTATCCGGCGTTCGTCACGCTGCTGGCCGCGTGGTGGCTCGGCGAGCGCCTGACGCGGGCGAAGGCCGTCGCGCTGGTGTTGTGCGTCGCGGGTTCGGCGCTGATGGTCGGCGGCGGGCACGGCGAGCCGCTCGGGATCGCGCTCGCGCTGGCCGCCGCGGTGATCTATTCGCTGTACATCGTCGGCGGCACCAGGGCGACGCGCGGCGTCGACCCGCTCGCGACCACCGCGATCATCTGCCTGTCGGCCACCGCGACGCTCGTCGCGATCGCCATCGTGCGCACGGCGGCGATCGGCGCGCCGCCGCGCTGGCCCGCGACGGCCGGCGGCTGGGCGTCGATGCTCGCGATCGCGCTCGTGTCGACGGTCGCGGCCATGCTCGCGTTCTTCGCCGGGCTCGAGCGGCTCGGGGCCGCACGCACGTCGATGCTGTCGACGCTCGAACCGGTCGTGACGGTCGCGCTCGCGGCGCTGCTGTTCGGGGAGGCGTTGTCGCCGCTGCAGTGGGCGGGCGGCGTCGCGATTCTGGCGGCCGTGCTGGCGCTCGTGCGCGCGGGCGGCGCGGCCGCCGACGACGCGACGGCGACGTCCAACGCGTAGCCGGGAAGGGGCGGAGCGGGCGTCGCGACGGCGCGTGCGGCGCTCGCCCATGCGGCGTGACGCCTATTCGTTGGGCGGCGGCGTCTTCGGCCGGAACTCGCACAGCGGTTCGATCGCGCAGTGCCAGCATTCGGGCCGCCGCGCCTTGCACACGTAGCGCCCGTGCAGGATCAGCCAGTGATGCGCGTCCTGCAGGAATTCCTTCGGCGTGAACTCTTCGAGCGCGGTTTCGACGGCCCGCACGTCCTTGCCCGGCGCGAGCCCGGTGCGATTCGCGACGCGGAAGATATGCGTGTCGACCGCGATCGTCGGCTGGCCGAACGCGGTGTTCAGCACGACGTTCGCGGTCTTGCGGCCGACGCCCGGCAGGCCTTCGAGCGCTTCGCGATCGGCCGGCACCTCGCCGTCGTAGCGCTCGAGCAGGATCCGGCACGTCGCGACCACGTTCTTCGCCTTGGTGCGATAGAGGCCGATCGTCTTGATGTACTCGGTGACGCCTTCCTCGCCAAGCGCGACGATTTGTCGCGGGGTGTTCGCGACCGGAAACATTTTCCGCATCGCCTTGTTGACCGACACGTCGGTGGCCTGCGCGGACAGCATCACGGCGATCAGCAGTTCGAACGGCGTCGAGTATTCGAGTTCGGTGGTCGGATGCGGATTGAGGCTCTGCAGCGTTTCGTAGATCGCGCGTCGTTTGCTGGCGTTCATGGAGCGTTCTGGTCGGGCGGCGCGGACGGGCCGTCCGGATCGTCGCTATCGGTGTCGTTGTCGTGGTCGCGGCCGCCCGATGCCGCTTCGGCATCGCGCTGCGCCTGCTGCTCGGCGAGTCGCTTGCGGCGGGCCTCGGCCGCGTCGATCTGCGCCTGGACGGCCGCGCTCACGCCTTCGGTGTTCTTCGGCCCGGCGCCTTGCCCGGACAGTTCTTCCTTCTTCTTGCGCGCGCGTTCGAGCGCGGCGGCGATGATCGCGCGTTTCTTCGCTTCGGCGTCGTCGGCGGCCGGCGCATCCGGCTGCGCCGCGGCGGGGCCCGCGGCCGGCTTTGCCGCACTGGCCGCGCGGCGGGCGGCGGCGCGCGCTTCGGCGGCCTCGCGCTCGCGGCGCTGGCGCGCGAGCCGCAGGTCGTGGCGTTCGCGCGCGGCGTCTGCCTGTTCCTGCGACCACGCATCCCAGCCCGTGCGATCGCCGGTTACCGGCAGCATCGCGATGCAGTCGACCGGGCACGGCGGCACGCACAGGTCGCAGCCCGTGCACAGCGACGCGACGATCGTATGCATCTGCTTCGGTGCGCCGACGATCGCATCGACCGGACACGCCTGCATGCATAGCGTGCAGCCGATGCACAGGTTTTCGTCGATGAACGCGACCGCGCGCGGATGCTCGCTGCCGTTGACGGGGTTCAGCGGAATCACCGGCTTGCCGAGCAGGCTCGCGAGACGCGCGATGCCTTCGGCGCCGCCGGGCGGGCATTGGTTGTAGTTCGCGTCGCCGGCGGCGATCGCCTCGGCGTACGGACGGCAGCCGTTATAGCCGCACTTCGTGCATTGCGTCTGGGGAAGCAGATCTTCGATGCGATCCGCGAGTGTTTTGGAGTCGGTCACGGTGACAACGGGCGCAACGGCGCCGAATGGCTCTCGGCCGCGTCGGGCGCGGCCGGAAAGGTTTGCCAAACCTTGATTATCGCCGATTTCCCGCATTGCGCTGGACGCCGTCTATGCGCATAATCGAACCGCTTTTTTGCAGGGGCTCAGCAGGAGGGCGGCCGCCCGCGGCGCGCCCGTTCCAGGGCGGCCGGCGCCGAGGCGGTGGGGGTGCCGGTCCGGATCAAGCGGCTCACGTAGCAAAACGCCACCATGAATCAGCCAAAAATCAAAAGAGATCCTGAAGGTACGCGCCGCCGCATCCTGATGGCGGCAGCCGAAGAGTTCGCGAATGGAGGGCTGTTCGGCGCGCGCGTCGATCAGATCGCGCGCCGGGCCGAAACGAACGAGCGCATGCTCTATTACTACTTCGGCAGCAAGGAACAGCTTTTCACGGCGGTGCTCGAACACGCATTCTCCGCGCTGACGGAGGCCGAGCGCGTGCTGGATCTCGACGGCGTCGCGCCGGTCGAGGCCGTCACGCGGCTCGCGCATTTCGTTTGGGACTACTACCGCGACCATCCGGAGCTGCTCAGGCTCATCAACAACGAGAACCTGCACGAAGCGCGCTATCTGCACAAGTCGACGCGGATCCGCGAGATGATGTCGCCGATCGTCGCGAAGCTCGGCAACGTGCTGATGCGCGGCCAGAAGGCCGGGCTGTTCCGCGGCGACGTCGATCCGCTGCGCTTCTACGTGACGCTGTCGGGGCTTGGCTACTACATCGTCTCGAACCGCTTCACGCTCGCGGCGACGCTCGGCCGCGACTTCACCGACACCGACGAACGCGCGGAGATGGTCCGGATGAGCACCGAGGTGCTGCTCGCGTATCTGCTGCGGCGCTGACGCGACGAACGGACGAACTGACGAGCCGCCCGCTCGCGGCCGCCGCATAAAAAAACGCCGCCGTGCGCAAGCAACGGTGGCGTTTTTGCGTCGGAACGCGATGCGTCAGGCGGCCTTGCGGGCCCGCACGGGTTTTGCGCGCGGGCTGCTCGCCGCGCGTTTGGCGGCGGGCGCGGCCTTCGCGGCGGGCGCCTTGGCGGGCGCGACCGTCACGGCCGGCGTCTTCGCGCGCGCGCGTTTCGCGGCGGTGACGCGCGCTGTCGTTTCCGGCTGCGGCTTGGCGGCCGGCACGACGCCGATCGTGGTCGCATCCTGCGCATCGGCGGGCAGCTTCGTCGCGCCGTGCTTCGGTTCCGGCGCATGCTCGCGGATGAAGTCGCGCAGTTGCGGATAGATGATCGTGCGCCAGCGGCGGCCCGAGAAGATCCCGTAGTGGCCGCACTTCTCGGCGGTCAGGCTGCGGCGATCGTCTTGCGGGATGCCGGTGCACAGCTCGTGCGCGACGTGCGTCTGGCCGCTGCCCGAGATGTCGTCGAGTTCGCCCTCGATCGTCATCAGCGCGGTGTGCTTGATGTCCTGCGGCCGCACGCGCTCGCCTTCGACGTCCCACGTGCCTTCCGCAAGCCGGAATTCCTGGAACACGACGCGGATCGTCTCGAGGTAATACTCGGCGGCCATGTCGAGCACCGCGTTGTACTCGTCGTAGAAGCGGCGGTGCGCTTCGGCGTCGTCCTCGTCGCCGCGCAGCAGGCTCTGGTAGAAATCCCAGTGCGATTGCGCGTGCCGCTCCGGGTTCATCGCGACGAAGCCCGTGTGCTGCAGGAAGCCCGGATACACCTGGCGGCCTTCGCCCGGATAGTTCGCCGGCACCGTGTGGATCACGTTGTTCTCGAACCACGCGGTCGAGTGCTGCGTCGCGAGCGAATTCACGGAAGTCGGGCTGCGGCGCGCGTCGATCGGGCCGCCCATCATCGTCATCGTGAGCGGCGTGTCCTCGCCGCGGCTCGCCATCAGCGAAATCGCCGCGAGCACCGGCACCGTCGGCTGGCATACCGAGATCACGTGCAGGTTGCGCGCGCCGATGTGACGGATGAATTCCTGGATGTACGCGATGTAGTCGTGCAGGTGGAACGGGCCGGTCTCGACCGGCACCATCCGCGCGTCGATCCAGTCGGTGATGTAGACCTTGTGATCCTGCAGCAGCGTGCGCACCGTGTCGCGCAGCAGCGTCGAGTGGTGGCCCGACAGCGGCGCGCAGACCAGCACGACCGGCTCGTCCTTCAGTTGCGTGACGGCGTCGGCGTCGTCCGAATAGCGCTTGAAGCGCAGCAGCCGGCAGAACGGCTTCTCGATGATCGTCTGCTCGACGATCGGGATGTTGTGGCCGTCCTTGACGATCTGATGGATGTTGAATTCCGGCTTTTCGTAATCCTTGCCGAGTCGATACATCAACTCATAGGCGGCGGCCATCCGCGGCGCGCCGGGGATCAGCGAGAACGGGCTGGACGGATTCGCGAACGACTTCGAGGCGGCCTGGGCCCAGGCCGTGAGCGGGCTCAGCATTGCCCGCTGGAATTCGTGCAGTTGGTAAAGCATGCAGGCTACTCCCGCGTGGGGGGGACGGTGCGCAAGGGCGGCGTGGGGCGTCGCGGCGTGCCGTGTGGGTCAGCGGCCGGCCATGTTGCATTGCAGCCGGACAATCTCGTCGATCATATCGGACAACGATCGGTTGTGCAATGCAACATTTCCCGGTTTTTTCATCAAAATTTTGCGATTTGACGATCTATGAACAAGGGCGCGCGCCGCGCCGCTCAGCGCCCGGTCGCGACGGCCGGCGCGGGCTGGCCGGCCGCGCGCGCCATCGCGTCTTCGTGGTGCATCAGGTTCATCGCGGTATGCACGAGCGCCACGTGCGAGAACGCCTGCGGGAAGTTGCCGACGAGCCGCCCGGCCACCGGGTCGTACTCCTCCGCGAGCAGCCCCAGGTCGTTCGACAGCGCGAGCAGGCGGCTGAAGAGCCGATGCGCGTCGTCGATCCGGCCGAGCAGCGCATAGCTGTCGACCAGCCAGAAGCTGCATGCGAGAAACGTGCCTTCGCCGGGCGGCAGGCCGTCGTCGTATTCGGTCGTGCGGTAGCGCATCACGAGTCCGTCGTGCAGCAATTCCCGCTCGATCGCGTCGACCGTGCCGACGATGCGCGGGTCTTCCGGCGGCAGGAAGCCGAGCTGCGGCAGCAGCAGCACGCTCGCGTCGAGCTCGTCGCTGCCGTAGCTCTGCGCGAACGCCTGCTTGCCTTCGTGCCACGCGTTGGCGCAGACGTCCGCATGGATCCGCTCGCGCAGCGCGCGCCAGCGGTCGAGCGAGCCGGGCAGCCGGAACATTTCCGCCGACTTGATCGCGCGGTCGAACGCGACCCACGCCATCACTTTCGAGAACGTGAAATGGCGGCGGCCGCCGCGCGTTTCCCAGATGCCTTCGTCGGGCTCCTGCCAGATCTTCTCGAGGTGGTCGAGCAGCGCGCACTGCACGGACCAGACCGTGTCGTCGGCCTGCAGGCCGCCCACGCGCGCGAGGTGCAGCGCGGCCATCACCTCGCCGAACACGTCGAGCTGGAGCTGGTTCGCGGCGCCGTTGCCGACGCGCACCGGCTTCGAATCCTGGTAGCCGGGCAGCCAGTCGAGCTCCATTTCCGGCAGCCGGCGCTCGCCGGCGATCCCGTACATGATCTGGATCTGCTCGGGCGAGCCGGCCATCACGCGGCCGAGCCACGTGCGCCATGCGCGCGCCTCGTCGTAGTAGCCGCCGCGCATCAGCGCGAGCAGCGTGATCGTCGCGTCGCGCAGCCAGCAGTAGCGGTAGTCCCAGTTGCGGTTGCCGCCGATCTTTTCGGGCAGCGACGTGGTCGGCGCGGCGACGATGCCGCCGGTCGGTTCGTACGCGAGCGCCTTCAGCGTGATCAGCGAGCGGCGCACGGCGGCCGCGTAGCGGCCCTGCACCTGGCAGCGGCCCGACCATTCGAGCCAGTAGTTCTCGGTGCGCGCGAGCATCGACAGCGGGTCGCGCGCCGGCGGCAGCCGCATGTGCGACGCCGCGTAGCCGAGCGAGAACGACACGCGCTCGTCGGCGTTGACCGTGAATTCCGCGAGCGTATGGAGGTTCTTGCCGGTGAGCGGCACCGGCGTACGCAGCACGACGGTATCGGGGCCGGCGATGGCCTTCATGCCGTCCTCGCGGGTCAGTTGCGTGACCCACGGAATCGAGAAACCGTAGTCGAAGCGCAACACGAGCTCCATGCGCATCTTCATCGTGCCGTGGCGGCCGACGACGATCCGCACCAGTTCGGACCAGCCGTTGCCGGGCGGCATGAAGTCGATCACGGTGACGGCGCCGTCGGCGCTTTCGTAATCGGTTTCGAGAATCAGCGTGTCGCCGCGATAGCGGCGGGTCGTGTGCGTGATCGCGGCGTCGGCGGCCGGAGCAAGCAGCCAGCGGCCGTGCTCGGGCGTGCCGAGCAGCGCCGCGAAGCAGGCGCCCGAATCGAAGCGGGGCCAGCACAGCCAGTCGACGGAGCCGTCTTTTGCGATCAGCGCGGCCGTGTGGCCGTCGCCGACGAGGGCGTAGTCTTCGATCAGGGCGGGCATGGGCAGGCGATCCTTGGGTATTCGAGTTCACAATGCGGACGTCGGCGGCCCGGACTTCACGCCCGGGCGTCGCGCCCCGTATACTCGGCCGGGCGGCGGAGCGCATGAACGGCCGGCGTTTCGTCCTATCTCAACACTTGAAGCGACTCGATGCAAGGAGGATTCAATGCCCAACCGTTTACGCGAGCGTGACGCACGCGCTTCGACACGAGGGTTCCCGCTTAGGCTCGCTCACTGGATGAAAGGTTTCGCGATCGTGCTTTCCCTGTCCGCGACCCACGCATTCGCGCAGCAATCGTCCGCCCCGGCCGACGGCGTCTACAACCTGCTCGTCGGCACCTATACGGGCGGCGGCAGCGACGGGATCTACGTTTACCGCTTCGATACGAAGACGGGCAGCGTCGCGCCTGTGTCGTCGGCGAAGACCGAGAATCCGTCGTATCTGTTGCCGAGCCGCGACGGTCGCACCGTGTACGCGGTCAACGAGCTGCCCGGCGACAACGGGCCGGCGACGCAGCGCGGCGGCGTCAGCGCGTTCGGCTTCGACGCGAAGACGGGCGCCCTCACGTTCATCGACCGCGTGTCGTCGGAAGGGAACGATCCTTGCTATCTCGCGCTGTCGCCGGACGGCAAGTACCTCGTCACCGCCAACTACTCGGTGGCGGCCGATCCGGGCGGCAGCTTCGCGGTGTTCCCGATCCGCGACGGCGGCGCCGTCGGCCCGGCCGTGCTGACGGTCCATCACGAAGGCACGGGGCCCGTGAAGGGCCGCCAGGACGGCGCGCACGTGCATTCGACGGTATTTTCGCCGGACGGCCGCTACCTGTTCGTGCAGGATCTCGGCGCGGACAAGATCTACGGCTACCGCTACACGGTGGACGGCAGCCGCGGGCTGATCAGCCCGACCGACACGCGCTATACGCCGGTGAAGGCCGGCTCGGGCCCGCGTCACATGGTGTTCGGCGCCGACGGCCGCTTCGCGTACGTGACGAGCGAGCTCAACGCGTCGGTCGAGGTGTTCGGCTATCGCGACGGCAAGCTGACGCCGATCGAGACGGTGCCGATGACGGCCCCGGGCTTCAAGGGCAAGGTCGGCGGCGGCGCGATCCACCTGTCGCCGGACGGGCGCTTCCTGTACGTGAGCAACCGCGGCGACGCGAACGACCTCGTGATCTACGCGGTGAACAAGGCGGACGGCCGGCTGAAGCTCGTCGGCCGCCAGTCGAGCCTCGGCAAGACGCCGCGCGAGTTCCTGATCGATCCGACCGGCAAGTGGCTGATCGTCGGCAACCAGGACAGCGACACGTTCTACGTGTTCAGTCGCAATGTGGAAACGGGGCAGCTCGGCGCGAATCCGCAGAAGGTCGCGGTCGGCAAGCCGGTCGATTTCAAGCTGGTGCCGGTGCAGTAAACGAGAAAGGCGCTGCCGAGGCAGCGCCTTTTTTTGCGGACGGCCCGTTGCGCGGCGCGCCCGTCGCGATGAATCGCGGCCGGCGGGCCGCCCGCTTCACTCGGCCGCGGCCGGCACGAGCACCTCGCGGCTGCCGTTGATACCCATCGCCGACACGAGGCCGGCCGCTTCCATCTGCTCGACGAGGCGTGCCGCACGGTTGTAGCCGATGCGCAACTGACGCTGCACCGACGAGATCGACGCGCGCCGCGTGCGCACGACGAACGCGACGGCTTCGTCGTACAGCGGATCGGCTTCCGCGTCCGGCGCATCGCCGAACAGGTCCTGCGTCGCGCCGTCGGTGGCAGGGCCGTCGAGAATCCCTTCCTCGTACTGCGGCTCGCCGAACTGCTTCAGATACTCGACGATCCGGTGCACTTCCTCGTCGGCGACGAACGCGCCGTGCACGCGCTGCGGATAACCGGTGCCCGGCGGCAGGAACAGCATGTCGCCCATCCCGAGCAGCGACTCCGCGCCCATCTGGTCGAGGATCGTGCGCGAATCGATCTTCGACGACACCTGGAACGCGACGCGCGTCGGAATGTTCGCCTTGATGAGGCCGGTGATCACGTCGACCGACGGACGCTGGGTCGCGAGGATCAGGTGGATGCCGGCCGCGCGCGCCTTCTGCGCGAGGCGGGCGATCAGCTCCTCGATCTTCTTGCCGGCGACCATCATCAGGTCGGCCAGCTCGTCGATCACGACGACGATCAGCGGCAGCTTCGACAGCGGCTCCGGGTCGTCGGGCGTCAGCGAGAACGGGTTGCCGATCTTCTTTTCCTTCGCTTCCGCGTCGCGGATCTTCTGGTTGAAGCCCGCGAGGTTGCGTACGCCGACGGCCGACATCAGCCGGTAGCGCTTCTCCATTTCGCCGACGCACCAGTTCAGCGCGTTCGCCGCGAGCTTCATGTCGGTGACGACCGGCGCGAGCAGGTGCGGGATGCCTTCGTAGACCGACAGCTCCAGCATCTTCGGATCGATCATGATGAGCCGCACGTCTTCCGGCGTCGCCTTGTACAGCAGCGACAGGATCATCGCGTTGATCGCGACCGACTTGCCCGAACCCGTCGTGCCCGCCACGAGCATGTGCGGGGCCTTCGCGAGATCGGTGACGACCGGGTGGCCGGTGATGTCCTTGCCCATCGCGATCGTCAGTTGCGACGGCGAATGCTGGTACGGGCGCGATTCGAGGATCTCCGACAGGCGGATCATCTGGCGCTTCGCGTTCGGCAGTTCGAGGCCCATGCAGGTCTTGCCGGGGATCGTCTCGACGACGCGGATCGACGTGAGGCCGAGGCCGCGCGACAGGTCCTTCATCAGGCCGACGATCTGGCTGCCGCGCACGCCGAGCGCGGGTTCGATCTCGAAGCGCGTGATCACGGGGCCGGCCGATGCGCCGACCACCGTCACCGGCACCTTGAATTCCTGCAGCCGCTGTTCGATCACCTGCGCGGTTTGCGCGAGGTGTTCCTCGGTGATCGTTTCGACGTCGTCGGAGGCGGGCTCGAGCAGGTCGAGCGTCGGCAGTTCGACGCTGAACGACGCGGGGGCGTGGAATTCGAACGCGTTCGGGCGCGGCGGGCGGGCGGGGGCGACCGGGGCCGGTTCGGCTGCCTCGATGGCTTCGGCGGCTTCGGCGGCCGGTGCGCCGATCGACGGGGTCGCGGGCAATGTCGGCGCGGAAACTGCGGCTGCCGGCGTGGGCGAGAGGTTCGCGGCGGGGAGGGGCATCGCTTGCGGTGTCGCGGTCGGCGTTGCGCCCGCGTCGTGCGACATCGACCAACTCGCCGACGATGCGGCAGGGGCGGGCGGTGTCGTCATCGTCTGGGCTGCGACTGCGGCGGGGACGAACACGATCGACGGAGCCTGCGTCGCAGCGGTCGCGCCCATCGACGTCGGCGATCCGGCGTCAGCGGCAGGCGAGCCCGCGATCGACTGGATCGGCGTGGCGGCGGCGGCCGTGGTCGTCGACGCGATCGTGCTGAAGGACGGCGACGCCGGCGCAGACACGGTGGGCGACGCGGGCAGGCCGCTTGCCGGCTGCGGAGCGACTGCGCTCGATGAGCCCGATGTCGCGAAAGTCGTGGTACCGGTCGACGGGGTTGCCGTGTCGACCGGAAGCGTCGATGCCGGCGCGTAAGACGGTGTGGCGACAGGCGCGGACGCGAAAGTCGCGGGTGTTGCGGGCGTCGCGGTGGCGGGCGCCGGCGTTGTAGGTGTCTGCGCAGTCGAACCGAACGGCGAACCCGATGCGCCGGCGGCCGATGGCGTCACGGCGGGCGCCTCGGTCGATGCGGGCGTCGAAGCGCGCGAAAGCGAACCGTAGGTCAGGCCCGTCACACCGGCCGGCGACGCCGACGCGGCGGAAGTAGCGGGTGGTGCCGATGCGGCAGGTTGCGACGGCGACGCGGACGCCGTGCCGGTTACGCCGACCGACGAAACTGCGGCGGCGACGGGCGCGATGCTCGATGTGGAGGCGAGTGCGGACGCGTGTGCCGTCGAACCGTCAGCCGTGCCGGCCAGCGGCGACGCAGCGGCGGTCGATGCCGTCGATGTTGCGGCAAACGGCTGAGCCGCCGGTGATTTCGGCAATTCGGCGGAGACGGTCGACGGGGCCGCGGCGGGCTGCACCGTCGAAGGTGTCCAATACGTGGCGGCGGGCGTCGCGCGTGGAGCGACAGCCGGCAACGACGCCGCAGGTTCCGTCTCGACCGGCTTGGCAGCGTCCGGCGCGGGATGCGATACGGCCGGTGCGGACGTTGCCGCAATCGACGAAGCGGGCAGCGCAGCGAACGATACGATGCTGTCGGCCGGCGGCTTCACATCGGCGTGCGCATCGGCAGCCGCTTGACGCAAGTGGGCCGGTGCCGCGCGATCGATTGCAGGCGCCGGTCGTGCGTCGTCCTCGTCGTCGACATCGACGGACGCGGTCGGCTTGCTGGCACCGAGGTCGCGAACCGCTGCATTGCCTGCTTGCGCGAACGCCGAATGAGCGGACTCCGATCGCGTGGCGTGCGCGGGCACATCGGCCATCGGGTTTTCGGTCGACCAGTCGCGTGCGGAAACCGGCGGGCTGACGACATCGTCCCAAGGCGCGACGCCGAGGGGGGCGTCGAACGACGGCGCAGCGGCCGCATCGTCGATGCGACGGATTTCGTCGTCGGCGCGATGCGCGTACGCGCGATCGTCGATGCCGGTATCCGGTCGCGTGGACGGTGCAGCGTCGTCGAGCGCCGGGGTGGGCGAATCGACACGCGGGGCCTGCGCGATACCGGATTGCACCGGCATGAACGCGTCGAGCACGATCGGCGCGCCGTCGTCGCGAGCAGGCGCGGCATCGTGTGCGGCCGGGACATCGCCGTCCTGGGCTGCGATGTCCTGCGCCGCGGGGACGAACGCGTTCGACGCGGCCGCGGATGCCGGCGCGGCCACGCTGCCTGCCGTCGCGGCGACGCCGGCCACGGCGGCGGCAGCGGTCGCCGCGCGCGTGGCATCGGCCGATTGCGCGCCGCCCAGCGACGCCCATTGCGCGGTGCTGGCCTCGATCGAACGCAGCGTGTCGTGAACGCTCGGCGCCGGCGTGATCGGCGCGGCCGGCTTCTCGTTCCATGCATAGAGCGGTGCGCGCGCCGGCGCGGGCGGCGCCGGGCGGCGTCGTGCCGCGTCCGACGGGCCGGCGGCCGCCGTGCCCGCGACCGGCCGCACCGGCGGACGCTGCGGCGGCGTACCGGCCGGGCGCGGGGTGACCGTCGCGCGCGGCGCCGTCTGCGTCAGCGCGGCGGTGGCCGGTCGCGCGGCGGTCGGACGCGGCCGGACGGGTTCGAATCCGACCGGAAGCGGGGCGGGCGCGGGGCGCGGCACCTGCGCGTTCGCCGCGGCGCGCGCGAGGCTGGCGGTGCTGCCGGTCGTCGGCGGCGGCATCGCGCTGGCCGGGATCGGCGCGGGCGGCGCCGGCGTGCGCGGCGGGGCGGTCGGCTTCAGCCAGCCCGACGGCGCGACGGGCTCCGCGAGCGGGCGGGGCGGCGTCT
This sequence comes from Burkholderia sp. MSMB2157WGS, assembly GCF_001532755.1. Classification (NCBI taxonomy): domain Bacteria; kingdom Pseudomonadati; phylum Pseudomonadota; class Betaproteobacteria; order Burkholderiales; family Burkholderiaceae; genus Burkholderia; species Burkholderia sp. MSMB2157WGS. The sequence continues at coordinate 106,383 of NZ_LPJG01000015.1, read as the reverse complement.
TGCTGCGCGGCTTCGGGCGCGCCTGCGGATCGGGTTTCCACACCGTCGGGCGCGAATACCGGCCGTTCTGGCGCGGCGCCATCGAGTTGACGGTGTGCGCGGTGGTCGGCTGCACGACGTCGTCGTCGCGATGCAGCGCGCTGCGCGGCAGGTCGGCGATCCCGCGCGCGTCGTCGTCGCCGCCGTCGCGCGACAGCTTGACGCCGAACGACGTGTCGACCCACGCGGCGAACTGCCGCCAGCCGATGCCGGTCAGCCACGGCAAGCCGGCGAACAACAGCACGACCATCGCGACCGGCGTGCCGATCGGGCCGAGCACGTGGGCGAAGCCGGCCGAGCACGCATGGCCGAGCGCGTTCGTGTCGGGGCCCGACAGCGGGCTCGTCAGCGTGCAGCTTGCGACGAACACCGCGGCGAAGCCGAGCCACAGGCGGATCGAGCCGCGGCCGGCGAGCCCGCCGCCGCCGGGCAGCATCGCCTGCACGAGACGCCAGAAGAGAAGGAGAAACCAGACGGCGGAGATGCCGAACCAGCCGAAGACAACCGTGTGCATGCTTTGAAACAGGAGTGGGGCGGGGCGCGCGGGGCGCGACCCGCCGAGTTTAACCGGCCGGCGAACAAGACTCTGACGCGGCGTGATTCCGATTCATGCCGCGCGACGCACGTGGGTGGCACGTGCGCGTGGCGCGTCACGCGAAGGCGGCCGGTCGGCCTTCGCGCGCGCCGTTCATCAGGGGCTCCGCTGCGTGAACGTCAGCGTTGCGCCGGCTTGGGTCACGATCTGCAATTGCTGCGGCGCGCGCATCTGCACGCCGGTTTTCTCGATGTGGGCGAGCGCGTCGAGGTACGCGGATTCGAGCTGGCCGCCGAGCGTGTTCGGGCAGGCCATTCGCGTGCCGGCGAGCGGGCCGAAGCTCAGCAGGCCGTTCTTGATCGCGTAGGTGCCCATGTAGCGGTTGCAGCCCGAGAACCCGCTCGCGCGGCGGATGCCCGAGTCGGTCGACAGCGCGAGCTTGATCGGCTCGCCGTTGTCGCCGTGCGGGATCGCGCGCGGCGTGCCGTCGGCGTTCACCCAGCTGGTGAGCTCCCAGCTCGTGTCGTCGAGCAGCTGGACGGCGGCCGGGTTGTACGGGTCGGGTGCTGGGGCGGCGGAATCGGGATGGGTCGGCATCGCGCAGGCGGCGAGAAGCGTGGCAAGCGTCAACGCGCAAAGCGGCGCGCGCAACGGGCGAAGCAGGCCGGTGCGTGCGCGTGCGGCCGCGGACAGGTGGGACATGAGCCTCGTTCCTCTTCGGATTCTGATCAAGGCGTAAGAGTAACGCACCCGCCCCGCGGCAGGCGAGCCGACACTTCGCGCGCGAAAACGTTCGCGGCCCGCCCGCGGGCCTCGCGCGACCACGCGCGGGCGCGGCCAAACCGCCCAAACCGGCGCGGATGCCCGTGTTAACATCGAAGCCGTTTTCGTCCTCCAACAGAACCAGCGGGAAATCACATGCAGATCGGTCAGCGGCTCGGTACGCCGCTTTCACCCTCGGCCACGCGCGTCATGCTGCTCGGCGCCGGCGAACTCGGCAAGGAAGTCATCATCGCGTTGCAGCGTCTCGGCGTCGAAGTCGTCGCGGTCGATCGCTATCCGGACGCGCCGGGCCACCAGGTCGCGCATCGCGCGCACGTGATCGACATGACGGACCCGGCCGCGCTGCGGGCCGTCGTGGAAGCCGAACGGCCGCACCTGATCGTCCCCGAGATCGAGGCGATCGCCACCGACGCGCTCGCGGCGATCGAGGCGGCCGGCCTCGCCGAGGTGATCCCGACCGCGCGTGCGACGCAGCTCACGATGAATCGCGAAGGGATCCGCCGGCTCGCGGCCGAGGCGCTCGGCCTGCCGACTTCCCCGTATGCGTTCGCGGATTCGTTCGAGGCCTTCGGCGCGGCCGTCGCGACGATCGGCATGCCGTGCGTCGTGAAGCCGGTGATGTCGTCGTCGGGCAAGGGGCAGTCGGTCGTGAAGACCGACGCCGACGTGAAACCCGCGTGGGACTACGCGATGGCGGGCGGGCGCGTGAACCACGGCCGCGTGATCGTCGAGGGCTTCGTCGATTTCGACTACGAGATCACGCAACTGACCGTGCGCGCGATCGATCCGGCGACGCTCGACACGCGCACCTATTTCTGCGAACCGGTCGGCCACGTGCAGGTGGCGGGCGACTATGTCGAATCGTGGCAGCCGCAGCCGATGAGCGCGGCGGCGCTCGAGAAGTCGCGCGAGATCGCGCACAAGGTGACCGAGGCGCTCGGCGGGCGCGGGCTGTTCGGCGTCGAACTGTTCGTGCGCGGCGACGACGTATGGTTCTCCGAGGTGAGCCCGCGGCCGCACGATACGGGCCTCGTCACGCTCGCCTCGCAACGCCAGTCGGAATTCGAGCTGCACGCACGCGCGATTCTCGGCCTGCCGGTCGATCCGGCGCTCGGCACGCCGGCCGCGTCGGCGGTGATCTACGGCGGGCTCGACGAGCGCGGGATCGCGTTCGAAGGCGTGCGCGACGCGCTCGCGGTGCCGGGCGCGGACCTGCGCCTGTTCGGCAAGCCGGAAAGTTTCGCGAAGCGGCGCATGGGCGTCGCGCTGGCGACCGGCGCGACCGTCGACGAAGCCCGCGAACGGGCGAAGCGCGCTGCCGCGGCCGTTCGGCCCGTGTCGGCGCGCTGACGGAACGAGGAGAGGACGATGGCGTCGCGATGGTTGCGTATCGGAAAGCTGGGCGCCGCGCTGGCGCTCGTCGCGAGTCTCGCCGGCTGCGGCGTCGCGGCCGCGCCGTGCCGGGTGGCGTCGGCCGGGCTCAAGATCGTGCCGCTCGTCGGCCATCTCGCCGCGGCGCCGACCGATGCGTGCGCGGACGTGATCGATCCCTGATTCTGGCGATCGGCGCGATTTCCCCGCCGATCCTGCAAACAATAACCGCGCGTCCCGCAAGGGCGCGTTTCCAACGTCTCGTGAGAGGACCTGCATGATTCGCCACACCCTCGCCGCGCTTGCGCTCGCCGGCACCGCCGTTTCGGTCGCGCACGCCGCGCAACTGACCGTCGAGGAGATCGACGCCGACGCGCGCCAGCAAACCCTCTACCAGTGCGCGAACCACAAGCAGCCGGTGCGCGTGTCGTACTGGCTCGCGGGCAACGGCCAGAGCTTCGCGCTCGTGCCGGTGGACGGCAAGCAGATGCTGTTCGTCGATACGGTGTCGGCGTCGGGCGCGCGCTACCAGGCCGGCCGCTATACCTGGTGGACGAAGGGCAAGGAAGCGACGCTGCGCGACGAGATCGCCGACCCGCAGTCGCCGCCGCTGCTGGGCGACTGCGTGCAGGTCGAGAAGAAAAAGAAGAAGGGCTGAGCGGCGGACGCGCGCGCAGCGCGTATTCGCCTGCGTGACCTGCCGTCGGGTTGACGGCCGGGCGGCGGGCATGCCGGTGCGGGATTCCAGGATCGAGCCCCTAATATGGTTCGCTGGCCGATACGGATAGTCCGATCGGCCAATCGCCCGGTCGCGCGGGGCGGACAGGCACGCCGCGCGAGCCGCGGTCGCAGCCGTTCGCGGCGTTGTCACGGACAGATGCGCGCACGGTGCTACAATACGGCCCTTTCCGCCGGCATTCGCGCCGAACGGAGTCCGCACGGCCTGGCGTCCGGCGTTCGCATCGAACCGGTCCCAAGCACCAGAGCGGCGCCGCGCGGCGCGCCGCGGCTCCGTCTATTTCCGAATTGTGATGAGCGCAGGCCCGGCCGGCCTGACGCACGATGTCCCCGCCGCGCCTTTTGAGCGAAACGCCACCATGTCCGATTCTGTCGCCAAGCCCGTCGACGCAACCTTCGACCAATTCGGCCTTGCCGCCGATATCCTGAAAGCCATTGCGGAGCAGGGCTATACGACGCCGACGCCGATTCAGGCTCAGGCCATTCCGGTCGTGCTCGCCGGCCGCGACGTCATGGGCGCCGCGCAAACGGGCACCGGCAAGACCGCGAGCTTCTCGCTGCCGATCATCCAGCGTCTGCTGCCGCAAGCCAATACGAGCGCGTCCCCGGCGCGCCATCCCGTGCGGGCGCTGATTCTCACGCCGACGCGTGAACTCGCCGACCAGGTCGCCGCGAACGTGCACGCGTATGCGAAGCACACGCCGCTGCGCAGCGCGGTGGTGTTCGGCGGCGTCGACATGAACCCGCAATCGGCCGAACTGCGCCGCGGCGTCGAGATCCTGATCGCGACGCCGGGCCGCCTGCTCGACCACGTGCAGCAAAAGACGGCGAACCTCGGCCAGGTCCAGATCCTCGTGCTCGACGAAGCCGACCGGATGCTCGACATGGGCTTCCTGCCCGATCTGCAGCGCATCCTGAACCTGCTGCCGAAGGAGCGTCAGACGCTGCTGTTCTCGGCCACGTTCTCGGGCGAAATCAAGAAGCTCGCGTCGACCTATCTGCGCAACCCGCAGACGATCGAAGTCGCACGCAGCAATTCGACGAACGCGAACGTCACGCAGATCGTCTACGACGTCGCCGAAGGCGACAAGCAGGCGGCCGTCGTGCAATTGCTGCGCGATCGCGGCCTCAAGCAGGTGATCGTGTTCTGCAACAGCAAGATCGGCGCGAGCCGCCTCGCGCGCAATCTCGAGCGCGACGGCGTGGTCGCGTCGGCGATTCACGGCGACAAGACGCAGATCGAGCGGATGCAGGCGCTCGACGCGTTCAAGCGCGGCGAAATCGAGGCGCTGGTCGCGACCGACGTGGCCGCGCGCGGTCTCGACATCGCCGAGCTGCCGGCCGTGATCAACTTCGACCTGCCGTTCAGCGCGGAAGACTACGTGCACCGGATCGGCCGTACCGGTCGCGCCGGGGCGACGGGTGACGCGCTGTCGCTGTGCAGCCCGAACGAGCGCAAGCAGCTCGCCGATATCGAGAAGCTGATCAAGCGTCCGCTCGAAGTGCAGACGCTCAAGCTCGACAAGCCCGCGCGCCAGCGTCACGACGAGCGCGGCGGCGAGCGCAGCAGCGAGCGCGGTGGCGAACGGGGCGGCCGGCGCGAGCGCGACGAGCATCGCGGTGCAGCGGGTCGCCGCTCGGGCAGTTCCGAGCGTGGCGGCCATCATCGCCGGCACGAAGCGCCCGTCGACGATTTCTTCCTGAAACCGTACGAGCCGTCGGCGCCGGCGAAGCAGCCGGACGACACGCAGGCCGCGCAGCAGCCCGAGAAGAAAGGGCCGAAGCGTCAGGTCGCCGCGCTGCTCGGCGGGTTCGGAATGCCGCGCAAGCCGTCGGCGTAAGCCGGGCGAAGCGGCAGGGCGGCGCGGGAGCGCTGCCGGACAGGCGGGTACATGCGACGAGCATGTGCCCGTTTTTTCATTGGGCGATGCGATCGGGGCAGGGCGTGCGTGCGCGGGCGATTGCGTGCCGCGCGGGGGCGGATATTTCGATGCGATGCCGTTGCGCATTGCGCAACGACGGTAGCGGACGGAGCGCTCAGGCCTGCGTCACGCTTTCATGCGATCGGATTCGACGCCGACGGATGCAGGAACGTCGTCGGCATGGACCGGAGTCCCGCCGGCGATTCAACCGGCGCGCGGCCCGAAGCGACGCGCCCACGCATCGGTGGCGGCCGCGTAGAACGCGTCGATCGTTTGGCTCGGCAGATCGCCATCGTTCGACAGTCCGAGATGCGCGGCCGCGGCCCGCAGCGCCGGCAGCGGATCGTTGCGTTCGAGCGCCGTCGCGCCGGTCTGCTTGCTGAGCTTTTCGCCGTTGGCGTCGACGACGACCGGCACGTGCAGGTACGCGGGAGTCGGCACGCCGACGCAGCGCTGCAGATGGATCTGGCGCGCGGTCGAATCGAGCAGGTCGGCGCCGCGCACGACGTGCGTGATGCCGGCGTCGGCATCGTCGACGACGACCGCGAGCTGATACGCCCATTGGCCGTCCGCGCGTTTGAGCACGAAATCGCCGACTTCGGTCGCGAGGTTCTGCGATTGCGTGCGCTGCCAGCGATCGTCGAACGCGATGAGCGCGTCGTCGCCGTCCGGCACGCGCAGCCGCCATGCGCGCGCGGGTTTGCCGTGCAGGCCGGTGCGGCAGGTGCCCGGATACGCGAGCGTCGTGTGGCGTTCGTGGGCGGCGCGCAGCGAATCGGCGATTTCCTTGCGCGTGCAGCCGCACGGATACACGAGCCCCGCCGCGACGAGCCGCTCGAGCGCGGCCGTGTAGGCCGCGTCGCGCGTACTCTGCCAGACGGGCCGCTCGTCGGGCGTCATGCCGAAATGCGCGAGCGTCGCGAGGATGTCGTCGGCCGCGCCGGGCACCGTGCGCGGGCCGTCGAGATCCTCGATGCGCACGAGCCAGATGCCGTCGTGCGCGCGTGCGTCGAGCCAGCTCGCGAGCGCGCCGACCAGCGAGCCGAAGTGCAGCGGGCCGGTGGGCGATGGCGCGAAGCGGCCGCGATAGCCGTGGTTCATCGGCGGGGCGCGGTGCGACGCGCGGTTACGCGGCGCTGGCCGCCGTTGCGCAGGCCGGGCACGACTTGCCGGGCACGTAGTGCGGCGATTGTTGCGCTTCCGGCGTGACGACCGCGCGGCACGCGAAGCACGTGACCTTGTCGGTGGGCTGGAGCTGCGGGTTCAGCGCGGTGCGGTAGTCGAACACGAAGCAGTCGCCGTGATAGTGCGCGCCGCCGACTTCCTCGAAGTACTTCAGGATCCCGCCTTCGAGCTGGTACACGTTCTCGATGCCGATTTCCTTCATGTGGATCGCGGCCTTCTCGCAGCGGATGCCGCCGGTGCAGAACGACACGACCGTCTTGCCCTCGAGGTCGGCGCGATGCGCGTCGATCACTTCCGGGAATTCGCTGAACTTGTCGATCCGGTAGTCGAGCGCGTTGTCGAACGTGCCGACGTCGACTTCGAACGCGTTACGCGTGTCGAGCATCACGACCGGGCGGCCCGTATCGTCGTGACCGCGGTCGAGCCACGTCTTCAGCGTGCGGGCGTCGACGAACGGCGCGCGACCGAGTTCCGGCTTGATCGCGGGCTTTTTCATCGTGATGATCTCGCGCTTCAGGCGCACGAGCATGCGGCGGAACGGCTGCGAGTCGGACAGGCTTTCCTTGAACTGCAGCGTCGTGAACTTGCCTTCGAACAGCGGATCGTGGCGGATGTATGCGATGAACGCGTCGGTGGCTTCGCGCGTGCCGGCGATGAACAGGTTGATGCCTTCCGGCGCAAGCAGGATCGTGCCGCGCAGCCCGAGTTCGTTGCAGCGGGCGGTGACGAGCGGGCGCCATTGTTCGTTCGCGTCGAGCGAGACGAAGTGGTAGGCGGCGAGGTTGACGATGGTCATGATGGTCCGACGGGAAAACGGCCGCACGGCGGGCCCGCAAAAAAGGGTGCGAAGCCGGGGCGTTGATTCGAAAAACCGTATTATCCCGCAAACGGCGCGGGCATCGGTACCCGGCCGATCGGCCAACCGCGCGACGCGTCGCCGCGTGCATCGGCCGAACGGCCGAAGCGGGCATTTTTTGGGCAGCCTGCGCGGCGACGCGGCTACAATAGCGCCCATGTCAGATCCTCGCTTCGTCCATCTTCGCGTTCACTCCGAATTCTCGATCGCCGACGGCATCGTGCGCATTGACGACATCGTCAAGGCGGCGGCCGCGGACGGTCAGGGTGCGCTCGCGCTCACCGATCTCGGCAACGCATTCGGTCTCGTCCGTTTCTACCAGGAAGCCCGCGGCAAGGGCATCAAGCCGATCGCCGGCTGCGACGTCTGGATCGCCAATCCCGACGACCGCGACAAGCCGTCGCGGTTGCTGCTGCTGGTCAAGGACAAGGTCGGTTACCTGAATCTCTGCGAGCTGCTGTCGAAGGCGTGGCTCACGAACCAGTACCGCGGCCGCGCGGAACTCGACGCGAGCTGGCTCGACGGCGAGCGCGCGCAGGGGCTGCTCGCGCTGTCGGGCGCGCAGCAGGGCGATATCGGGCTCGCGCTGGCCGCGGGCAACGAAGACGCCGCGCGCCGTCACGCCGAGCGCTGGGCGCGGGTGTTTCCGGGCGGCTTCTACATCGAGCTGCAGCGTTACGGCCAGCCGGGCGCCGAGGCGTACATCCAGCAGGCCGCGACGCTCGCCGCGTCGCTGAAGCTGCCGGTCGTCGCGACGCACCCGACGCAGTTCATGACGGACGACGATTTCACCGCGCACGAGGCGCGCGTGTGCATCTCGGAAGGCGACATCCTCGCGAACCCGCGGCGCCAGAAGCGTTTCACGACCGACCAGTATTTCCGCACGCAGGACGACATGGTCGCGCTGTTCGCCGACCTGCCGTCGGCGATCGCGAACACGGTCGAGATCGCGAAACGCTGCAACCTGAAGCTCGAACTCGGCAAGCCGAAACTGCCGCTGTTTCCGACGCCGGACGGCATGTCGCTCGACGACTACCTCGTCCAGCTGTCGAAGGAAGGGCTCGAGACCCGCCTTGCGCAGTTGTATCCGGTCGAAGCCGAGCGCGACGCGCAGCGCGACACGTACTACAAGCGCCTCGAATTCGAGTGCGGGACCATCACGAAGATGGGCTTCCCCGGCTACTTCCTGATCGTCGCGGACTTCATCAACTGGGCGAAGAACAACGGCGTGCCGGTCGGCCCGGGCCGCGGCTCGGGCGCCGGCTCGCTGGTCGCGTACGCGCTCGGCATTACCGACCTCGATCCGCTGCGCTACAACCTGCTGTTCGAGCGCTTCCTGAATCCGGAACGCGTGTCGATGCCCGACTTCGACATCGACTTCTGCCAGCACGGCCGCGATCGCGTGATCCAGTACGTGAAGGAGAAATACGGCGCGGACGCCGTATCGCAGATCGCCACGTTCGGCACGATGGCCGCGAAGGCGGCCGTGCGCGACATCGGCCGCGTGCTCGACCTCGGCTACATGTTCACCGACGGCGTCGCGAAGCTGATCCCGTTCAAGCCCGGCAAGCACGTGACGATTGCCGACGCGATGAAGGAAGAGCCGCAGTTGCAGGAGCGCTACGACCACGAGGACGAAGTGCACCAGCTGCTCGATCTCGCGCAGCGCGTCGAGGGCCTCACGCGTAACGTCGGGATGCACGCGGGCGGCGTGCTGATCGCGCCCGGCAAGCTGACCGATTTCTGCCCGCTGTACACGCAGGGCGACGACGGCGGCGTGGTCAGCCAGTACGACAAGGACGACGTCGAAGCCGTCGGCCTCGTGAAGTTCGACTTTCTGGGTCTCACGACGCTGACGATCCTCGACTGGGCCGAGCGCTACATCCGCCGTCTCGATCCGTCGAAGGCCGACTGGTCGCTCGCGCAGGTGCCGCTCGACGATCCGGCCTCGTTCCAGATCCTGAAGAAGGCCAACACGGTCGCGGTGTTCCAGCTGGAAAGCCGCGGGATGCAGGGCATGCTGAAGGATGCGCAGCCCGACCGCTTCGAGGACATCATCGCGCTCGTGTCGTTGTACCGTCCGGGCCCGATGGACCTGATTCCGAGCTTCTGCGCACGCAAGCACGGGCGCGAGAAGGTCGACTATCCGGATCCGCGCGTCGAACCCGTCCTGAAAGAGACCTACGGCATCATGGTCTATCAGGAGCAGGTGATGCAGATGGCGCAGATCATCGGCGGCTACTCGCTCGGCGGGGCGGACTTGCTGCGTCGCGCGATGGGCAAGAAGAAGCCCGAGGAGATGGCCAAGCATCGCGAGATCTTCGCCGAGGGTGCGGCGAAGAACGGCCTCACGCGCGAGAAGTCCGACGAGATCTTCGACTTGATGGAGAAGTTCGCGGGCTACGGCTTCAACAAGTCGCACGCAGCCGCGTATGCGCTGCTCGCGTATTACACCGCGTGGCTGAAGGCGCACCATCCGGCCGAATTCATGGCGGCCAACATGACGCTCGCGATGGACGACACCGACAAGGTGAAGATCCTGTTCGACGACTGCGTCGTGAACAACCTCGTCGTGCTGCCGCCGGACATCAACCAGTCGCATTACCGGTTCGAGCCGGTCGCGGAAGCCGACGGCAAGCGCTCGCGCACGATCCGCTACGGTCTCGGCGCGGTGAAGGGCAGCGGCCAGAACGCGATCGAGGAAATCCTGCGTGCGCGCGAGGAAAAGGCGTTCACCGACCTGTTCGACTTCTGCGAGCGGATCGACCGGCGTGTGGTCAACCGCCGCACGGTCGAGGCGCTGATTCGCGCCGGCGCGTTCGATTCGCTGAACCCGAACCGTGCGCAGTTGATCGCGTCGGTACCGCTCGCGATGGAAGCGGCCGAGCAGGCCGAAGCGAATGCGATGCAGGCGGGCCTGTTCGACATGGGCGCCGAGTCGCCGCATGCGCATGCGCTCGTCGACGAACCCGCGTGGGACGACAAGCGTCGCCTGCAGGAAGAAAAGGCCGCGCTCGGTTTCTACCTGTCCGGCCACCTGTTCGACGCGTATCGCGACGAAGTGCGCCGCTTCGTGCGGCAGAAGATCGGTGACCTGAAGGAAGGGCGCGACAAGCTCGTCGCCGGCATCATCGCGTCGCTGCGCACGCAGATGACCCAGCGCGGCAAGATGCTGATCGCGCTGCTCGACGACGGCACGGGCCAGTGCGAGATCACGATCTTCAACGAGCAGTTCGAGGCGAACAAGGCGCTGTTCAAGGAGGACGAGCTGCTGATCGTGCAGGGGCAGGCGCGCAACGACGCGTTCACCGGCGGCATTCGCTTCACGGCCGATACCGTGATGGATCTTGAACGCGCGCGCAGCCGCTATGCGCAGGCCGTGCGGCTGACGATGAACGGCAACGCCGACGCGCTCGCGCTGCGCCGCGTGCTCGAGCCGCACGTGTCGAAGGACGATCCGGCCGCGGCGAACGCGGTCGACGCGCCCGCGCCGCGCGGCGGCGGCCGCGATGGCGGTCGGCGTCCGCCGCCGCCGCTGCCGAACGGGCTTGCAGTCCAGATCCACTACAGCAACGCACGCGCGCAGGGCGAAATGCGTCTGGGCGACGCATGGCGCGTGAAGCCGAGCGACGTGCTGCTGGCGGAGCTGCGCGCGGCGTTCGACGGCAGCGTCGTCGAAATCACGTACTGACCGCGCCCGCTTCGGCGGGTGTCGCGTCCAGGCGGCCCGTCGCATCGCCATCGTGCGGTGCGGCGGGCCGTTTTTACGTGCGACGGTAATCGGACTTGGGCTGGCCATCCGGACGCTATACAATCCCGCGCTGACCGTCCGAACGCCGCGCCTGCCGCGGGTTCGCGCGGCGAGCGACGCCGCGCCGGTGGCGCGCGAATAAACAGGGGCGGATCCATGCGGGGTGCGGCAACGCGCGGCGGTGTAGTCCCCGAACGGGATGCCGTGGAACGGCCCGTCTCGACGATAAAAAGCGGATTGTCACCACATGACCATGGCCAATGGGAACCCGACGCAGCGGATCCTCGTGATCCGGATTGATTTTCTGGGCGACATGCTGTGCACGACGGCGTTTCTCCGCGCGCTGAAGGCGCGTTGGCCGGGCGCGGAGCTGCATGTGGTCGCGAACCGCTACAACGCGGCCGCGCTGGCCGGAAACCCGAACGTGCACGCGATCCACACCTACGTGTACAGCCGTCAGTGCGAGCGCAACGACCGTCCGGGGCGGATGCGCGCATTCTTCGACCGGTTGCGGCTCGTGCGCCGTCTGCGCCGCTTGCGGTTCGACCTCGTGATCGTGCCGAACGGCGGCATGCATCGCAGCAGCATGCAGTTCGCGCGCCAGCTTCGCGCGAAGGATTGCCGCTGGCACGATGCCAGGACCGAATTCGACGATCGCAAGCCCGAGCATGTCGCGCAGCGGCCGATGTGCCATGAAGCGTTGTCGGGCTTCCGGCTCGTGCCCGAACTCGGCGATGCCGATCTCGACGGTCTCGAGCTGTCGGTGCATCCCGATCCCACGCTGCAGGAGGCGTGGCATCGCCTGCTCGGCCGGCGGACGAAGCCGCGCATCGGGCTGTTCGTGTCGAACAAGGCGGTCGAGCGCCGCTGGCCGGCCGACCGCTGGCGCGACCTCGGCGAGCGGCTCGCACCGATCGCCGACGTGATCGTGTTTCGCGATCCGGCCGTCGGCCGGGCTGTCGAAGACGAAGTATGGCGCGACGTGAATGCACGGCATGTCGCACCTGCGTCGATCGCCGAACTGGTGGCGGCCGCAAGCCTGCTCGATATGATCGTCTCGGCCGACAGCGCACCCGTCCATCTTGCGTCGGCGCTCGGCGTACCGGTGGCCGCGCTGTTCGAGGACCGTCCCGAGAAATACCTGCGCTGGCATCCGCTTGGCGTGCCGCACGTGATCCTGCGCGCGGGCCCGACCGTCGAAGCGATCGGCGTCGATGCGGTCGAGCGCGCGGTGCGCCATCTGCTGCCGCAGGCCGGCCATCGCGACGACGCTGCGGCCGATGCGAAGCATGAGCCGCCGGCCGCCGCCACGGCGGCCGCGATCGTCACGACCGCTTCGTAGTGCCGTGCGCGCCGTGCGGCCGCGTACCGCACGACGCCCCCGCGGGCGGGGCCGCATCGCGGCAGCCGGCGCGGCCGGTGCGCGACGCCGCGCCGGCTGCTGCAAAATCCTGTACATTGCCAGCCTTGTTCAGCCAGCCAGACGATCGCCGTGGCCCTGTTTTCTTCCGCCCGTCCGCCCCGAACCATCCTCGTTGCCGCGCCGCGCCGTATCGGCGACGTGCTGCTGACGACGCCGCTCGTCCGATCGCTGAAGGCCCGCTGGCCGGACGCGCAGATCGACATGCTGGTGTTTCGCGGCACCGAGGGCGTGCTCGAGCACAATCCGGACGTGCGGCGCGTGATCGTGGTCGCGCAGCGCGCGGGGTTTCGCGAGCGGTTGCGCGACGCGCTGTCGATATGGCGCCGCTACGATCTCGCGTGCGCGGCGCTGAGTTCCGACCGGCCGCGTTTCTATAGCTGGTTCGCCGGCCGCAAGCGGGTCGGTCTGGTCGACCCGAACCGTGTCACGTGGCTCGCGCGGATGATGCTGAACGGGATCGCGATCAATCACCACGAATCCGCGCATACGGTCGTCAGTACGCTCGCACTCGCGCCGGTGATCGGCATCGAGCCGGTATCCGAGGTCGTCGCACCCGGCATCGGCGACGATCCCGCGCGACGCGCGCGTTTCGACGCGTGGCTCGCCGAGTCGCCCGCGATCCGCGCCGGCAAGCCGCTGGTCGTGCTGCATCCGTATCCGATGTTCCGTTACAAGCAATGGCGGCTCGATGGCTGGGTCGACATGATCGGCTGGCTGCGCGAGCAGGGCTTCGCGGTCGCGCTGTCGGGCGGCCCGGCCGACCGCGAGCGCGAGTATGCGGAGCAGGTCGCGACCGAGGCGGGCGGCGACGTGCTGAACCTGGTCGGGCGCCTGACGTTCGGCGAGAGCGCGGAGCTCGTGCGGCGCGCGCGGCTCTTCATCGGGCCCGACACCGGCGCGACGCACGTCGCGGCCGCGACCGGCACCGACACGATTGCACTGTTCGGGCCGTCCGACCCCGTGCGCTGGGGGCCGTGGCCGCAGCACTGGCCCGCGACCGAGAATCCGTGGCCGCTGCGCGGCTCGGGCCGGCACGGGAACGTGTGGCTGCTGCAAGGGGAGGGGGATTGCGTGCCGTGCCGGCACGAAGGCTGCGAGCGTCATGTCGACAGCCGCAGCGACTGCCTCGTCCATCTTGGGGCGCAGCGCGTGAAGGCCGCGGCTGCCGAGATGCTCGGGCTGAATCCGCCGGGTCCGGCCGACGTCATCGTCGACACGTCGCGGCTGGGCCGCGCCGGACCCGATTGACGCCCGGCAAACGCGCGTTTTTCTTCGTTGGCCTGGGGCTTCGTTCCGCGGAGAACCACGCGGCTCGCCCGCATCGACTGTGCGGAGGTCCGCTGCCGCCGAACCGGTCGGCGTGGGCAGCGGAACGTAGGCCGGCGGGTGTTACACGCTGCGTCGGATCGCCGACGTTTCGCGCGGCAGCGCTTCGCTGCGCTCGCTGCAGCCGAGCAGGATGCCGGCCAGCAGCACGATCAGGTGCCCTTCGGCGAAATCCAGCAACAGCGAATTCGCGAGACTGCCGATTGCGAAGATCGCGAGCCACGCGAGCAGCAAGTGCCGCGAGCGCGGATCGAGCGCACGGCTGCCGCGCGCGATCTGCACGATCAGGTTGACGAACAGCAGCACGCCGAGCGAGCCGAGTTGCACGGCCATCAGCAAATATTCGTTGTGCGGGTTCGACGTGAGCTGGCCTTCGGCCGCCGTCTTGCCGGCCGTGAGTTTCTCGAATTCGGATTCGAGGCCGCCTGCGCCGTAGCCGAGCACGGGGCGCTGGCGATACAGTTCGAGCCCCTTCTTGTACCACTCGAGGCGCAGCCCGGTCGACGTGGCCGCATCGCTCTGCCGGTATTGCTGCACTTCCGTCACGACCTTCGTCAGCCGGCCGTTGTGAACCGTGCAGGCGGCGACCACGAGCGCGGCGCCCGCGAGGACGAGCACGCCGGCGGCGAGCCCTGCGCGCAACGCGGACCGCCGGCGCAGCAGCAGCACGAAACGCACGGCGACGACGAGGATCAGCAACAGCGCGATGACCTGCCCCGTGCGCCCTTGCAGCATCACGAACACGTTGACGAGCGACCACGCGGCGACGCCCGCATACGCGGCGCGGGACAGCATCGTGCGGGCCGCCAGCGCGAGATCGGCTGCCTGGTAAAAGAGCAACGCCCCGAACATGCCGGCGGCGATATGGTTCTTGAACACCCACGCGCGCGACAGCGGCAACTGGGTCGCATGCGCCGGCCCGATCGCGGTCAGGCCGAGGTAGTTGGTCGTCGACAGCAGCAGGATCGCGCACAGCGTGGCGAACCAGCAGCGCCGCACGATCGGCGCCCAGTTCGAATGACGGAACGCGAGCACGGCGAACGGCAGCAGCAGCAGCTTGTCGTACTTCGCGACCCAGTTCCACGCCTTGTTGTGCGGCGCGACCGTATAGGCGACGCTCACGGCCAGCGCGGCCAGGATCAGCAGCGCCGCGAGCGAAGCCGGGTCGGCGACGAGCGAGCGCAGGTTGCGCCAGAATTCGGGGGAGATCACGAGCGCGACGGCGAACAGCCCGCAGAACACGTTGGTCAGCGCGGTCGAGACGGGCACCATGCAGAGCGCGGCGACGGCGAATGCACGGGCGGCGGTCAGGCGCCGCGTGGCGGGAGTGGAAAACGAAAGCATCGGAACCTGGCGTATGGACGAATGCGGCGCGCGAACGGCGTGCACCGCGCCGCGTCGCGCCCCCGGCGAGAGACCCGGGACGAACGGCGCAGTATACGCGAAGCAGGACAGGTTTCCGTGCGGTTTTCGGGGCCCGATCAGCTGAACGCGCGCTTGATCCGCGAGCGCAGCAGCGCGCGCTTGAGGCGGCCTTCCACGGCCGGCGTATCGAGCGCGATGCGGGTGCCTGCCGGCTCGCCGCGATGCAGGTAGTAGCGATCGAACGTCGCCTGGGTCATGCCCCATTTGTTCAGGAACTGACGGCGGCCGTCGTTCTTGACGATCTTGCCGGTGCTCTTTTGCTGGAAGTGATACACGAGGCTGTCGCCGACGCCGATGAAGATCCGGCAACCGGCGTCCCAGAATTTCATCGAGAAGTCGTTGTCGCTGCTCATGCCCGGCGACAGCTCGCTGCTGTAGCCGCCGATGCGGTTCCACCAGTCGCGGTGGACGAGCGTCGGCGGCCAGGTCGAGCCGAGCCAGTCCGCGCGCGCCAGCTTCGGCGTCGCGGCGACGAGGCCCGCCGCATCGAATTGCTCGGCGTCGCGGCCGAAATCGCTGACGACCACGCACGGATTGCGCGTGTCGACCGGCTCGATCATCGTGCCGGACAGCATGAACAGGTCGGTCGGCATCCGTTCGATGCGGCGCACGAGCGCCGTGTCCCAGCCCGGGCAGCAGAACATGTCGTCGTTCATGTAGACGACGTAGTCGCGCACGGCGCGCGCGGCGGCCAGGTTGACCGCATGGCAGATGCCGATGTTGGTCGGCGACGCGGTGTGTTCGATCCCTTCGCTGCGCACCCAGTCGAGCGTGCCGTCCGAGCCGTCGTTTACGTGCACGATGACCTGGTGGTCGTACGCGGAATGCCGGCGCAGGCTGTCGACGACGAGCTTGAGGTACGGCAGGTTGTTCCAGGTCGGGATGATGATGGAGAACATGGCGGTCGGATTCGGTGGTCGTCGTGGCGGGCGGCGCGCGGCGCAGCCGTTCGGGCGGGCACGCGCGGTGCGCGCAACCCGGCATTGTAACGCCGGGCCGGCCGCGCGCCGGCGGGTGCCTAGCGGGCCGGTTCGTGACCGAGCTTCAGGAAGCGGTAATACACGGTTTCCGCGTTGAACACGGCGATCATGAAGCCCGCGCGGCCGTCGAGGAACCCGCGCCGCAGCACGTAGGTGCGCACGAACGCCCAGGCGCCGCGGCCGAGCGCCTTGCCGAAGCCGCCGCGCTGGCCGGCCGCGCGGCGCTGGCGCGCGCCGGCCGTCGAATACGCGTCGAGCTTGCGCACGACCGTTTCGAAATCCTCGTACGAGTAGTGCATCAGCTTGCCGGGCAGGCGCTGCGCGGCGGTCTCGAACACGAGGCGTTCGTGCACGAGATCGTCCGAGAACCGCGCGGCGCCGCGCCGGAACAGCCGCGGCACCCAGTCCGGATACCAGCCGCTGTGATGGATCCACTGGCCGCAGAAGCTCGACAGCCGGTCGAGCGCATAGACCTGCGCGGCCGGCGCGCGGATCGCGTCGCGGATCGATTGCGCGAGTTCCGGCGTGACCACTTCGTCGGTATCGAGCGACAGGATCCAGTCGGTGCCGAGCGCGTCGAGCGCGCGGTTCTTCTGCGGCCCGAAACCCGGCCAGTCGCGCTCGACGATCACGCGCGCGCCGTGCGCCTGCGCGATCGCGACGGTATCGTCGGTGCTGCCGCCGTCGATGACGACGATATCGTCGGCGAACGACAGCGCATCGAGACACTGCGCGAGCCGCGCGGATGCGTTGAGGGCGATGAGGGCGACGCCGAGGGAGGGTTCAGCCATGAAATCGTCGGAAAGGCGGAGAAAACGGTGAGCGGCAGTATACCTTCGGGGCGGCCGCGGGCAGCATCGGCGCCGACCGTGCCGGCGGGGGCGGTGCAGCTATAATGTTGAGCCCTTTTCGGCACTCGCCCGACCAGGGCGCACACCCGGGCGGCCACGCGCCGGGCGCCGCATCGCGGCTCAAGAAGGATTGCCTTGGAAACCCAGAACACTCTTCGCAAACCGATGGACGGCAGCGGCACTTCGCCGGTGACGGTCCTCAAGCGCCTGTGGCCGTATATCCGGCCGCTCATCGGCATCGTCGTGCTCGCCGTGGTGACGATGGGCGTCGTCGCGGCCACCGAAGCCGGTATCCCGGCGCTGCTCAAGCCGCTCCTCGACCACGGCTTCGGCTCGCACGGCAGCGACCGCGCGAAATGGTACGTGCCGATCGCGGTGATCGGCCTCGCGCTCGTGCGCGGCGTGTCGCAGTACGCGTCGAATTACCTGCTCAACTACGTATCGAACCGCATCCTGCTGCAACTGCGGCTCGAGATGTTCCGGCGGATGATCCATACCGGCGCGTCGTTCTTCCAGCGCGAAACCGCGAGCACGGTGATCAACGCGATCGTGTTCGAGGTCAACCAGATCCTGTCGGTGCTGACGGGCGTGATGGTCACGCTCGTGCGCGACTCGCTGACCGTGATCTTCCTGCTCGGCTACCTGTTCTACCTGAACTGGCGGCTCACGCTGATCGTCGCGGTGATCCTGCCGGGCATCGGCTGGCTCGTCAGCAAGATCAACCGCCGGCTGCGTCGCCTGAACCGCGAGCACCAGACGCTGACCAACGAGCTGTCGTACATCGTCGAGGAGACGGTCGGCGGCTACAAGGTCGTCAAGGTGCACAACGGCGAAGCGTACGAGACGGACCGCTTCACGACGATGAGCAAGCGCCTGCGCGGCTACGCGATGCGCATGACGATCTCGGGCGGCCTCGCGCAGCCGCTCACGCAGTTCCTTGCGTCGATCGCGCTCGCGGTCGTGATCACGATCGCGGTCGTGCAGTCGTCGAACGACCAGACGACGGTCGGCGGTTTCGTCGCGTTCGTCACGTCGATGCTGCTGGTGATCTCGCCGCTCAAGCACCTGATCGACGTCAATCAGCCGCTACAGCGCGGGATGACGGCCGCCGAGCTGATCTTCGGGCTGATCGACGAGCCGGCCGAGCCGCAGGGCGGCGGCCGGCCGCTGCCGCATGCGCGCGGCGAGATCGAGTTCCGCGCGGTGTCGTTCGACTACGGCGCGGCCGAACGGCCGACGCTCGACCGCATCTCGTTCAAGGTCGCGCCGGGCGAAATGATCGCGCTGGCCGGCCCGTCCGGAAGCGGCAAGACGACGCTCGTGAACCTGCTGCCGCGTTTCTTCGACCCGACGGACGGCACGATCCTGGTCGACGGCGTGCCGGTGTCCGACTACGATCTCCACGCGCTGCGCAGCCAGATGGCGATGGTCAGCCAGGACGTCGTGCTGTTCAACGACACGATCGCCGCGAACGTCGCTTACGGGCAGACACCCGACCGCGCGCGCGTGCAGGCCGCGCTCGAGGCCGCGAACCTCGCCGATGCGGTCGCCGCGATGCCCGACGGGCTCGATACGCTGGTCGGCGGCAACGGGATGCGCTTGTCCGGCGGCCAGCGCCAGCGGCTCGCGATTGCGCGCGCGATCTACAAGGACGCGCCGATCCTGATCCTCGACGAAGCGACGTCGGCGCTCGATTCGGAGTCGGAGCGCCACGTGCAGGCCGCGCTCGAGCGGCTGATGGAAGGCCGCACGACGCTGGTGATCGCGCACCGGCTGTCGACGATCGAGCGCGCGGACCGCATCCTCGTGCTCGAGGCCGGCAAGATCGTCGAAGAGGGCAGCCACGACGAGCTGCTGCGCCACGGCGGCCTCTACGCGCACCTGCACCGGATCCAGTATCAGCAGCAGGCGGCGTAACGCGCGGTGAGGCGGCCGCGATGCCGTGTGCTAGTCTTCGTCGGGCAGTCCCGGTCGTTTCTTGTTCGACGTGACACCACGGAGGGAAGGACAATGAAGAGGATGCACGGCATGATGCTGGCCGCACTGATCGCCGCAGGCTGCGCGGCTACCGCGGCAATGGCGCAGGACCACGACAATCGCGATGACCGCGGCGGCCACGGGATGCAGCACGGCCATGGCCCGAAACACGTGCCGCCCGGCCACGCGATGCATCGCGACGACGACGTACCGCCGCGCTGGGCCGACCAGCCGCGCCGCGAGTGGCACAAGGGCGACCGGCTTCCTCCCGAGTTCCGCGATCGCCAATACGTGATCGACGACTGGCGTGGCTATCATCTGAGCCCACCACCGCGCGGCTATCAATGGGTCGGCGTCGGCGGGGATCACCTGCTGGTGCAGATCGGTTCCGGCATCGTGCTGCGGATCGGCGACTGATCCGGCCCGCGGCCCGGCATGGATCGCGATGCCGCGATGCGCGCCGGGCCGCCGGCTCCCAGCGTCACTTTGCCGCCGCGCGGCGGAACCAGCGCCGCTCGATTCTCGACATCAGCCAGCACACGCCCAGCGCGCACACCGTGCCGAGCGTCACTTCGCCGAGCCGGATCAGCGGAACGTCCCACAGCGGGCCGTTGCCCGGGAACAGCAGCACGATCGTCGCGGTCACGCCGCCGAGCCGTGCGGCGCTGCCGACGTTCAGGCACCAGCAGCAGACGATCGCGACCGCGACCGTGATCGCATACGCGACGAGGCGATCGCCGCCCAACGCCGCACCGGCGAAGCCGAGGATGCCGCCGACCATCGCGCCGATGAACTGGTCGCGCGACAGCGACATCGTGTCCGAGTAGTTGTGCTGCGTGACGGCGATCGCGGTGATCGCCGCCCACACGGCCTGCTCGGTATGCATCGCGCGGCCGATCGCATACGCGAGGCACGCGCCGCAGACGGCCTGCAGCGCCATCAGCGCGCCTTGCGCGAGCCGCTCGCCGAATGACAACCCCTTGAACAGATCGAAGATCGACTGCTGGATCTGCTGGCGGGCTTCGTTGAGTGTCCTGATCGTATCCATCGTGCGTCGGCCAAGAAGCGGGTAGCGGCGGCGCGCCGCCGTCAATGCGCCTGTTCGGGCGAGGCGGCCGCCGGTTCGGCGGCCGTCGCGTCGCCGTTCTCGACGCGGGTTTCGGGCATCACGAGCCAGACCAGCAGCACCGCGAGCGCGCCGGCGGCCGCGAGCCCGAAGAAGCTGACCGCGTTGCCGAAGTGATCGGCGACGTAGCCGGCCACGGCCGTGCTGAGCGTGGCGCCAATCCCGGCCGCGAGCCCGAACAGCCCGATACACAGGTTGTAGCGGCCCTTGCCGCCCGCGACGTCGGCCGCGATCAGCGGCAGCATCACGCCGAACACGGCCGCGCTGATGCCGTCGAGCATCTGCACCGGCACGAGCAGGTACGGGCTGCTGACGCCGGCGAACAGCAGCGCGCGCACCGGCAGCGCGGAGAAGCCGAGCAGCAGGATCGGCCGGCGTCCCCAGCGCTGCGCGGAGCGGCCGACCCACGGCGACAGCATCGCGACGATCGCCTGCGGCACGATGATGCACGCGGCGATCACGAGCTGCACGTTCTCGCCCATCCCGGCAGTGACTTCGCCGGCCGCGAGGTTCAGCATCGCAGCGTTCGACAGGTGGAACAGCACGACGCAGGCCGCGAAGATCAGCATCCGACGGTCGCGCAGCAGCTCGAGCAGCGTTTCGCGTTCCTCGCCTTCGTCGGCGTCGTCGTGCTTCGACGATTGCGGAATCACCTCGTGCGTCGGCTGGATCATCGCGAGCGCGAACAGCGCGGGCAGCGCCAGCACGGCGGTCAGCCAGAACACCGCGCGCGCGGAGAAATATTCGCCGGTCAGCCCCATCAGGCCCGCCGCGACCGCACTGCCGATCGACGCCCAGCGCGCGTTGCGGCCGAGCCGGTCGCCGAGATCGGCGCGGCCGACGAGCGAGAACGAGATCGCGGCCATCGCTGGCACCAGCATGCAGCTCGCGAAGCCGTGGAACACCTCGGCGGCGATCACCGGCACGATCGTCGGGCTCGACGCGAGCAGGACCGCGGACAGGATGATGGCCGCGATCGCCCACGCGGCCGCGCCTTTCTTGTTCTTCAGCGCGTCGACGGCCGCGCCGCCCGGCACCTGGCTGACCATCGCGCTGATCGTGCCGATCGACAGCACCATGCCGATCTCGCCCTGCGTCCACTTGTGCGACGCGAGATAGGACGCGATGAACGGACCGAACCCGGTTTGAACGTTTGCAACGAAAAAGTTGAGCCAGTCGAGGGAGCGCAGACTGCGAACGCTGACGGAATGCTTGATCGTCATCGGATGGCACTCGCAGACGATGCCGGCGCGGCCGGGGCGACAGGCGGGAAGACGGCGACGATCGGCTTGTCTGCCGCGTACGGCGGCGATGCCTTGATCTGGGCGTCGTTCAGGTCGAGCTGCGGGTGCAGCGCCTTGTCGCGCGTGACGAAGCGCAGCGCGCCCCAGCTCGCGGCGATCGAACGGCGGTCGGTATTGACGAGCCCGCCGAGGTCGAGCACGACGGCCTGCGGCTGGGCGCCGCGGTCGATCAGCACGTCGACGATGCGGCCGATCTTCGTGCCGTTCGGGCGCTCGACGTCGCTGTCGAGCATCGGCAGCCGCGTCGCCGGCGACGCCGCGGCCGACCCCGACAGCGGCGCCGCCTTCGGCCGCGCGGCGGGCGGCAGGTCGCCCGACGGCACGTCGAGCACGATCGGCTCCTGTTTGCCGCCCGGCGTGAAGCGGAACACGTTCCACGGGAAGATGACCTTGCGGTCGCCGATCCCCATGAAGCCCTGCAGGTTGACGATCATCTCGCGCGGCTTGCCGCTCGCGTCGACCACCATGTCGACCGCGCGGCCGACCACCTTGCCGTTGCGGCGCGCGACCTCGCTGTCGAGCAGCGCATGGATCTGGGTGCGGTCGAGCGCGCGCGTCGCGACGAGCGGCGCGGGCGGCGGCGGCGGCGGGGTCGGCGATTCGGGGCGCTGCACGGGCTTCGGCCGCGTCACCTCGCGGTGCGGCTTCTTCGGCGCTTCCGGTTCCTCCGGTTGCGTCGGCGCGGGCACGGGCGGCATCGTCAGCGGCTCGCCGGCGGTCTCCTCGACGGGCTCGACGAGCGCCTCGCTGATCGGCGCGGGCGGGTTCTGGACCGGCAGCAGCCCGCAGCCGGACAGCAACGCGGCGACGGCGAGAATCAGGAAGACCGTCGAGGACGGCAACGACTTGCGGGATGCGGGAAACGGGAGTCCGCCGCTCATTGACACTCACTCCATGGGTCGGGGGCGGCCCGAGGGCACGCGGCTGGCGATGGATGGCGGGTGCGGGCGGCGCACCACGCGAGGTGAGAGTTTAACGTGTCTTGCTTTCAGGTCCGATTTCGATGGCCGGTTGCAAGCGGATCGTGGGGGAAAGGAAGGGAGCGGGGAGGGCGGTCCGGCCGCGGCGCCCGGGCCGCGACGACGTGGTGCAGGCGCCGCCGGCGCCCTGGCTCAACGGGCCTGAGCCGCCATACGCGGACGGCGACATCGGCCCGGCGACGCGAGCGGCCGTCACGATCGTCCGGAAGAGGCGGCGCCGGCCTGGTTCGCCGCGATGGCGGGCAGGCTCGGGCACCGTTTGACGCAGCGCGAAACCGGGAAATCAGGCGTCCGGATACCACGCGTCGGTGAATTCGCTGACCTTGACGTCGGTCAGCTCCGGACGGGCGGCCAGCCATCCGCGCACGAGTTCGCGGTCGGCGTCGGTCGTCGTGCCGCGCGGCGCGCCGGAGATCACGTATGCGCCGATGCCTTCGTCCGCGGACGCGACGGTCAGCAGCCCGTTCGCTTCGACGAAGTCGATGAACGCATCGATCAACTGGCCGCGTTCGAGGTCGGTCATGTCGTTGCGGTAATGCGCGGTGGCGTTGAACGCGAGTTCCTGGAATTCGCCGATGTGGAGTTTCTTGCGCTGGCGGCGGTTGTGGCGTTGGCTCATGGTTTGGGGGTGAATGCGAAAAGGATCGATGAAAGGGCGGCGGCGGTGCTGGCGCGGCATACGCGAACGGCCCGGCCGCCGCATCGGGGCGCCGCGCGGCGCTGCCGGCGGCGGATGGGCGCAACGTTACATCAGCACGATGTCGTACTGCTCCTGGCTCAGGTTCGACTCGACCTGCAGCGACACCGGCTTGCCGATGAAGTCGATCAGCATCGCGAGATGCTGCGACTCCTCGTCGAGGAACAGGTCGATCACCTGCTGCGCGGCGATCACGCGAAACTCGCGCGGGTTGAACTGCCGCGATTCGCGCAGGATCTCGCGCAGGATGTCGTAGCACACGGTGCGCGACGTCTTCACCTGGCCCTTGCCCTGGCAGGTCGGGCACGGTTCGCACAGCACGTGCGCGAGCGATTCGCGCGTGCGCTTGCGTGTCATCTCGACGAGCCCGAGCTGCGAGAAGCCGTTGACCGTCACGCGCGTGCGGTCGCGCGACAGCGCCTTCTTCAGCTCGGACAGCACCGCGTCGCGATGCTCGGCGTTCTCCATGTCGATGAAGTCGATGATGATGATCCCGCCGAGGTTGCGCAGCCGCAACTGTCGCGCGATCGTGTGCGCGGCCTCGAGGTTGGTCTTGAAGATCGTGTCGTCGAAATTGCGCGCGCCGACGTAGCCGCCGGTGTTCACGTCGATCGTCGTCATCGCCTCGGTCTGGTCGATCATCAGATAGCCGCCCGACTTCAGGTCGACGCGGCGCGACAGCGCGCGCTGGATCTCCGTCTCGATGTTGTACAGGTCGAACAGCGGCCGCTCGCCCGTGTAGTGATGCAGCTTCGGGCTCACGGCCGGCGTGAACTCGCCCGCGAATTCAGCGAGGCGCTGGTACGTCTCGCGCGAATCGACCTGGATGCGCGTCGTGTCGTCGTTCGCGAAATCGCGCAGCACGCGCTGCGCGAGATCGAGGTCCTGGTACAGCAGGCTCGTCGCCGGCAGCCGCTGCGCTTGCGCGACGATCGTCGCCCAGGTCTTGCGCAGATAGGTGACGTCGCCGGCCAGCTCGTCGGAGGTGGCGTCCTCGGCGATCGTGCGCACGATGTAGCCGCCTTTCTCGTCCGGCGGGATCACAGCCGTCAGGCGCGCGCGCACGGCCTCGCGCTCGGCCTCGCTTTCGATCTTCTGCGAGATGCCGATATGCGGCTCCTGCGGCAGATAGACGAGCGTGCGTCCCGCGATGCTGACCTGCGTCGACAGCCGCGCGCCTTTGGTGCCGATCGGATCCTTGATCACCTGCACCATCAGCGTCTGCCCCTCGAACACGATCTTCTCGATCGGCTGGTGCGGCGCGCCCGACTGCGGCTCGCCCGCGAGGCGCGGATGCCAGATGTCGGCGACGTGCAGGAACGCCGCGCGCTCGAGGCCGATGTCGATGAACGCCGACTGCATGCCGGGCAGCACGCGCACGACCTTGCCGAGATAGATGTTGCCGACCCGCCCGCGCGACAGCGTGCGCTCGACGTGAAGCTCCTGCACCGCGCCTTGCTGGACGAGTGCGACGCGCGTTTCCTGCGGCGTGAGGTTGATCAGGATTTCTTCGTTCATGGTGCGGTTCAGAAGGCGACGCGTGCGGTACGCAGCAGCGCGGCAGTCTCAAAAAGGGGCAGACCCATGATACCTGAATGGGATCCGTCGATTCGCTCGATGAATTCGGCCGCGCGGCCCTGGATCGCGTACGCGCCGGCCTTGCCGAACGGCTCGCCGGTTTCGACGTAGCGCGCGTACGCATCGCGCGACGCGGCCGCGAAGCGCACCGACGAGCGCGACAGCGCGGGCGGCAGCAGTGCGCCGCCGGCGTCGATCACGGCGACGGCGGTCAGCACCGCGTGCTCGCGGCCGGCGAGGCGGGTGAGCATCGCGAGCGCATCGTCGGCGTCGGCCGGCTTGCCGAGGATCGCGCCGTCGATCGTCACCGTGGTATCGGCCACCAGCACCGGCGCGGCCGGCTTGCCGCTCGCGACGAGGCGCGAGCGCGCGGCCTCGGCCTTCGCGATGGTCACGCGCCGCACGTACGCGTCGGCGGTTTCGCCGGGCAGTTCGGCCTCGAGCGCCTCGGCGTCCTCGTCGGGGCGCGGCAGCAGCAGCTCGAAGCGCACGCCGATCTGCTGCAGCAGCTCCTGGCGGCGCGGGCTTTGCGAAGCGAGGTAAAGGATCGGGAAAAGCGCGGGGGACGTGCTGGACGGCATGGTGTCGTTATCTCGTTGAGCGCGCGCGGCGCGCGTCTCGAGGACGACGCGTCATGCGCGGTGGTAGGGATGATTCTGCGTGATGCTCCACGCCCGGTAAAGCTGTTCGGCGAGCAGCACGCGCACCATGCCGTGCGGCAGCGTCATGCTCGAGATGCGCAGCAGCACGTCGGCGCGCGCTTTCAGGTCCGGATCGAGCCCGTCGGCCCCGCCGATCACGAACGCGACGTCGCGGCCGTCCTGCTGCCAGCCGGGCAGCGCCTGCGCGAGCTGCATCGTGGTCCAGTCGCGGCCGCGCTCGTCGAGCGCGACGATGCGCGCGCCCTTCGGCAGCGCGGCCTCGATCTTCTGCCGCTCGGCCGCCATCACGCTTTCGGCGCTGCGGCCGCCCGAGCGCAGTTCAGGCTTGATTTCGCGCAACTCGATGCGCAGTTCGGGCGGCATCCGCTTCGTGTATTCGTCGAAGCCGGATGCGATCCAGCCCGGCATCTTGTGGCCGACCGCGAGGATGAAAAGCTTCATCGGGAGACGCGTGACGGCTTAGCGGCGCCGGGCGGCCGTCTTGCGCGCCGGGCGTGCGGGCGCTTCTTCCTCTTCTTCGTCGTCTTCGCTCGCCGTGGCGAAGCCGTTGCCCTTGCCGCCGCCGAGCTTCATCCGCACGGGCTTGTCGCCCCAGATTTCCTCGAGGTTGTAGTACTGGCGCAGCGCCGGTTGCAGGATGTGCACGACCGCGTCGCCGCAGTCGACCAGCACCCATTCGCCGGTGTCCTCGCCTTCGGAGCTGACGACGTCGCCGCCGGCTTCCTTGACCTTGTCGCGCACGTTCGACGCGAGGGCCTTGGTCTGGCGGTTGGAGGTGCCCGAGGCGACGACCACGCGGTCGAACAGTTCGGTCAGGTGGCTGGTGTTGAACACCTTGATGTCTTGCGCCTTGACGTCTTCGAGGGCGTCGACGATCACGCGCTGCAGTTTGCGAATATCCATGGATTCAGGAATGGTAGAGGCGATGTTGAAGAATATAGGCCCATACGGCGGCCGGCACATGTTCGGCTGACGCGTCGGGCATTTGCGCATGGCGTGCGATGCATTCGCGCAGGTGCGCGCGGATGTCGGTCGCTGCGATGTCGAACGAAAGGGTCGTATCGATCAGCAGGCGGCCCGCCGGCGTGGCCTTGAGCACGTCGGCGCCGGCCTGCCGCGCGGCGATTTCGCGCGCGACGTCCGGCGGCGCCGCGTCGAGCTCGAAGCCCGGGCGCGTCGACACGCCGATGTGCGCGTAGTCGAACAGCGTGCGCCAGTCGCGCCACGTATCGAGGCGCACGAGCTGATCGGCGCCGATCAGCAGCGACAGCGACGCATCCGGGCCGATCCGCTCGCGCCAGCGCGCGAGCGTCTCGACCGTGTAGGTCGGGCCGGCGTGCTCGATCTCGTCGGTGGCGACGGTCACGGTCACGCCCGGCATCGACAGCGTGCCGGCGGCGGCGCGCGTCATCGCGAGCCGGTGCTCGGCGGCCGACACGTCGCGCTTCTGGTACGGCTGCCCGGCGGGCAGCAATACGAGTTCGGTCAGGTCGAGCAGCCCGGCGAACCGGCGCGCGAGCGCGAGATGGCCGTCGTGGATCGGGTCGAAAGTACCGCCCAGCAAGCCGATACGGCGCGGCAGCGGGGCGGGGCGGGCGATGGTGTCCAGAAACGCGTCCTTTCGTTGGGGCAGCGGGGCGCGCGGGCTCAAACCCAGTCGCGCGGCACGAGGAAGTCGCTAGTCAGGCGCGCTTCGGGCGAACCCGGCTCGGGCTGCCAGTTGTAGCGCCAGTTCGCGACCGGCGGCATCGACATCAGGATCGACTCGGTCCGGCCGCCGCTTTGCAGGCCGAACAGCGTGCCGCGGTCGAACACGAGGTTGAATTCGACGTAGCGGCCGCGGCGGTAGGCCTGGAAGTCGCGTTCGCGCTCGCCGTACGGCAGCCCGGCGCGGCGCTCGACGATCGGCAGATAAGCGTGCAGGAACGCATCGCCGACGCTTTGCATCATGTCAAACGAGCGTTCGAAACCGGGTTCCGAGAAATCGTCGAAGAAGATCCCGCCGATGCCGCGCATCTCGTTGCGGTGCTTCAGGAAGAAATATTCGTCGCACCATTGCTTGAAGCGCGGGTAGAGCTCGATGCCGAACGGGTCGAGCGCATCCTTGCAGGTCTGGTGGAAATGCCGCGCGTCGTCCTCGAAACCGTAAACCGGTGTCAGATCCATGCCGCCGCCGAACCAGAACACGGGCGCCTCGCCCGGTTTCGTCGCGATCAGCATCCGCACGTTCATGTGCACGGTCGGGCAGTACGGATTGCGTGGGTGCAGCACGAGCGACACGCCGAGCGCCTCGAAGCCGCGGCCCGCGAGCTGCGGGCGCGCCGCGCTCGCCGACGGCGGCAGCGCGTCGCCCGCGACGTCGGAAAAGCCGATTCCCGCGCGTTCGAACACGCGGCCGCCTTCGAGAATCCGCGTGCAACCGCCGCCGCGCAGGCGTTCGGCCGGCCCGCGCTGCCACGTGTCGGTCGCGAGCGGCGTGCCGTCGAGCGCGCCGAGCGCGTCGGCGATACGTGTCTGCAGGCCCTGGAGGTACGTGCGCACACGCGCCACGTCGTAGGTCGAATCGGTCATGTCTGGACTGGCTGCCCCCGCGCTGAGCGAGGGCCGTAAAAAAAGCGTCTGCCGGGCATTCTATCGAACCCCGGCAGACGGGCCGCCGCCGCGCGGGCGCGGGGCGGCGATGGCGACGTCACGCGCTCTTGCGGTTGAGCGCGCGAAAGCCGATGTCGCGGCGGTACTGCATGCCTTCGAAATTGATCTGGTTGATCGTGTCGTACGCATGCTGCTGCGCTTCGCGCACCGAATCGGCAAGGCCGACTACGCACAGCACGCGGCCGCCGGACGTCACGAGCTTGTCGCCGTCGGCGAGCGTCGTGCCTGCATGGAACGTCACGGCCTGTTCGGTCTCGGCCGGGATCCCGTTGATGCGGTCGCCCTTGCGCGGCGCGTCCGGGTAGCCGTGCGCGGCCAGCACGACGCCGAGCGCGGTGCGGCGATCCCAGTCGAGCTCGACCGTATCAAGCGTGCCCGCGATCGCCTGTTCGACGACCTTCGAGAAATCGCTCTTCAGGCGCGCCATGATCGGCTGCGTTTCCGGGTCGCCCATCCGGCAGTTGAACTCGAGGGTGCGCGGATTGCCGTCCTTGTCGATCATCAGGCCGGCGTACAGGAAGCCCGTGAAGCGGATGCCGTCCTTCTCCATCCCGCGCACGGTCGGCATGATGATTTCGCGCATCACGCGTGCGTGCATCTGCGGCGTGACGATCGGCGCGGGCGAATACGCGCCCATGCCGCCGGTGTTCGGGCCGCGATCCTCGTCGAGCAGGCGCTTGTGGTCCTGGCTGGATGCCAGCGCCAGCGCGTGCTTGCCGTCGACCATCACGATGAAGCTCGCTTCCTCGCCGTCGAGGAATTCCTCGATCACGACGCGCGCGCCGGCGTCTCCCAGCTTGTTGCCCGACAGCATCATGTCGACGGCCGCATGCGCTTCTTCGAGCGTCATCGCGACGACGACGCCCTTGCCGGCCGCGAGGCCGTCGGCCTTCACGACGATCGGCGCACCCTTCGCGTCGATGTACGCGTGGGCAGCGGCCGCGTCGGCGAAGGTTTCGTAGTCGGCGGTCGGGATGCCGTGGCGCTTCATGAACGCCTTCGCGAAATCCTTCGAGCTTTCGAGCTGCGCGGCTTCGCGGGTCGGGCCGAAGACCTTCAGGCCGCGTGCGCGGAACAGGTTGACGATGCCGGCCGCGAGCGGTGCTTCCGGCCCGACGAGCGTGAACGCGACGCCTTCGCGTTCCGCGAAATCGGCGAGTTCGTCGAGCGACGTGAGCTCGACGTTCTTCAGACGCTCGTCCTGCGCCGTACCGCCATTGCCGGGCGCGACGTAGACCATCTGGACGCGCGGCGACTGCGCGAGCTTCCACGCCAGCGCATGTTCGCGGCCGCCGGAACCGACGACGAGTAGTTTCATGGGATTCCCCGCAGACTAGAAAACAGGGCGGCCGGCACGCTCAGGCGCGCCGGCCGCGGAATCGGTCGGGCCGCCGCCGCGACAGGTGCGGCGGCCGGCATTTCATTCCTCGACGATGACGGCGTTCGTATACACCTCCTGCACGTCGTCGAGGTTCTCGAGCGCGTCCAGGAGCTTCTGCATCTTCGCCGCGTCGTCGCCGGTGAATTCGACTTCGTTCTGCGGCTTCATCGTCACTTCGGCGAGTTCGGCCTTGAAGCCTGCGGCTTCGAGCGCGTCCTTCACCGCCGAGAACGCCTGCCAGTCGCACAGCACTTCGATCGAGCCGTCGTCGTTCGGGGTCACGTCGTTCGCGCCGGCTTCGAGCGCCGCTTCCATCAACGCTTCTTCCGACGTGCCGGGCGCGAACAGGAACTGGCCGACGTGATCGAACATGAACGCGACCGAGCCGTCGGTGCCCATGTTGCCGCCGAACTTCGAGAATGCGTGACGGACTTCCGCGACCGTGCGGGTGCGATTGTCGGTCAGCGTGTCGACGATGATCGCCGCGCCGCCGATGCCGTAGCCTTCGTAACGGATCTCTTCGTAGTTCGCGCCGTCCGCGCCGCCGACGCCGCGGTCGATCGCGCGCTTGACGTTGTCCTTCGGCATGTTCGCGTCGGCTGCCTTGTCGACCGCGAGACGCAGGCGCGGGTTCGAGTTGACGTCGCCGCCGCCGAGGCGCGCTGCGACCTGGATTTCCTTGATCAGGCGGGTCCAGATCTTGCCGCGCTTCGCGTCGGCTGCCGCTTTCTTATGCTTGATGTTGGCCCATTTCGAATGACCAGCCATACCTTTCTCCGTGCCCGGGCGCGCAGCGCGGGCGATTGTTGCAGTGTGTCGTTGAATCGGCGGCCGTGTCGGCGGGCATGAAGCCGCGGGGCCGCGCGTGTCGAGTGGAGCGTGATTTTATCACGCGGCGACCGCCGGTTCGGGGCCGCCGCGCATGGCCGAACGACCAGGGCGGCCGTTGCGGCCGCTCGCTTCGGTCAGTTCTTGGTGCCGAACAGGCGGTCGCCGGCGTCGCCCAGGCCCGGCACGATGTACGCGTGCTCGTTCAGGTGCGAATCGAGCGACGCGACGAACAGCTTCACGTCGGGGTGCGCGTCCTGGAACACCTGCACGCCCTCGGGCGCGGCGACCAGCGCGACGAACATGATGTTCGCGGCCGGCACGTTGCGGCGCTTGAGCACGTCGACCGCGTGCACGGCCGAATAGCCGGTCGCGACCATCGGGTCGCACAGGATGAAGATGCGGTCTTCCAGGTCCGGCAGGCGCACCAGGTATTCGACCGGACGGTGGTCGTCGGCGCGGTACACGCCGATGTGGCCGACGCGGGCGGACGGCACGAGATCAAGCAGGCCGTCCGACATCCCGATGCCCGCGCGCAGCACGGGCACGATCGCGAGCTTCTTGCCCGCGATCACCGGCGCGTCGACCGCCACCAGCGGGGTTTCGACCCGCTTGGTCGTGATCGGCAGGTTGCGGGTGATCTCGTAGCCCATCAGCAGCGTGATCTCGCGCAGCAGTTCGCGGAACGTGCGCGTGGACGTGTCCTTGTCGCGCATGTGCGTGAGCTTGTGCTGGATCAGCGGGTGATCGGTGATGAAGAGGTTCGGGAAACGGCTGTCCTGTTTCATGACGGGGTGCCTTGGCGGCGAAAGGGGATCGGGGGCGGCGGCGGGCACGTGCCGGCCGTCGCCGATGGCCGCAATTTTACCAAGGCGCGCCACGCGATCCGGATATTATCGACGTCTCACGACAATCCGCGTGCCGCGCACGCCCGTTCGCCCGCCCGCCGGCGGCAACGCGGGGCCGCGCCGGCACGCGCGCCACCAGGGAAGCGACGATGGATCTCGGCATTGAAGGAAAGACCGCGCTCGTGTGCGCGGCGAGCAAGGGCCTCGGGCGCGGCTGCGCGGAAGCGCTGGCCGCGGAGGGCGTGAACCTCGTGATCGTCGCGCGCACGCGCGACACGCTGGAGGAAACCGCGGAAGAGATCCGCGCCGGCGCGAACGTGTCGGTCACGGCGGTCGCCTGCGACATCACGACGCCGGACGGCCGCGCGGCCGCGCTCGCCGCGTGCCCGCAGCCGGACATTCTCGTGACGAATGCCGGCGGCCCGCCACCCGGCGATTTCCGCGATTTCTCCCACGACGACTGGATCCGCGCGCTCGAGTCGAACATGCTGACGCCGATCGAGCTGATCCGGGCAACCGTCGACGGGATGATCGGCCGCGGCTTCGGCCGGATCGTCAACATCACGAGTTCGGCCGTGAAGGCGCCGATCGACGTGCTGGCGCTGTCGAACGGCGCGCGCTCGGGGCTGACCGGCTTCGTCGCGGGGCTGTCGCGCAAGGTCGCGGGGCAGGGCGTGACGATCAACAACCTGCTGCCGGGACTGTTCGACACCGACCGGATCGCGACGACGCTCGCCGCTTCGGCGAAGGCGCAGGGCGTGACGGTCGACGAGATGCGTGCGCGGCGCACCAGGGACATCCCGGCCGGGCGCCTCGGCACGCGCGCCGAATTCGGCGCGGCCTGCGCGTTCCTGTGCAGCGTGCACGCCGGCTACATCACCGGGCAGAACTGGCTGCTCGACGGCGGCGCGTATCCGGGCACGTTCTGACCCGCGCTTTTCGATTCACGACGACACAACGACCGAACAACCGAACGACGAAGGAAACGGAGATGAGCAAACCCCGCATCGCATTGATTGCGCACGACGCGAAGAAGGACGAGATCGTCGCGCTCGCGGGCCAGTATCGCGAGACGCTCGCGCAATGCCGGCTGGTCGCGACGGGCACGACGGGCGGCCGTATCGCCGCCGCGCACGGGCTCGACGTCGAGCGCAAGCTGTCGGGGCCGCTCGGCGGCGACCTGCAGATCGGCGCGGAACTGGCCGACGGCCGTGTCGACATCGTCGTGTTCCTGCGCGATCCGATGACCGCGCAGCCGCACGACCCCGACATCACCGCGCTCGTGCGCGCCTGCGACGTGCACGACGTGCCGGTCGCGACCAACGTCGCGACCGCGCGGATGCTGCTCGACGATCTGGCGCGGAACATGCAGGACGTTTGCTAGGCGCGGGCGTCGGCCGATTGTCCCTGCCGGCGGCAGGGCCATGCACGGACGGCGGCGACGCGCGAGAATCGTGCGTCGCCATGCGTGCCTGCCGGCTCCCGTACGAATCGGTGCGGCGTGCGCATCGGCGATCCGGATTCCCCTGACCGACAGACAGACGAGGAGCAAAACGATGCCGAAAGCAATCCGATACGACCAGCCGGGCGGCCCGGACGTGATGAAGTGGGTCGATGTCGACGTCGACGCGCCGAAGGCCGGCGAGGTGCGTATCCGCCAGCACGCGGTCGGGCTCAACTACATCGACGTGTATTTCCGCACGGGCCTGTATCCGCAGCCGCTGCCGGCGGGCCTCGGGATGGAGGCGGCCGGCGAAGTGACGGCCGTCGGCGACGGCGTGAGCGCGCTGAAGGTCGGCGATCGTGTCGCCTACGTCGCGCAGCCGCCGGGCGCGTATGCGCAGGAGCGCGTGCTGCCGGCCGAGAAACTCGTGAAGCTGCCCGACGGCATCGGCTACGACGATGCGGCGTCGGTGATGCTGCAGGGCCTGACCGCGCATTATCTGCTGCGTCGCACGTACCCGGTGAAGGCCGGCGACACGATCCTGATCCATGCGGCGGCCGGCGGCGTCGGGCTGCTCGTGTGCCAGTGGGCGAAGGCGCTCGGCGCGACCGTGATCGGCACGGTCGGCTCCGACGAAAAGGCCGAACTCGCGAAGGCGCGCGGCTGCGATCACCCGGTCGTCTACACGCGCGAAAACTTCACGCAGCGCGTGAAGGAGATCACCCACGGCGCGGGCGTGCCGGTCGTCTACGATTCGATCGGCAAGGACACCTACGTCGGCTCGCTCGACAGCCTCGCGCCGCTCGGCTACTTCGTCAGCTTCGGCAACGCGTCCGGCCCGCTGCCGCCGATCGACTCGAAGGAGTTCTCGTCGCGCGGCTCGCTGTTCTTCACGCGGCCGACGCTGTTCTCGTACATCGCGAAGCGCGCCGATCTCGAAGCGGCGGCCGCCGAGCTGTTCGACGTGATCCTGTCGGGCAAGGTGAAGACGAGCATCAACCAGCGCTATCCGCTCGCGGAAGTCGGCCGCGCGCATGCGGATCTGGAAGCGCGCAAGACCACCGGCTCGACGATTCTCGTTCCCTGACCGTTCCTTTCCGTGCCGGCGCCATGCCGGCACGCGCCTTCGCGGGCGGCGCTGCGGTGCCGCCCGTCCCGCCTCAGTTTTTCTCCCGCCTCGCGTTTACACGTTTTTTATATCCGCCCCGATACCTTTGACCCGCCCTTTACGTGCGTTCCCATAACGTTCCAGTCGTCTGATTTCGACGACGGAGAACACAAAAATGGATGGGGTATTCATCGGCGCCCTGGTGCTTTTCACCGTGCTGATCCTCGGTCTGGTTGCCGGTTGCGAGAAGCTCGTGCAATACGGTCGCGGGGGGCGAGCATGACCTGGATGCTTTGGCTGGCGGGCGCGTCCACCGCGCTGCTGTTCGCGTATCTCGTCTTTGCGCTGCTGCGCGCGGAGGACATCGAATGAACGCGAACAACCTGTTGCAGACGCTGCTGTTCATCGTCGTGCTGCTGGCGGCGGCCGTGCCGGTCGCGCGCTATCTGACGGCGGTGATGGACGGCAGCGCGCGCGTCGTGCGCGTGTTCGGGCCGCTCGAACGTGTGCTGTACCGCGTCGCGGGCGTCGACGCCGGCACCGAGATGAACTGGAAGCAATACGCGGTCGCGACGATCGCGTTCAACGCGCTCGGCGTGCTGTTCCTCTACGGGCTGCTGCGCCTGCAGGGCTTGCTGCCCGGCAACCCGCAGCAGTTCGGCGCGATGACGGCCGACGGCGCGTTCAACACGGCCGTCAGCTTCGTCACCAACACGAACTGGCAGGACTACACGCCCGAGCAGACCGTCAGCTACCTGACGCAGATGCTCGGCCTGACCGTGCAGAACTTCCTGTCGGCGGCGACCGGCATCGTCGTCGTGATCGCGCTGATCCGCGGTTTCGCGCGCCACACCGCGCAGACCATCGGCAACTTCTGGGTCGACCTGACGCGCGTGACGCTGTACGTGCTCGTGCCGATGGCCGCGCTCGTCGCCGCGCTGCTGATGAGCCAGGGCGTGCTGCAGAACCTGAAGGCGTACCAGGACGTGCCGGTGCTGCAGGCGAGCACCTATGCGGCGCCGAAGCTCGACGCGCAGGGCAACCCGGTGAAGGACGACAAGGGCAACGCGGTCACGGTGCCGACCCCGTTGACGAAGCAGACGCTCGCGATGGGCCCCGTCGCGTCGCAGGAAGCGATCAAGATGCTCGGCACCAACGGCGGCGGCTTCTTCAACGCGAACTCCGCGCATCCGTACGAGAACCCGACGCCGTTCGCGAACTTCGTGCAGATCTTCGCGATCCTGATCATCCCGGCCGCGCTGTGCCTCGTGTTCGGCCGGATGATCGGCGACCGGCGGCAGGGTATCGCGGTGCTCGCGGCGATGACGGTCGCGTTCGCGGTCGCGACCGGCGTCGAGGTGAGCGCCGAGCAGGCCGGCAACCCGACGCTCGTCGCGCTGCACGTCGACCAGTCGGCGAGCGCGCTGCAGCCGGGCGGCAACATGGAAGGCAAGGAAACGCGCTTCGGGATCGCGCAGACCGGCATCTTCACGGTCGCGACGACGGCCGCGTCGTGCGGCGCGGTCGACGCGATGCACGATTCGCTGACGCCGGTCGGCGGCCTCGTCCCGATGCTGCTGATGCAGCTGGGCGAGGTGATCTACGGCGGGGTCGGTTCCGGCCTCTACGGGATGCTCGTGTTCGCGCTGCTCGCGGTGTTCGTCGCCGGCCTGATGATCGGCCGCACGCCGGAATACGTGGGCAAGAAGATCGAGTCGTACGAGATGAAGATGGTGTCGATCGTCGTGCTGCTCACGCCGCTGCTCGTGCTGGTCGGTACGTCGATCGCGGTGTTGGCGGACGCGGGCAAGGCCGGCATCGCGAACCCCGGCCCGCACGGCTTCTCGGAAATCCTCTATGCGTTCAGCTCGGCCGCGAACAACAACGGCAGCGCGTTCGCGGGCCTGACGGTCGGCACGCCGTTCTACAACTGGATGACCGCGATCGCGATGTGGTTCGGCCGCTTCGGCACGATCGTGCCGGTGCTGGCGATCGCCGGCTCGCTCGCCGCGAAGAAACGCATCGCGGCGACGAGCGGCACGCTGCCGACCCACGGCCCGCTGTTCGTCGTGCTGCTGCTCGGCACCGTGCTGCTGGTGGGTGCGCTGACCTACGTGCCGGCGCTCGCGCTGGGCCCGGGCGTCGAGCACCTGATGATGTGGCTGGGCGCGTGACGCGCGCCCGCATGGCGACACATTGAAAAGACTGAAGAGCTTGAAGAGATCGCAATGACTCAACATTCCGCAACACGGTCCATGTTCGATCCGGCGCTGCTGCGCCCGGCGATCGTGGATTCGTTCAAGAAACTCACGCCGCGCACGCAGTTGCGCAACCCGGTGATGTTCTGCGTGTACGTCGGCAGCATCCTGACCACGATCCTGTGGATCGCGGCGCTCGCCGGCCAGGCCGAGGCGCCCGCGGGCTTCATCCTCGCGGTCGCGCTGTGGCTATGGTTCACGGTGCTGTTCGCGAACTTCGCCGAAGCGCTCGCGGAAGGGCGTTCGAAGGCGCAGGCCGCGTCGCTGCGCAGCGCGAAGAAGGACGTGATGGCGAAGAAGCTCAACGAGCCGCATCCGAAGTCGCCGATCCGCATCACGACCGCGTCCGACCTGCGTAAAGGCGACGTCGTGCTCGTCGAGACCGGCGACGTGATCCCGGCCGACGGCGAGGTGCTCGACGGCGTCGCGTCGGTCGACGAATCGGCGATCACCGGCGAATCCGCGCCGGTGATCCGCGAATCGGGCGGCGACTTCTCGTCGGTGACGGGCGGCACGCGCGTGCTGTCGGACTGGATCGTCGTGAAGGTCACCGCGAATCCGGGCGAGGCATTCCTCGACCGCATGATCGCGATGGTCGAAGGCGCGAAGCGCAAGAAGACGCCGAACGAGGTGGCGCTGACGATCCTGCTCGTCGCGCTGACGATCGTGATGCTGCTCGCGACCGCGACGCTGCTGCCGTTCTCGATGTTCTCGGTCGAGGCGATGAAGGCCGGCCACGTGGTGACGATCACCGCGCTCGTCGCGCTGCTCGTGTGCCTGATCCCGACGACGATCGGCGGCCTGCTGTCCGCGATCGGCGTGGCCGGGATGAGCCGGATGATGCAGGCGAACGTGATCGCGACGTCGGGGCGCGCGGTGGAGGCGGCCGGCGACGTCGACGTGCTGCTGCTCGACAAGACCGGCACGATCACGCTCGGCAACCGCCAGGCGTCGACGTTCGTGCCGGCGCCGGGCGTGACCGAGGAAGCGCTGGCCGATGCCGCGCAACTGTCGTCGCTCGCCGACGAAACGCCGGAAGGCCGCAGCATCGTCGTGCTCGCGAAGGCGCGCTTCGACATTCGCCAGCGCGACATGGCGCAACTGCACGCGACGTTCCTCGGCTTTTCCGCGCAGACGCGGATGAGCGGCGTCGATCTGCCGGGCCGCGAAATCCGCAAGGGCGCGGCCGATGCGATTCGCCGCTACGTCGAGACGCACGGCAGCCGCTTTCCGGAAGACGTGCGCCGCGCGGTGGACGACGTCGCGCGCCGCGGCAGCACGCCGCTCGTCGTGGCCGACCTGCAGGAAGGGGCGGCGCGCGTGCTCGGCGTGATCGAGCTGAAGGACATCGTGAAGGGCGGCATCAAGGAGCGCTTCGCGGAGCTGCGCAAGATGGGCATCAAGACCGTGATGGTGACGGGCGACAACCGGCTGACGGCCGCGGCGATCGCGGCGGAAGCGGGCGTCGACGATTTCCTCGCGGAAGCGACGCCGGAAACCAAGCTCGCGACGATTCGCGAGCACCAGGCGGCCGGGCGCCTCGTCGCGATGACGGGCGACGGCACCAACGACGCGCCGGCGCTCGCGCAGGCGGACGTCGCGGTCGCGATGAACACCGGCACGCAGGCGGCGAAGGAAGCCGGCAACATGGTCGACCTCGACTCGAACCCGACGAAGCTGATCGAGATCGTCGAGATCGGCAAGCAGATGCTGATGACGCGCGGGTCGCTGACCACGTTCTCGATCGCGAACGACATCGCGAAGTACTTCGCGATCATTCCGGCCGCGTTCGTGACGACGTACCCGCAATTGCGCGTGCTCGACATCATGCACCTGAGCTCGCCGGCGTCCGCGATCCTGTCGGCGGTGATCTTCAACGCATTGATCATCGTCGCGCTGATTCCGCTCGCGCTGAAAGGCGTGACCTACCGGCCGCTCGGCGCCGCGTCGCTGCTGCGCCGCAACCTGCTGGTCTACGGGCTCGGCGGCGTGCTGCTGCCGTTCCCGTTCATCAAGCTGATCGACATGACGCTCGCCGCGCTCGGCTGGGCCTGAGCCGGCCGCACCTAGCCGGCCGCACCTGAAGGAACCATCATGAAATCGTTGATTCGCCCGCTCGTCGTACTGTTCGTCGTCCTGACCGCCGTGACGGGGCTCGCTTACCCGGCCGCGATGACCGTGTTCGGTCAGGCCGTGTTCCCGTCGCAGGCCAACGGCAGCCTGATCGAACAGGACGGCAAGGTCGTCGGCTCCGCGCTGATCGGCCAGCCGTTCGACGCGCCGAAGTATTTCTGGGGCCGGCTGTCGGCCACCGCGCCGATGCCGTACAACGCGGCCGGCTCCGGCGGCTCGAACCTCGGCCCGCTGAACCCGTCGCTCGCCGACCAGGTGAAGGCGCGCCTCGCCGCGCTGCGCGACGCCGGCACCGACCTGTCGAAGCCGGTGCCGGTCGATCTCGTGACGGCGTCGGCGAGCGGCCTCGATCCGGAGATCACGCCGGCCGCCGCCGCGTACCAGGTCGAGCGCGTCGCGAAGGTCCGCAACCTGGCGCCGGACGCGGTCGCGCAACTCGTCGCCGCGAACACGACGGGCCGCCAGTTCGGCGTGCTCGGCGAGCCGCGCGTGAACGTGCTGAAGCTGAACCTCGCGCTCGACGCGGCGCAGGCTGCGCACTGACCGATCGCGCGTACTGACCGGCATCCGGCGCGCCCGAACCGCGCCGGATGCGCTTTTCCCGACGGCGCGCGCGCCGTCTTTGCCTTTTGCGGCGATTTGGAACCACAATGCTCGTACCCGCGCGCATCTGGGCGCTCCGCCTTCCTCACGCATGAACCGTCCCGATCCAGACCAACTTCTCGACAAGCTGCAGCGAGACGAAGAAAAGCAGCGGCGCGGCCAGCTCAAGATCTTCTTCGGCGCGTCCGCCGGCGTCGGCAAGACCTATGCGATGCTGCAGGCCGCGCGGCAGCGCCGGCAGGAAGGCGTCGACGTCGTCGTCGGCATCGTCGAGACCCACGGCCGCGGCGAGACCGCCGCGCTGCTCGACGGCCTCGACGTGCTGCCGCCCGCGCGCCTCGACTATCGCGGCCGCACGCTCGCCGAATTCGATCTGGACGGCGCGCTCGCGCGTGCGCCGCAACTGATCCTCGTCGACGAGCTCGCGCATTCGAACGTGCAGGGCGCCCGGCACCTGAAGCGCTGGCAGGACGTCTACGAGCTGCTCGACGCGGGCATCGACGTGTATACGACCGTCAACGTCCAGCACCTCGAAAGCCTGAACGACGTGGTCGGCGCGATCACGGGCATCCGCGTGTGGGAGACCGTGCCCGATCGCGTGTTCGACGCGGCCGACGAAGTCACGCTCGTCGACCTGCCGGCCGAGGAGTTGCTCGAGCGCATGCGCGACGGCAAGGTCTATCTCGCGCAGCAGGCCGAGCGCGCGGTGCGCAACTTCTTCCGCAAGGGCAACCTGATCGCGCTGCGCGAGCTGGCGCTGCGGCGCACGGCCGATCGCGTCGACGCGCAGATGCGCGAATACCGCGCCGACCGGTCGATCCAGCGCATCTGGCAGGCGCGCGAGCGGCTGCTCGTGTGCGTCGGCCCGGGCGCCGAAGCGCCGACGCTCGTGCGCGCGGCGGCGCGCCTGGCCGCGAGCCTGAAGGCCGACTGGATCGCCGTGTACGTCGAGACGCCGCGCCTGCAGCGGCTGCCCGACGCGCGGCGGCAGCGCACGCTCGACGCGCTGAAGCTCGCGGCCGAGCTCGGCGCGGAGACGGCCACGCTCGCCGGCGCCGACGCGGTCGCCGCGCTGATCGGCTATGCGAAGGTGCGCAACGTATCGAAGCTGGTCGCGGGCGGCTCGCCGAAGGTCGGACTCGCGCGCCGCTTCGCGCGGCCGTTCGGCGAGCAACTGGCGGAACGCGCGGGCGACGTCGACCTGATGCTGATTCGCGCGTCCGCGAGCGACGAGGCGCGCGCCGCGCCGCTCGACGCGCGGGCGCGCGACTGGCGCGATGCGTTCGCGCAGTTCGGCACGCATCGTTCGCCGCCGCGCCATTACGCGTATGCGGCCGCGATCTGTGCGGCGATCACCGTCGTCGCGAGCGTCGTGTCCGCGCGGCTGGACCTCACGAATCTCGTGATGCTGTACCTGCTCGGCGTGGTGTTTTCGGCCGTGCGGCTCGGGCGCGGCCCGGGCGTGCTGCAGTCGTTCCTGTCGGTGGCCGCGTTCGATTTCTTCTTCGTGCCGCCGCGCATGTCGTTCTCGGTCAGCGACACGCAATACCTGCTGACTTTCTTCGGGATGCTGCTGACGTCGCTCGTGATCAGCCACCTGACGTCGACGCTCACGCGCCAGGCGAGCGTCGCGCAGCACCGCGAGCGCCGCACCGGCGCGATCTACGCGATGGCGCGCGAGCTGGGCGCGGCGCTGACGACCGAGCAGATCGTCGAGATCGGCAGCCGCCACGTGGGCGAGGTGTTCCGCGCCCGCGTCGCGTTCCTGCTGCCCGACAGCGCGGACCAGGTACGGCAGAAGATCGAGGAGCCCGATGCGGCCGTCACGCTGACGGGCGCGGAGCTCGACCGCGACGTCGGCCAGTGGGTGTACGACCAGCAGAAGCCGGCCGGACGCGGCACCGATACGCTGCCGGCGACGGCCGCGCTGTATCTGCCGCTGAAAGCGCCGATGCGCACGCGCGGCGTGCTCGCGGTCGCATCGCGCGAGCCGCGCGAACTCGAGGTGCCCGAGCAGCAGCGGATGCTCGACGCATTCGCCGCGCAGATCGCGCTCGCGCTCGAGCGCGTGCATTACGTCGAGATCGCGCGCGACGCGCTCGTCAACATGGAGTCCGAGCGGTTGCGCAACTCGCTGCTGTCGGCGATCTCGCACGACCTGCGCACGCCGCTCACGACGATCGTCGGCTTCTCGTCGATGCTCGCGAACGGGCGCGCGGCTGCCGACGCGGGCGACGCCGCGGCCGCCGCGCGGCTCGCGCAGCGCGAGGGCGAACTCGTCGACGCGATTCACGACGAGGCGCTGCGCATGACCGGCATCGTCACGAACCTGCTCGACATGGCGCGGCTGCAGGGCGGCAGCCTGCAGCTCAAGCGCCAGTGGTCGCTGCTCGAGGAAACCGTCGGCGCCGCGCTCGCCGCCTGCCGGCGGGTGCTCGCGCGTCATCCCGTGCGCGTCGCGCTGCCGGCCGACCTGCCGTTGCTACAGATGGACGCTGTGCTGATGGAGCGGCTGTTCACCAACCTGTTCGAGAACGCGGCGAAGTACACGCCGCCCGATACGTCGCTCGACATCGGCGCGGAGCGCGTGACCGACGACGGGACCCCGTTCGTGCGCGTGCACGTCGACGATCACGGCCCCGGCTTGCCGGCCGGCATGGAGACGCGGATCTTCGACAAGTTCACGCGCGGCGAGAAGGAGTCGGCGACGCCCGGTATCGGGCTCGGGCTCGCGATCTGCCGCGCGATCGTCGAGGCGCACGGCGGTAAAATCGGCGCGCTCAACCGCACCGCGCCCGACGGCCGCGTGACGGGCGCGCGCTTCTGGTTCACGCTGCCGGTCGACACGCCGCCGGCCGCGCCGGCCGTGCCCGACGACGAATCCGACCTGCCGGGCGCATCGCCCCCATCCGAGTCATTGCCAGACCATGAGTGAACCCAGCCTGACCGTCGTCCTGATCGAGGACGAAAAGCAGATCCGCCGCTTCGTGCGCGCCGCGCTCGAGGAGGAGGACATCGCGGTGTTCGAGGCCGAGACGGGCAAGCAGGGGCTGATCGACGCGGCGACGCGCAAGCCCGACCTCGTGATCGTGGACCTCGGCCTGCCCGACACCGACGGCCTCGACGTGATCCGCGAGTTGCGCGGCTGGTCCGAGGTGCCGGTGATCGTGCTGTCCGCCCGCACGCAGGAGGAGGAGAAGGTCGCGGCGCTCGACGCGGGCGCCGACGACTACCTGACCAAGCCGTTCGGCGTGTCCGAACTGCGCGCGCGGATCCGCGCGCAACTGCGCCGGCGCAACCAGGGCGGCGCGAACGAGTCGCCGAAGGTGACCTTCGGCGCCGTGACCGTCGATCTCGCGCTGCGTCAGGTGTGGCGCGACGACGCGATCGTGCACCTGACGCCGCTCGAGTACCGGCTGCTCGCGACGCTCGTGCGTCACGCGGGGCGCGTGCTCACGCACCGCCAGCTGCTGCGCGACGTGTGGGGGCCATCGCACGTCGAGAGCCATCATTACCTGCGCATCTACATGGCGCACCTGCGCCAGAAGCTCGAGGCCGATCCCGCGCAGCCCGAGCACATCGTCACCGAGACGGGCGTCGGCTATCGGCTCGTCGGCGCGGTGTGACGGGCGGTGCGCGGCGGGGCATGCGGCCGGGAGCCGCGCACCGGCAGGGTTGTGCCGGCGCGACAGTTTCGCGACCGCGGCCGCCCTTGCACACCGGCTGCGCAATCCCCGCTATCCTGACCGTTCCCCGAACGAAAACGAGGAGCGTGCAATGTCCGTCCGTCTGGTCGTCAGCTGTGCGCTGGCGCTGGCTGCGCCCGGCGCGTTCGCCCAGCCGCTGCCGCCCGGGCAGCAGCCGCCCGCGCAGGCGGCGCTGGCCAATCCCGCATCGGTCAACTGCGAGAAGCTCGGCGGTCGCCACGTGATCCGCAGCCTGCCGCGCGGGCAGGTCGGCATGTGCGTGTTCAAGGATGGCCGCGTGTGCGAGGAGTGGGCGCTGTACCGCGACGACCGCTGCGTCGGCGGCGTCGCGCCCAAGCGCGTGGCGAACTGACCGCGTCCGGCCGGTCGCGCCCCGCATCGGCCGCCGCGGCGGCCCACAGCCGGCAGGTCCGTAAGCCTCTTGTTATACTCGGCGCCGCCCGGGGACGACCCCGGGTCATTCGCTTCAACGGGGACGGCCCCATCCGATATGGAGTACGTCGAGATGGCGTGGGTATGGTTGTTGATCGCCGGTTTGCTGGAAGTGGCCTGGGCGGCCGGCTTGAAATCGTCGGACGGCTTCACGAAGCTCGGTCCGTCGCTGTTTACGATCGTGACGGCACTGGCCAGCTTCGGGCTGCTCGCGGTCGCGATGCGCCAGTTGCCGCTCGGCACCGCATACGCGGTGTGGACGGGCATCGGCGCGGTCGGCGCGTTCGTGTTCGGGATCGTGATGATGGGCGAGGCGCTGACCGTCGCGCGCGTCGCG
Source organism: Burkholderia sp. MSMB2157WGS (assembly GCF_001532755.1). Taxonomy (NCBI): domain Bacteria; kingdom Pseudomonadati; phylum Pseudomonadota; class Betaproteobacteria; order Burkholderiales; family Burkholderiaceae; genus Burkholderia; species Burkholderia sp. MSMB2157WGS. The sequence goes on along the minus strand of NZ_LPJG01000015.1, from coordinate 63,143 downwards.
AGTGCGGCGCTGATCGTCGCGGGGTTGGTCGGCCTGAAACTGTCGTCGGCCGCCTGACGACGGCCTGCCGGGCGCCGCGCCGCCGCGGAATTGCGGCGGTCGGTCGCCCGGCCTGTCTATAATGGAACGCATTCGGGCCTGAATACCGCCGTGCTGCTCGCGGCACGCGGTGCCGGTCGCCACGCGCCGCGCGGCCGGTCTGTCCGACCCGATCCGATCAATCGGCAAAACGCACGGAAAGTGCAAGGAGAGGGCCATGATCGAAGCCATTTCGCTCGGCGCGGGACTCGCGTGGGCGAGCGGCCTGCGCCTGTACCTGACGGTGCTGATCGCCGGCGTGCTGGCGCGGTTCGGCTGGCTCCACCTGCCCGACACGCTGGCCGTGCTGACGTCGCCGTGGGTCATCGGCGCCGCGGCCGTGCTCGCCGTGACCGAATTCCTTGCCGACAAGATCCCCGCATTCGACTCGCTGTGGGATGCCGTGCACACCTTCATCCGTATTCCGGCCGGCGCCGTGCTCGCGGCCGGCGCGCTCGGCCATGCCGATCCGACCATGCTGGCGGTCGCGGGGCTCGCCGGCGGCTCGCTCGCCGGCGCCGCGCACGTGGCGAAGGCCGGCACGCGCGCGCTGATCAACCTGTCTCCCGAACCGATTTCGAACTGGGTCGCGTCATCGACCGAGGACGGTCTCGTGGTCGGCGGGCTGGTCCTCGCGTTCTTCGTTCCGCTCGCATTTCTCGTGCTGCTCGCCGCGTTCGTCGCGGCGTCGGCATGGGCGCTGCCGCGCCTGTGGCGCGGCGTGTCGGGCGGTTTTCGCGGGATGGCGAACCACATGGTGTCGCGGCTCAACTCGATCGGAGGGAAACGCGATTGAAGGGGCCGCAACACGCGGGGCAGCCGCCGGCCGGGCAACCCGGCCATGACGGGCGCGCGCATGCGGGCCGCTTCGGCCTGCGCGACCTGATCCACCAGGCCGCCCGGATGACCGCGCGCGACTGGCGCGCGGGCGAGTTGACGCTGCTGGTCCTCGCGCTGGTGCTCGCGGTCGCGGCGCTGACGAGCGTCGGCTTTCTTGCCGATCGGCTGCGCCAGGGGCTCGAGCGCGACGCGCGCCAGATGCTCGGCGCCGATTTCGTCGTGCGCGCCGATCGCCCCGTCGATCCATCGTTCGACCGGCAGGCTCGCGCGCTCGGCCTGCGTACCGCGACGACGGCCATCTTCCCGAGCATGATCGCGTCCGCCGCGGGCGGGCAGGCCGCCGACGCGGCGCCGTCGCGCCTCGCGGCCGTGAAGGCCGTGTCGCCCGGCTATCCGCTGCGCGGCGCGGTCGAGATCCTGCCGGCCGGCGCGACCGTCGCGCAAAAGGCGACCGCGATTCCCGCGCCCGGCACCGTGTGGGCCGACCCGGCGCTGCTCGATGCGCTGCACCTCGAGGCGGGCGATACGGTGCGCGTCGGGCTGCGCACGTTTACGGTCGCCGCCGCGATTGCCCGCGAACTCGATCGCGGCTTTTCGTTCGTCAATTTTTCCCCGCGGCTGATGATGCGCGCGGACGAGCTCGCCGCGACCGGGCTCACGGGCTACGGCAGCCGCGTCACGTACCGGCTGCTGGTCGCCGGCGACGCACCGGCCGTCGCGCGCTTCGAAGCGTATGCACACGCGCGCGTCGACGGCGGGAAGCTGCGCGGCGTCGGGCTCGAGTCGTTGCAGGAAGGGCAGCCGCAGGTGCGGCAGACACTGGATCGCGCGCGCCATTTCCTGACGCTCGTCGCCTTGCTGACCGCGCTGCTCGCGGCGGTCGCGATTGCGATGGCCGCGCAGCGCTACATGCGGCGCCATCTCGACGGCTGCGCGACGATGCGCTGCCTCGGCGTGAGCCGCCGCACGCTCGGCGCGCTGTTCGCGCTCGAATTCGCCGGCGTCGGCATCGTGTCGGGCGCCGCGGGCGCGGTGCTCGGCTATGGCGGCCACTGGGCGTTGCTGGCCGCGCTCGGCAGCCTGATCGACGTCGTGCTGCCGCCGCCGACGCCGTGGCCGGCGCTGATCGGCATGGGCGCGGCGCTCGTGCTGCTGCTCGGTTTCGCGCTGCCGCCCCTCGTGCCGCTCACGCGCGTGCCGCCGGTGCGCGTGTTGCGGCGCGAGTGGGGCGACGCGTCGCGCACCGCGTGGGCCGCGTATGCGATCGGTGTCGTGCTGTTCGCGGGGCTGCTGATCGCGGCCGCCGGCAACCTGAAGCTCGGCCTCATCGTCGCGGGCGGCTTTGCCGGCGCACTGATCGGGTTCGCGCTGATCGCCCGGCTCGTGCTGTTCGCCGCCGCGCGCGCGGTGCGCGATGCGCGCGTGGCCGCGGGCGTCGGCTGGCGCTACGCGCTGGCGTCGCTGCATCGGCGCGGCACGGCCAGCGCGCTGCAGATCACTGCGCTCGCGCTCGGCCTGATGTGCCTGCTGCTGATCGCGATCACGCGCAACGACCTCGTGGCGGGCTGGCGGCAGTCGACGCCGCCCGACGCGCCGAACCAGTTCCTGATCGACATCCAGCCCGACCAGCGCGCCGATGTCGCCGCCTATCTGGCTGCGCACGGCGTGCGCGACGCCGTACCGGCGCCGATGGTGCGCGGCCGCCTCGTCGCGATCAACGGCAAGCCGGTGAATCCGGACGCGTACCCGTCCGAAGAGGCGCGCCGGCTCGTCGATCGCGAATTCAACCTGTCGTACACGACCGAACTGCCGTCGGACAACCGGATCGTCGAAGGCGACTGGTTCGGTACCGCGGCCACGCCGCAGATCTCGATCGAAGCCGGCCTGGCGAAGACGCTGAACGTGAAGCCGGGCGACACGCTGCGCTTCGACGTGACGGGGCTGACGGTCGACGCGCCCGTCACGAGCGTGCGCAAGCTCGATTGGGGCTCGTTCCGCGTCAACTTCTTCGTGCTGATGCCGCCGCCGGTGCTGAAGGATTTTCCGGCCGTCTATCTGACGAGCTTCCATCTGTCGGCATCGGACGCCGCGCTGCTCGATCCGTTGATCGCGCGCTACCCGAACCTGACCGCGATCGACGTCGCGCCGATCCTCGCGCAGTTGCAGCGGATGATGCTGCAGGTGGTCGGGGCGGTGCAGTTCCTGTTTGCGTTCACGCTCGCGGCCGGCGTGCTCGTGCTGTACACGGCGCTCGCCGGCTCGCGCGACGAGCGTGTGCGCGAGGCCGCGCTGCTGCGCGCGCTCGGTGCGTCGCGCGCGCAGGTCAATGCGGTGCAGCGCGCGGAATTCATCGTGGTCGGCGCGCTGGCCGGCGCGCTGGCGTCGGCGGGCGCGATCGCGGTCGGCTGGGTGCTCGCGTCGCGCGTGTTCGATTTCCGGCTCGCCGTCGATCCGTGGCTCGTGCCGGCCGGCATCGCGGCCGGCGTCGTCTGCGCCGGTGCGGCCGGCTGGCTGAGCCTGCATAATGTGTTGCGGCGCCCCGCGCTGCAGTCGCTGCGCGACGCCTGAGCGTCGCCCGCAGCCCGAAGATCCCGTTTTCCGACTATCCGTATGACCGATGTGAATGACGATGCGCCGTCGCAGCCGACGGCGTTCGAGCTCGTGGGCGGCGAAGCCCGCGTGCGCGACATGGTGGACCGCTTCTACGACCTGATGGACCTCGAACCCGAGTTCGCGCAGATTCGCGCGCTGCATCCGCCTTCGCTCGACGGGTCGCGCGACAAGCTGTTCTGGTTCCTGTGCGGCTGGCTCGGCGGCCCCGACCACTACATCAGCCGGTTCGGCCATCCGCGGCTGCGCGCGCGGCACCTGCCGTTCCCGATCGCGTCGGTCGAGCGCGACCAGTGGCTGCGCTGCATGGCGTGGGCGATGGAGGACGTCGGGTTGCCGGAGCCGCTGCGCGAGCGGCTCATGCATTCGTTCTACGATACGGCCGACTGGATGCGCAACCGGCCCGGTTGATCCACCGGTACGCCGCCGCCCGCGCGCGGGACGATCTGCGTCTGGGCGCACGTGCAGCGCGGCGCGACACTGGCCGTTTCCCCCATCGACACGAGGCTCCCCCGATGACGACACAAGCGCTGTTTCGCGAAGACGCGTACCTCAAGCAATGCGAGGCGACCGTCCAGGCCGTCGGCGACGATGGCATCCGGCTCGATCGCACGGTGTTCTATCCGCTCGGCGGCGGCCAGGCCGGCGACGCCGGCACGCTGACGCTGCCCGACGGCAGCACGATCGCGATTGCCGATACGCGCAAGGCGAAGTTCGACGGCGCGACGCCCGACGACGCGGTGCACGTGCCCGCGCCGGGCCAGGAGGCGCGCGTCGCGACGCTTGCGCCCGGCACGCGCGTGGTCGCCGCGATCGACTGGGTGCGCCGCTACCGGCACATGCGCCTGCACACGGCCGCGCACCTGATGTGCGCGGTGCTGCCGTACGCGGTCGACGGCTGCAGCGTGACGGCCGACTACGTGCGCCTCGATTTCGCGACGTCCGACGCGATCGACCGCGACGACGTCGAGCGGCGCCTCGCGGGCCTCGTCGTCGGCGCGCATCCGGTCACGACCGAATGGATCACCGACGACGAGATGGCCGAGCGGCCCGAGCTCGTGCGCACGATGAGCGTGAAGCCGCCGATGGGCCTCGGCCGCGTGCGGCTGCTGCGCATCGAAAACGTCGACCTGCAGCCGTGCGGCGGCACGCATGTGCGCAACACGTCCGAAATCGGCGGGCTGCGGGTCGCGAAACTGGAAAAGAAGAGCGCGCGCACACGGCGCCTCGTACTGGAGTTTGCATGACGATCGATACCGGGAAAGCGGCCGCGGCGGCGCTCGATCCGCAGGCACGGGAGATTCTCGATTTCTGGTTCGGCGAGCCGGGCTCGGCCGAATTCGGGCAGGAACGCAAGATCTGGTTCAACGGCGGCGCGGCGTTCGACGACGTGCTGCGCACGCGTTACGGCGCGCTGCTCGACGCCGCATGCGACGGCGCCTGCGATCACTGGGCCGGTTCGCCGGAGGGGGCGCTGGCGTTGATCGTCGTGCTCGACCAGTTCTCGCGCAACATCCATCGCGGCACGCCGCGCGCGTTTGCCGCCGATCCGAAGGCGCTCGCGCTTGCCCGTCGCGTCGTCGCGGCCGGCTGGGACGCGCAGTTGCCGAGCGGACATCATCGTGCGTTCGCGTATCTGCCGTTCGAGCACGACGAATCGGTCGAGAGCCAGCGCGAGGCCGTGCGCCTGTGCGCGGGCATCCGCGACGAGGCCGGGTGCGAGAGTTATCACCGCTTCGCGTTGCTGCATGCGGCGGTCGTCGAACGCTTCGGCCGCTTTCCGCACCGGAACGCGATTCTCGGTCGCGTGTCGACCGATGAGGAAACGGCGTTTCTGCGGGAGCCCGGCTCGTCGTTCTGACGATCGGGCCTGGGCGCGACGAGGAAACGGGCGGCGAGCCCGCGCACGCTGGCGGGTTCGTGGCGGCCGGCGTCGCGCAAAGCGCGCGGCCGGTGCCGAAGAGGACAGTAAAGGCGGCCAGGACGGCGCATCGCGCCGCCCCGTGTCACTGCAGGTGCTGTTCGGGCGTGCGTACGTAGACGCGCAGCAGTTCCGCGTTGTCGCCCGGGCGGGCGCCGGTCCAGAACAGCTTCCATTCGTTGCCCGGCGCCGGATCGACGGCCCGTACGCCCTGCACGATCATCCACGTGCAGCGCGTCGTCTTCGCGTCGTCGATCGGCGTGTGCTGGATGCCGGAGAAGTAGTACAGCATCGGCGCTTCCGATTCGCCGAGCCCGTGCAGGCTCGCCATGCAATCGCCGTCGTTCCATTCGAGCGCGAGATGCGCGTTCAGGTCGTCGAACACCGAGCGATAGCTCTTCGCGACGTCGAGCCAGGGCAGCAGCAGCGTATAGATCAGCCCCCACGCGACGAGCGCGCCGGCGCCCCACGACAGCGCGCCGCGCCACAGGCCCGTCGTGCGCAGCTTCGGCAGCAGCGTCAGCCAGCCGACCGTCAGCGCGAGCGCGCCGGTCACGAGCGCGGGCTGGATCGGCATCGTCCAGTCGAGCGGCAGCCAGCGGCCGAGCAGCGCGAGATCGGCATGCGACGCGGCCGGATCGGCCATCACCGCCCAGATCGCCCATGCGAGCACGACGACCGTGCCGAACAGGATGCGGCTCAAGTAATCCCACGCGAGATGCAGCCGGCGCGGCAGGCGGTCGATCGCCTGCGCGGCGACCAGCGCGAGCGGCGCGAAGAACGGCAGGATGTAGAGCTGGCGCGACGTCGCGGACACCTGCAGCACCGCGAGCCCGATGCCGGCGAACAGCACGGGCAGCGCGATGCGCGGCGCGCGCCAGTCGCGCCATGCGCCGCGGGCGAGCGCGACGATCGCGAGCGGCGCGACCGGGAAGCCGACGAGCAGGAACGCGCGCAGGATGAAGAGCGGCTTGTCGTTTTCGGCGCCCAGTTCGGGAACGGAGAAGCCGAAGAAGCGGCCGACGTTGTTGTCCCAGAACCACGTCATGAACAGCGTTTCCGAGCGCAGGAACAGGGCGGTCGGCCAGATCAGCGCGAACGGCGCGAACACGAGCGCGGCAATGCCGAGCGCGCGTGCGAACGAGCGGGTGCGGCAGGCCGGATAGAGCGCCAGCGTGCAGACGAGCGTAGCCGCGAACACGAGCGGCACGAACAGCCCCTTCGCCATCAATGCGACGCCGACGCCCGCGCCGAAGATCGGCGCGGCCCAGCGGCTCGCCGGATGCGCCGGCAGCCCGTGCAGCATCGGCTGCGCACGCGCGACGTGCTGCATCACGAGTTCGAGCAGCCCGCAGAACCCCATTGCCGTGCCGGCAAACAGCGCGACGTCCGTCATCATGTCGTGCACGTGCTTGATGACGACGAGCGTGCCCGCGCTCAGTACGACCGGGCCGAGCACGCGCAGGTCGAACCAGTCGTCCGCCCGACTGGCCACGCGGGCCGCGCGCGCGATGAAGCCGAACGCGAGCGCGGCGAACAGCGCGCTCGCCAGGCGCGCCGCGTCGTGCAGCGGCATCACGCGCTGCAGCAGCCACGCGAGGCTGGTCGCGACCCACGCGTAAAGCGGCGGCTTTTCCATGAACGGCAGGCCGGCATTGGTCGGCACGACGAAGTCGCCGGTCTCGAGCATGTGCTGGATGATGCCGAACGTGTAGGTTTCGTCCTGTTTCCACGGATCGTGCCCGAGCACGCCGGGCAGCGTGTACGCACACACCAGTGCGGCGACGAACAGCCATGCGCGCCAGCCGAACAGCAGCGAGCGCTCGCGTGGGGGGCTGGTGACGGCGATCGAGGCGGCGACGGGCGTGCCGGCGACGTCCAGCGTCGCGATGACGTCGGTATCGGCGGTCGAGCGGGTGTGCGCGGCCGGGGCGGGCACGGGCGTGCGTCGCCGGCTGGGCGCTGCGGTTCCAGGCATGGAAAAGATCTCGGGTCGAGCGAGCCGGTCCGGCGACATGGGCAGGACCGATAAGGGGCTATATCCGGGTAACGGACAGCGTGTTCAAGACACCTGTCTGAATGTCCGCTAGTAGAACACGAAATTGTTACGGACGTTTACTGAAACTGTCACGGAATTGTGGAGATTTGTGGCGCCGTGACCACGGCGCGGTTTCGACCGCCGTATTGTTGCGCCGCGCGTCAGCTTAGCGGCCGCCGCCGACGTCGAGCAGGGCGCCCGTCGTGTAGGACGCCGTATCGCCGAGCAGCCAGACGATCGCCTCGGCGATCTCCTGCGCTTCGCCCGCGCGGCCGAGCGGTGTCTGCGCGCCGAGACGGGCCGCACGGTCCGGCTGGCCGCCGCTTGCATGAATGTCGGTCTCGATCAGGCCGGGGCGCACCGCGTTCACGCGCACGCCGTGCGGGCCGAGTTCCTTTGCCAGGCCGATCGTCAGCGAATCGACCGCGCCTTTCGAGCCCGCGTAGTCGACGTACTCGTTCGGCGAGCCGAGCCGCGACGCGATCGACGACACGTTGACGATCGCGCCGCCGCGGCCGCCGCGGTCGGTGGACAGCCGGCGCGCGGCTTCGCGCGCACACAGGTAGGCGCCGAGCACGTTGGTGTCGAACATCCTCCGCAGCCGGTCGACCGGCATGTCGGCGAGCGGCATCGACGGCGCGACGATGCCGGCGTTGTTGACCAGCGCGTCGAGCCGCCCGAATTCGGCGGCAACGGTGTCGAACATCGCGACGACGTCCGCCTCGTTCGCGACATCGCCCGCGACGATGCACGCGCGGCCGCCCGCGTCGCGCACCGCCTGTGCGGTCCGTTCGGCCGCCGCCGCGTCGCGCGCGTAGTTGATGCCCACGTTCCAGCCGCGCTCGGCCGCGAGCACGGCGGTCGCGCGGCCGATGCCGCGGCTCGCGCCGGTGATGAGGACGGCCTTGCGGTCGGACGGTGCGGTCATCGCGTGCGGGCTCCGGTGAGGGTTACTTCGCTGCGTCGGGCGCCCACTTGTCGCGGGCGGGCGGCTGGTAGCGGCGCAGCCGCTCGATCAGCGCGGCGGGTTCCGATTCGACGCACAGCGCGTCGAAATAGGCCGGCCGCATGAAGCCTTCGTCGACCGTATGGCGCAACAGCGCGATCAGCGGATCGTAGAACGCATCGATGTTGTAGAGCGCGACGGGCTTGCGGTGATAGCCGAGCTGCGCCCACGTGTAGACCTCGAAGAGCTCCTCGAGCGTGCCGGCGCCGCCGGGCATCGCGACGAACGCATCGGAGAGGTCGGCCATCATCTTCTTGCGATGGTGCATGTCGGGCACCACGTGCAGTTCCGACAGCCCCGTATGGCCGACTTCCTTGTCGACGAGCAACTCGGGGATCACGCCGACCGCACGGCCGCCTGCCGCCATCACTTCGTCGGCGATCACACCCATCAGTCCGACGCGGCCGCCGCCGTACACGAGCGTGAGGCCCGCGTCGACCAGCGCGCGGCCGAATGCGCGCGCGGCATCGGCATAGACGGGCCGCACGCCGGACGACGAGCCGCAGTAAACGCAGACTGCCTTCATTGCTTGGCGTCCTTGGCGGCGGCTTGACCGGTGGCGACGGGCCCGCCGGCCGGGCGCGGCGAACCGTCGCGCGGCGGCAGGTAGTCGGAGAACTGGCGCTTGGGCAGCTTGCCGGAGACCAGATCGTCGAACAGCTGGCGCGAGCGGCCGCGCAGGTACGGGGCCATGATCGAGATCACGTGCATGCTCACCTGGTGCAGCTCTTCGCGGATCGCGTCCTGGTCGTTGTATTTGCGCGGATGCATCACGTACTGATACGACAACCAGTACGTCGAGATCACCGCCATGTTGGTCGCGATGACTTCGATCTCGGCGGGCGTCGCGACCATTTCGGCGTCGGAGACGAGCAGCTCGCACATGTCGTGCGCGAAGCGCACCTTGTGGCTGATGATCTGCTTGAAGTGCGTCTCGAGCGTGCGGTTGCGTGCGAGCAGGTCGTTGAGGTCGCGATACAGGAACCGGTAGGTCCACATGAAATCGGCCATGTACTGCAGGTACGACCAGGTTTCGTCGATCGTCGGACGATGATCCTCGGGGAAGCGCAGCCGCCGTTCGATCTGCTGCTCGAACTGCGCGAAGATGCTGTTGATGATGTCGTCCTTGTTGCGGAAATGGTAGTACAGGTTGCCTGGACTGATTTCCATTTCCTCGGCGATCGTCGTGGTGGTGACGTTCGGCTCGCCGATCTCGTTGAAGAGTTTCAACGACAACTCGAGAATCCGTTCGCGGGTGCGGCGGGGAGGTTTCGCTTCCATGTCGTCCGGCCCTGTGTATGCCGGACTGGCGGGCGCTGCAATCGATGCTGCGTGATTCGTCCGGCGCGGGTTGCTGTTCTATGTCTAGCGGACGATTATAAACCGGGGTTTCGCCACATCGGGGCATTTCGTGATCGCGGCCCCGCGCGGCGCATGGTGCAGCGCCGCACGCGGGGGGCGGGGCAAGCGCCCTAGAAGCCGAGCCAGCGTGCGACGACCGGGCCGAGCACGAAGCCCCAGGTCGTCACGCACGCGAACAGCGCGACCGTCACGGCCGCGCTGCCGAGGTCCTTCGCGCGCTTCGAGAGTTCGTGGCGCTCGAGCGAGATGCGGTCGATCGCGGCTTCGACGCTCGAGTTCAGCAGCTCGACGATCAGCACCAGCAGCACCGAGGCGATCAGCAGCGCGCGCGACGCGGCCGGCACCGGCGCGAACGCGCCGATCGGCAGCATCAGCGCGGCGAGCGTGAGTTCCTGGCGAAACGCGCTTTCCTCGCGGATCGCGACGCGAAAGCCGTTCAGCGAATGCTTGAGCGCGAACCACGCACGCGTGATGCCGCGGTGGCGCTTGTACGGGTTCGGCGGCAGCGGCGTCAGTTGATCGTCCGGGCCGAGCGGCTCGTGCGGATGCGCGTCCGTTTCGGCGTGCGGCTCTTCCTCGTCGAACGGCCGGTGCCGTTGCGGCGTTGCGTTAAAGGGCGGGGTCTTGTCGTTCAGGTCTCGTTTCAAACGGCGGCACCTTCGGCGGGCGAGTACGCGGTCTTCGGCAGTGGCTTCAGATGCGACGCGAACTGCTCGGATGCCGCGCGCCACGAGAAGCGTTCCGCCCACGCGCGCGCGGTCGTGCGTTCGATCTTCAGCGCCTCGAGGCAGGCTTCCTGCAGGTCCTCGTGCATCGCGCCGGCGTCGCCCCCGCTGAGCACGTCGATCGGGCCCGTGACGGGATACGCGGCCACCGGCGTGCCGCAGGCGAGCGCCTCGAGCAGGACGAGGCCGAACGTGTCGGTGCGACTCGGGAACACGAACACGTCGGCCGCAGCATACACCTTCGCGAGCTCGGCCTGCGACAGCACGCCGAGATAGTTCGCCTCCGGGTAGCGCGACTTCAGTTCCGCGAGCGCGGGGCCTTCGCCCGCGACCCATTTCGAGCCGGGCAGATCGAGGCGCAGGAACGCCTCGACGTTCTTCTCGATCGCGACGCGCCCCACATACAGGAAGATCGGCCGCGCGGTATTGAGCACCTTCGACTCCATCGGATGGAAGATGTCGAGATCGACGCCGCGCGTCCACAGCACCACGTTCGTGAAGCCGTATTTCTCGAGATCCTGCTTGACGACCGGCGTCGGCGCCATCACCGCGAGCGACGGGCCGTGGAACCAGTGCAGGAAGCGGTAGGTCGCGGCGAGCGGAATGCCGAAGCGCGCCTGCACGTATTCCGGAAAGCGCGTGTGGTAGGCGGTCGTGTACGGCAGCTTGCGGGTGCGCGCATAGCGCCGGGCGGCCAACCCGAGCGGGCCTTCGGTCGCGATGTGCAGCGCGTCGGGCGCGAACGCATCGATCCGCGCGCGCAGCTTGCGGTACGGCAGGATCGACAGGCGGATCTCGGGGTAGGTCGGGCACGGTACCGTGCGGAATTCCAGCGGCGTCAGCAGTTCGACGCGGTGGCCGAGCGCCGTGAGTTCGCGCGACGTGCTCTTCAGCGTGCGCACGACGCCGTTGACCTGCGGTTCCCACGCGTCGGTGACGATCATGATCTTCATCGCGGCATCTGTCCTGTAAGTAAGGGGGTGTCAGGCAGTGGCCTTGGCCTTGCGCGACGTGGTCTCCGACGGCGCGGCGCGCATCACCGTCCAGTAGACGATCTTCAGTTCGCCTTCCATCGTTTCGACGAGCGCGGACAGGCTTTCGACCCAGTCGCCGTCGTTGCAGTACAGCACGCCGTCGATGTCGCGGATCTCGGCCTTGTGGATATGGCCGCACACGACGCCGTCGCAGCCGCGGCGGCGCGCCTCGTCGGTCATCACGGTCTCGAACTGCGAGATGAAGTTGACCGCGTTCTTCACCTGGTGCTTCAGGTACTGCGACAGCGACCAGTACTGGAAGCCCAGCCGGCTGCGGATCCGGTTGAACCAGCGGTTCAGCACGAGGATCAGCGTGTAGAGCGTGTCGCCGAGGTACGCGAGCCATTTCGCGTGCTGGATCACGCCGTCGAACAGGTCGCCGTGCACGATCCACAAACGTTTGCCTGCGAGCGTCGTGTGGAATGCCTCGCCGCGCACCTGGATGTCGCCGAACGCGAGATCGCAGAACTGCCGCGCGCCTTCGTCGTGGTTGCCGGGGATGTAGACCACCTGCGTGCCCTTGCGCGCCTTGCGCAGGATCTTCTGCACGACGTCGTTGTGCGCCTGCGGCCAGTACCAGCCTTTCTTCAACTGCCAGCCGTCGATGATGTCGCCGACGAGGTACAGGTATTCCGAATCGTTGTGACGCAGGAAGTCCAGCAGGTAGGGCGCCTGACAGCCGCTCGAGCCGAGGTGGATGTCGGACAGCCAGATGGTGCGGTAGCGATGGGCGGACGGCTCGGGGTCCTCGTGCTGCGTGGTGTGCGCGACGGGCGGCTTGTGCGACACCACGCCGTCGGTTGCCCCCGAGCCGGACAGGAACGCAGTGGCGGCGCGAGCGCCGATGGGGTGACGAAACAGTGAGGTCGCGGACGTTTTCTGGCCCATGCATGACTCGCGCCGGTTGACATTACCGGCATTCCGCCATGCGGGCGTGACTGTGCCGTGACAGTCACGAGACGTTCTTATTACGGCCGTCGAAGGATGTTTAGCAGTGAACGGATGGGCGTTGCGTAACCTGCCGCACCGAACGATCGTCGCTTGTTCGGTATGGGCGTCCGGCTCGGCGAGCGCGCCGGACGAGCGGCTTTCGTCTGGCGAATGCGGCGCGTCAGCGCGGGATCGCGACGACGCGCGTGCGCGCGATCCGGTCGTGCGGGAACTGGCGGCCGGCGTGCAGTCGGGCCGCGCCGGCCCACACGACGATCCATGCGGCGGCGAGCGCGAGCGTGACGGGTATCGACAGGCCGAGGAGCGGGTGCAGCGCGAGCGGCGGCAGGAACCACAGCCAGCCGAGCACGTAGCGGACGAGCGCGTGGCCGGCGCTCAGCGGCCGGCCGCTCGACGATTCGAGCCGTAGCCGCCAGGTTTTCATCGGCAGCGTCTGGCCGCCGTGCGTCCAGAACCACACGAAATACGCGCCGACGACGAGCGCGATCCATGCGGCGAGCAGGTTGTGATGGACGAGGCCGTTGCGTTGCTGTGTCGCGAGGCTGAACGCGAGCCCGGCGAAGAACACGACGCCGAACAGCAGCACGCCTTCGTAGAGCAGGGCGGCGAGGCGCCGCCGTACGGACGGCGCGACGGCCGGGGCTTCGGGTGCGCGGGCGCTCGCCACGGCCGCTCAGGAGCCCTTGAACAGCGAAGGCGCGTCGGCGGGCGACACCGGCGCCACGGCGGCCGGCGCGGATGCGGTGCCGGAGGTCGACGACGCGGGTGCCGGCTGCGCGGCGGCACCGGCCGACGCGGGCGCCGCGGCCGCCGCCGCGCCGCTCGCCGGGTGTTCGTGCGCGTTGACGAGGCGGCGGACGTCACGGTCGGCGACGGTCGGCGGCGCGCTGACGACACTCGGCTTGCGACGGCGCTCGGCGGCGGCAAGCCGTTCCTTCTGCTCCTCGGGCAGTTGCTGGTAGGCCTTCCACGCGCGCTCGCGCGCCTGGGCGGACAGCTCCTTCGCACTCTGGTAGTTCTCGCGCGCGACGCGGCGCTGCTCGGGCGTCATCTTCGCCCATTCGGTCATCCGCTCCTGCAGGCGCTTCTGATCATCTGGCGACAACTTCGCGAAACGCGATGCGATCTTCAGCCATTTGCGCTTGCGGGCGTCGCTGAAGCCGTCCCACTGATCGGCGAACGGGGCGAGGGCCGCGTGCTGCGCCGGCGTGAGGCGCGCCCACGACAGCGGGCCGGCGGTGGCCGGCAGCGGCAGGGGCAGCGGGGGGAGTTCGGCGGTCAGGCCGGTCGCGGTCGACGCGGGCGCGGCGGGGCTGGTGGTCGCGACGGGCGCCGTCGCGGGGGCCGGGTGGAATCGGGGATACGTGGCGACGTAGGAAACGGCGATCGCGATCACGCATCCGAAAAATACGGCCAGGCCGCGCTTCTGACTCACCCGTGCGATCCCCTCGTTATTGTCTGTTAGTGAGCGCGCGAAAGATACGCGTTGAACCCGTGGTCGAGATACGCATTGAGCGGCAGGTCGTCGCTGAGCATCGCCGCGTCGATATCGGCGAGTTCGGCGGTGCGCTGCATGTCTTCCCAGTACGCGATGCCGACGAGCCCCGCGAGCAGCAACGCGAGCGGCCATGCGCGCAGCAGCCGGCGCGCGAACGACGGGCGGCCGGCCGGCGGGCGGTTCGCGGGCGTCGGGCCATAGGCGCCGGCCGCGCCGGCGAAGGCCGGCACGAACACCGGCGCGCTCGCGGCTTCGGGCTTCTTGCGCGCGAGCGCGGCCCGGCGGGCGACGGCCAGCCGATCGGTGGTCGCGGCAGGCAGGGCGGCTGCGCGCTCATCCAGCGCGCGGCGCACCTTCAGCGCGAATTCGAGTTCTCGGTTTGCGGGAGCGGAGCTCATAGCGTGATTCCTTTGGCCTTGAGCGCTTGCGCCAGCGTGTGAGTGGCTCGCGAGCAGTGCGTCTTGACGCTGCCCTCGGAGCACCCCATCGCGGCGGCAGTCTCGGCGACATCCATATCTTCCCAATAACGCATCAGGAACGCTTCCCGTTGACGCGCCGGAAGTTTCTGGATTTCCTCGTCGATCAGGGCCAGAACCTGCTCTCTTTCGAGGCGGTGCTCGCTGCTCTCGACGCCCGAGTTGTCGTCTGCGGATTCGAGCGTTTCGAGCGGGTCGAAGTCGTCGTCGTCGGTGCTGTTCAGCGACGAGAACAGCGTCACCCACGTGTTGCGGACCTTCTGCCGGCGGAACCAGTCGTGGATCGCGTTCTGCAGGATCCGCTGAAAAAGCAGCGGCAGCTCGGCCGCCGGCCGGTCGCCGTACTTTTCAGCGAGCTTGATCATCGCGTCCTGCACGATGTCGAGCGATGCATCGTCGTCACGCACGGCGTACGCGGCCTGCTTGAACGCGCGCCTTTCGACGCCCGCCAGAAAGTCGGCGAGTTCCTTGTCTGATGCCATTCCGTGAAGGTATGCGCTGCGGCCCGCTGCGTGGTGTAAAAGGTCGAAAAATTTCGTAAAACCCGCGGATGCTATCAAATTTTCGCGCGGCTTGGCACCGGGTCGGGCGCCGCACGTTGCGCGCGAACCGCGCCGGCGGGGCGCCGGGCGGCGCGCATGATGCGCTGCGGGATATTTTGCTTGACGGCTCAATCGCTACCCGCTATCGTCGGCGATTCGCAACATGAAGTGATGGTCTCATTTGAGGCTGGCCCAAGAAGCCCGCCCTTCAAACTAGACGCGCCGCTTGAACCCGAGCCACAAGCCCGGCAGAGAGCACCCGATCAATTTTTTGCCGAAAATTCGAAAGGTCAACATGAACATGCCCAGCGCGGAATTCTCCACGTCGGAACCCCTTTCCCCTCCCGATAGCGACTCCATCGGCGGCACCGTGCTCATGAAGGCACTGGCCGACGAAAACGTCGAATTCATCTGGGGCTATCCCGGCGGCTCGGTTCTCTACATTTACGACGAGCTGTACAAGCAGGACAAGATTCAGCACGTGCTGGTGCGCCATGAACAGGCGGCCGTGCACGCCGCCGATGCGTATGCGCGCTCCACCGGCAATGTCGGCGTCTGCCTCGTGACGTCGGGCCCCGGTGTCACCAACGCGGTGACCGGCATCGCAACGGCGTACATGGATTCGATCCCGATGGTCGTGATCAGCGGCCAGGTGCCGACGGCCGCGATCGGTCAGGACGCCTTCCAGGAATGCGACACCGTCGGCATCACGCGTCCCTGCGTGAAGCACAACTTCCTCGTGAAGGACGTGCGCGACCTCGCGGAAACCGTCAAGAAGGCGTTCTACATCGCCCGCACGGGCCGTCCGGGCCCGGTGCTGATCGACATCCCGAAGGACATCTCGAAGACGCCGTGCCAGTACGAGCCGATCAAGAGCGTGTCGCTGCGTTCGTACAATCCCGTCACGAAAGGTCATTCGGGCCAGATCCGCAAGGCCGTGTCGCTGCTGCTGACGGCGAAGCGCCCGTACATCTACACGGGCGGCGGCATCATCCTCGCCGACGCGTCGCGCGAACTGAACCAGTTCGCGGACCTGCTCGGCTACCCGGTCACGAACACGCTGATGGGCCTCGGCGGCTATCGCGCGTCGGACAAGAAGTTCCTTGGCATGCTCGGCATGCACGGCACCTACGAAGCGAACATGGCGATGCAGCACTGCGACGTGCTGATCGCGATCGGCGCGCGCTTCGACGACCGCGTGATCGGCGATCCTGCCCACTTCGCGTCGCGTCCGCGCAAGATCATCCATATCGACATCGACCCGTCGTCGATCTCGAAGCGCGTGAAGGTCGACATCCCGATCGTCGGCGACGTGAAGGAAGTGCTGAAGGAGCTGATCGAACAACTGCAGACGGCCGAGCATGGCCCCGACACCGAGGCGCTCGCGCAATGGTGGAAGGACATCGAGAGCTGGCGTGCGAAGGACTGCCTGAAGTACGACCGCGAAAGCGAGATCATCAAGCCGCAGTACGTGGTCGAGAAGGCGTGGGAGCTGACGGACGGCAACGCATTCGTGTGCTCGGACGTCGGCCAGCACCAGATGTGGGCCGCGCAGTTCTACCGTTTCAACAAGCCGCGTCGCTGGATCAACTCCGGCGGTCTCGGCACGATGGGCTTCGGCCTGCCGGCGGCGATGGGCGTCAAGATGGCCCATCCGGACGACGACGTGCTGTGCATCACGGGCGAAGGCTCGATCCAGATGTGCATCCAGGAACTGTCGACCTGCCTGCAGTACGACACGCCCGTGAAGATCATTTCGCTGAACAACCGCTACCTCGGCATGGTCCGCCAGTGGCAGCAGATCGAATACAGCAAGCGCTATTCGCATTCGTACATGGATGCGCTGCCCGATTTCGTGAAGCTCGCCGAAGCGTACGGCCATGTCGGCATGCGGATCGAAAAGACTTCGGATGTGGAGCCGGCGCTGAAGGAAGCGCTGCGCCTGAAGGACCGCACCGTGTTTCTCGACTTCCAGACCGATCCGACCGAAAACGTCTGGCCGATGGTTCAGGCCGGCAAGGGCATCACCGAGATGCTGCTCGGATCGGAAGATCTGTAACGGCGCGACGCGCGCAGCGCGCGATGCGGCCGCCTTCACGAAGGGCGGCGCGGCACGCGGCGGCGCGCGGCGCGAGCGAATCGACACGGACACATTCTGGAAGAAGCGAACATGAGACACATCATTTCCGTCCTGCTGGAAAACGAACCGGGCGCGCTGTCGCGCGTGGTCGGTCTCTTTTCCGCACGCGGCTACAACATCGAAACCTTGACGGTGGCGCCGACCGAAGACCAATCGCTGTCGCGGCTGACCATCGTTTCCATTGGCTCGGACGACGTGATCGAACAGATCACGAAGCATCTGAACCGCCTGATCGAGGTGGTGAAAGTGGTGGACCTGACCGACGGTGCACACATCGAACGCGAGCTGATGCTGATCAAGGTCCGTGCAGTGGGCAAGGAGCGCGAAGAAATGAAGCGGATGTCGGACATTTTCCGCGGCCGCATCATCGACGTGACCGAGAAGACCTACACGATCGAATTGACGGGCGCGAGCGACAAGCTCGACGCATTCATCCAGGGGCTGGACGCCACCGCGATCCTCGAGACCGTGCGGACCGGCAGCTCCGGCATCGGACGCGGAGAGCGCATCCTGAAGGTGTGATGCCGATATTGCAAGAAGGCACGCCGGGTGCGCCGTCATGTCCCGGCTCGCAGTACCCCATCCGAACGAATTGTTGAATTTTTGAATTAGCGAAGGAACCATCATGAACGTTTTCTACGACAAAGACGCCGACCTCTCCCTCATCAAGGGCAAGCAAGTCACGATCATCGGCTACGGCTCGCAAGGCCATGCGCACGCACTGAACCTGAAGGACAGCGGCGTGAACGTGACGGTCGGCCTTCGCAAGGGCGGCGCGTCGTGGAGCAAGGCCGAGAACGCCGGCCTGTCGGTCAAGGAAGTCGCGGAAGCGGTGAAGGGCGCGGACGTCGTCATGATGCTGCTGCCGGACGAGCAGATCGCCGACGTGTACGCGAAGGAAGTGCACGCGAACATCAAGCAGGGCGCGGCGCTGGCATTCGCGCACGGCTTCAACGTCCACTACGGGCAGGTGATCCCGCGCGCCGATCTCGACGTGATCATGATCGCGCCGAAGGCCCCGGGCCACACCGTGCGCGGCACGTACTCGCAAGGTGGCGGCGTGCCGCACCTGATCGCGGTTGCGCAGAACAAGTCGGGCGCGGCACGCGACATCGCGCTGTCGTACGCGGCGGCGAACGGCGGCGGCCGTGCCGGCATCATCGAGACGAACTTCCGCGAAGAAACCGAAACCGACCTGTTCGGCGAGCAGGCCGTGCTGTGCGGCGGTACCGTCGAGCTGATCAAGGCGGGTTTCGAGACGCTGGTCGAAGCCGGCTACGCGCCGGAAATGGCGTACTTCGAGTGCCTGCACGAACTGAAGCTGATCGTCGACCTGATCTACGAAGGCGGCATCGCGAACATGAACTACTCGATCTCGAACAACGCCGAGTACGGCGAGTACGTGACCGGCCCGCGCGTCGTCACGGAAGAGACGAAGAAGGCGATGAAGCAGTGCCTGACCGACATCCAGACGGGCGAGTACGCGAAGAGCTTCATTCTCGAGAACAAGGCGGGCGCCCCGACGCTGCAGTCGCGCCGCCGCCTGACGGCCGAGCACCAGATCGAGCAGGTCGGCGCGAAGCTGCGTGCGATGATGCCGTGGATCGCGAAGAACAAGCTCGTCGACCAGACGAAGAACTAAGCACCTCGTGCTGTTCCGGCCCTTCGAGCGAAGGGCCGGCATCAAAAAGCCGTCCGAAGGCAGCAGTGCCCCGGGCGGCTTTTGTTATGCTACGGGCTTTGCAATTCACCGAACACAGAACGAATCCATGAACTATCCTCATCCGATCATCGCGCGCGAAGGCTGGCCGTTCATCGCGATTGCAGCCGTCATCGCGCTGTTGATCCATGCCGTCGGGGGCTTCGGCTTCGCGTGGCCGTTCTGGCTGCTGCTCGTCTTCGTCGTCCAGTTCTTCCGCGATCCGCAGCGCCCGATCCCGGCGCAGCCGAACGCGGTGCTCTGCCCGGCAGACGGCCGCATCGTCGCGGTCGAGACCGCGCAGGATCCGTACGCGAACCGCGAAGCGCTGAAGATCAGCGTGTTCATGAATGTCTTCAATGTCCATTCGCAGCGTTCGCCGGTCGATGGCGCGATCAGCAAGGTCGAGTATTTCCCGGGCGCGTTCCTGAACGCGGCGATCGACAAGGCGTCGACCGAGAACGAGCGCAACGCGGTCGTGATCCAGACGGCGAGCGGCAAGACCGTCACGTCCGTGCAGATCGCCGGCCTGATCGCGCGCCGGATCCTCTGCTACGTCCGCGCCGGCGAGCCGCTGTCGCGCGGCCAGCGCTACGGTTTCATCCGCTTCGGTTCGCGCGTCGACGTGTACCTGCCGCTCGGCAGCCGCGCGAAGGTGTCGATCGGCGAGAAAGTCTACGCGTCGTCGACGATCCTCGCCGAGCTCGAGCAGTAAGGGGCGGGGCGCACGATGGCCGCATTCAAACCGCGTCGGCCGCGCAACGGCTCCAGCCAGACGCCACGCCCGTTCCGCCGCAACAAGGTGATGGCGCCCGATCAGGCGCCGCTCGAAAGCCGCCGCGCCGCGCGCCAGCGGTTCCTGAAGACGCGCGGCATCTATCTGCTGCCGAACGCATTCACGACCGCCGCGCTGTTCTGCGGCTTCTTCGCGGTCGTGCAGGCGATGAACGTGCGCTTCGAGATCGCCGCGATCGCGATTTTCGTCGCGATGGTGCTCGACGGAATGGACGGGCGCGTGGCGCGCATGACGCATACGCAGAGCGCGTTCGGCGAGCAGTTCGACAGCCTGTCGGACATGGTGTCGTTCGGCGTGGCGCCCGCGCTCGTGATGTACGAGTGGGTGCTGAAGGATCTCGGTCGCTGGGGCTGGCTCGCCGCGTTCGTCTATTGCTCGGGCGCCGCGCTGCGTCTCGCGCGCTTCAACACGAACATCGGCGTGGTCGACAAGCGCTTTTTCCAGGGGCTGCCGAGCCCGGCCGCGGCCGCGCTGATCGCGGGCTTCGTGTGGCTCGCGACCGACAACCGCGTGCCGATGAAGCTCGGCTGGCTGCCGTGGGTCGCCTTCGTGCTGACGATCTACGCGGGCGTGACGATGGTGTCGAACGCGCCGTTCTACAGCGGCAAGGCGCTCGACGTGCGGCACCGCGTGCCGTTCGCGGCCATCCTGCTCGTCGTCGTCGCGTTCGTGCTCGTGTCGTCCGATCCGCCGCTGATGCTGTTCTGCCTGTTCGTGCTGTACGGGTTGTCCGGCTACGTGTTCTGGGCCTACACGGCCGTGCGCGGGCGCGCGAATCCGGCGCGTTCGTCGCAGCGCGATCACTGACGCCGACGCTGCGCGTGCCGGAAGCGGCGGCCTCGGGGCCGCCGTTTTCATTTGGCCCTTTTTCGAGCCGGGCCGCGTCGATTCCCGGGTGCCGTCCGATTGCGCGGCCAACGGAATGTCGCTATAGTCTTCGGCATGACTGCATTTCCCCACCTCTCCCTCCTTCTAGCCGGTGCGCCGCTACGCGCGCTAGCTTTGGCGCGCCTGCCGCGCTGACCGTTCTCGCCCTCCGTCTCAAGCCTCGTCTGTTGTTGAACGTCGCCAGCGGTGGCGCGATCTCGTTACGTTTGACTTCCGTATAAAAGAGCCTGGAGCCCCCCATGACAGACAAGCTGATCATTTTCGATACGACGTTGCGTGACGGCGAGCAATCGCCCGGCGCGTCGATGACGAAGGAAGAGAAAATCCGCATCGCGAAGCACCTCGAGCGGATGAAGGTCGACGTGATCGAGGCAGGCTTCGCGGCCAGCTCGAACGGCGATTTCGACGCGATCCACACGATCGCCGGTCTCGTGAAGGACAGCACGATCTGCTCGCTGGCGCGGGCCAACGACAAGGACATCCAGCGTGCGGCCGACGCACTGAAGCCGGCCAACAGCTTCCGGATCCACACGTTCATCGCGACGTCGCCGCTGCACATGGAAAAGAAGCTGCGGATGACGCCCGATCAGGTGTTCGAGCAGGCGCGCCTCGCGGTGCGTTTCGCGCGCAAGTTCACCGACAACGTCGAGTTCTCGCCGGAAGACGGCAGCCGTTCGGACATGGATTTCCTGTGCCGCGTGCTGGAAGCCGTGATCGCCGAAGGCGCGACGACGATCAACATCGCCGACACGGTCGGCTACGGCGTGCCGGAACTCTACGGCAACCTCGTGAAGACGCTGCGCGAGCGCATTCCGAACTCGGACAAGGCGATCTTCTCGGTGCACTGCCATAACGACCTCGGGATGGCGGTCGCGAACTCGCTCGCCGGCGTGAAGATCGGCGGCGCGCGTCAGGTCGAGTGCACGATCAACGGTCTCGGCGAGCGCGCGGGCAACACGTCGCTCGAAGAAATCGTGATGGCGGTGAAGACGCGCAAGGACTACTTCGGTCTCGACGTCGGCATCGACACGTCGCAGATCGTGCCGACGTCGAAGCTCGTGTCGCAGATCACCGGCTTCGTCGTGCAGCCGAACAAGGCGGTGGTCGGCGCGAATGCATTCGCGCACGCGTCGGGCATTCATCAGGACGGCGTGCTCAAGGCGCGCGATACCTACGAGATCATGCGCGCGGAAGACGTGGGCTGGACCGCGAACAAGATCGTGCTCGGCAAGCTGTCGGGCCGCAACGCGTTCAAGCAGCGCCTGCAGGAGCTCGGCGTATCGCTCGACAGCGAAGCCGAATTGAATGCCGCGTTCATGCGCTTCAAGGATCTGGCCGACCGCAAGGCGGAGATCTTCGACGAGGACATCATCGCGATCGTGTCCGAGGAATCGGCGCTCGCGCAGGAGCAGGAGCACTTCAAGTTCGTGTCGCTGTCGCAGCGTTCGGAAACGGGCGAGCAGCCGCAGGCGAAGGTCGTATTCGCGGTCGAAGGCAAGGAAGTGACCGGCGAGGCGCGCGGCAACGGTCCGGTCGATGCGACGTTCAATGCGATCGAGGGCGAAGTCGGTAGCGGGTCCGAGTTGCTGCTGTACTCGGTGAACGCGATCACGACCGGCACGCAGGCGCAGGGCGAAGTGACCGTCCGGTTGTCGAAGAGCGGGCGGATCGTCAACGGCGTCGGGACCGATCCGGATATCGTCGCCGCGTCCGCGAAGGCATACATTTCCGCGCTGAACAAGCTGCATTCGAAGGACGACAAGGTCAACCCGCAGCGCTCGTAAGCGCCGCGCGCGACGCGACCCCGAAACGCCCCGTGCGGCCCTGCGCCGCCGGGGTGTTTTTTCATCGGCCGCTCATTCGGCGGCCGGCGCACGGAACAGCCAGCGGCGCGCGGCCGCGCGTGGCGCCGGATGGCGCCGGCGGAACTCGACCGCGATCCCGCGCCGCGGCGCATCGGCGACGAACGCATCGAGCAGTTCGAGCACGTCGTGATCGATGTAGTCGGCGCGCGTCGCGTCGATGATCACCGCCGCCCGGTCCGGAATGTGCCGCAGATGGTGCTTGACCTGCACCTTGCCGAGAAACGACACGTCCTTGCGGAACGACAGCAGGAAGTGATCGTCGTGCTGCGCGAGCGTGACGGGGCTCTTCAGGTTCGCGACGGCGACCGCGAGCACGCTGCATGCGAGGCCCATTGCGATGCCGAACAGCAGGTCGACCGCGAGCACGCCCGCGATCGTCGCCGCGAACGGCACGAACGCGGCCGGGCCTTGCTTCATCACCGAGCGGAACAGCGCGGGTTTCGCCAGCTTCAGACCGGTATGGATCAGGATCGCGGCGAGGCTCGCGAGCGGGATCAGGTTGATCAGGCCGGTGAGCGCGAACACGCTCGCGAGCAGCAGGATCCCGTGCACGATCGCCGACATCCGGCTTTGCGCGCCGGCGTTGACGTTGGCCGAGCTGCGCACGATCACCGACGTGATCGGCAGGCCGCCGACGGCGCCCGCGACGAGGTTGCCGACACCCTGTGCCTTCAGCTCGCGATCGGGTTGCGTCGGCCGGCGCTTCGGATCGATCTGTTCGACCGCTTCGAGGCACAGCAGCGTCTCGAGGCTCGCGACGACCGCCAGCGTGATCGCCACGCGCCATACGTCCGGATTGGCCAGTTGCGCAAAGTTCGGGCCGAGTTCCGCATGCTTGAGCGATGCCGCGAGGGCTGCGAACGAGTCGAACTCGGGCAGCGTGACGCGATGCGCGGCGCCCGGTGCGGCCGCCGGTGCGAGCACGCCGAGCACGAGCGTCGCACCGATGCCGAGCACGACGACCGCGAGCGGCGCGGGCACCGAGCGCACCCACGCGAAGCGCTTGAGTGCGGGCGTGTCCCACGCGATCAGCAGCGCGAGCGAGACCAGAGCGATCGCCGTGGCGGCCCATGCGGCCGGCAGATCCGGCCACGCAGCAAACGATTGCGCGGCCGAGCCGCCAATGCCGAATGCGAACGGAATCTGCTTCACGATCAGCAGCAGGCCGATCGCGGCGAGCATGCCCTTGATGACGGGCGACGGCACATAGGCGGCGAAGCGGCCCGCGCGCAGCATGCCGAAGCCGAACTGGAGCACGCCGGACAGCAGCACCGCGAGCAGGAACGCGGAGAAGCTGCCGAGTTGCGCGATCCCTTCGACGACGATCACGACGAGGCCGGCGGCCGGCCCGCTGACGGACAGCGACGAGCCGCTCAGCAGCGCGACGACGATGCCGCCGACGATGCCCGACACGAGCCCGGCGAACGGCTCGACGCCGGAGGCGTTGGCGATGCCGAGACAGAGCGGCAGCGCGACGAGGAAAACGACGATGCCGGCGACGATGTCGCGCGGCAGGGTGGACAGACGCTCGTTCAGTTTCATGGTTGGGGATGGTTTCGTTGGCGTGGAGGGCGGGGCGCGGATCAGCCGAGCGCGGCGGCCGCGGCGGGCTCGGGCTCGGCAACGGCTGGCGACGCCGTGTAGCCGGAATCGAGCTCCTTCAGAAGCCCGTCGGCGAGCGAAAAGATCCAGCCGTGCACGAGCGGCGGCCGTTCGCGGCCGCGTACGATCGGCGACGCGCGCAGCAGCCGCACCTGTTCGAGCACGTTCAACTCGGCGAGGCGGTCGGCGGCGGTCAGGTCGTCGAGCCCGTCGAGCGTGTCGCGATGACGCCGCGCGAGCGCGCAGAGCGGCGCGATGCGGCGCGCGACGTGCGGCAGGTCGGCGGGCGGCGGCAGCAGCGACGCGCGGACCCCGCCGCATCCGTAGTGGCCGCACACGATCACGTGATCGACCTTCAGCACCCGCACCGCGTACTCGAGCACGCTGGCGGAATTGTCGTCGTCGGGGTGGAACAGGTTCGCGATGTTGCGATGGACGAACAGCTCGCCCGGTGCGCAGTGCGTGATGGTTTCGGCCGGCACGCGGCTGTCGGCGCAGCCGATCCACAGGACGCGCGGGTTCTGGCCGCGCGCGAGCGCGTCGAAGAAGCCGGGCGTGTGTTCGCGCGTCTCGCGGGCCCAGGCAATGTTGGCAACCAGCATGCTCTTGGGGCGGTTCATGAGGACTCCTTTCCGATAAAGGCAAATAAATACCGAACGAAATGACGCAATGGCATTCTTTCTAAATTGAAAGGTTTGGTTTCGCTGATATTAGGGGTGTGCCCTAGCAGTCCGGGTGGGTTGAAACAAATTGTTTCAAATTGATTGGGCGTAGTGCATTGCATGCACCAACGCGACGCATGAGATGCACTGCCCATGCCTGTTTGCGCGCAACGGCCCGCATGACGGGGCGTTCAGCGGATCGTCATCGCAATGTCATTGATTCGGAAAAGTTTTCCGTCCTATTCGTTGAATCAAATAAGGCGACGGAAAAAATGAAATGGCCATTCAGCAATAATTCGCGAATGGCCATTGCGATAATTGCGCGTAAATGCGCAATCGGTCAGAACAGGTTGCGGCGATCGGGATCGTGCAGCGGGTCCGGCGTTTTCTGCGTGGTGCGCAGGATGCCCTGCGGATCGAAATAAAAGCTGTACATCATGTACCAGACGTTGTCCTCCAGATACCGGTACGTCCAGACCTCGCGCTTCATCAACGGGAAGTAGGAGGTCTCGACCGGGCGTCCGAAATTGACGAGGACGTCGGTTTTCGTCCACTTGCCGATCTCCGCGCGATAGAACTCGCTCGGCTGCAGCACCTGGCGCACGTTGACGATCCGGTGGGCTGCATCGACGTCGGCCGCGATCGTGATCTCGCCCATCGGCTGGGTCGGCCACATCAGGCGCTTGCCGCCGCCGGGCAGGTCGTAGATCTCGCGCGGCGGCCCCATGCGCGCGACGATCGCCGACTCGTCCTGGCCGGCCTGATATTGCTGCCACGGTTGCGCGCAACCGGCCAGCAGCGCGGCGGCGCAGGCGGCCAACACCGGCAGGCGCGCGGGAATGCGAATGCGCATCGGATTCTCCAGAACACGGAAACAAGCCCCGTTTTATCACGGACGGCGCGCGATCGCGCATATCGCGCGGAAAAAATCGGTGCGGATCGCGCACCGCCGCGCTTGCGGGCGGCGGGTGTGGGGGCCTATGATCCGCGCTTCTCGGGCAGATTGAAGGGCAGGTGGCCGATGCAGGGGTGGAAGCGATGCGCGCTCGCGTGGAGCGCGGGGTGGATGCTGGTGTCGTCCGCATTCGCCGGCGGCGAGCCGGTGCGGATCGCGCTGATCGAAGGGATGTCGGGCCCGTTCGCGAACGCGGGCGCGGCAGTCGAGCGCAACTTGCGCTTCGGCGTCGAGCAGGTCAATGCGGCGGGCGGCGTGAAGCTGCGCGACGGCGCACATCCGCTCGAACTCGTGGTGCTCGACAGCAAGGGCAGCCCGGAGGAGGCGCTCGTGCAGTTGCGCGCGGCCGCCGACCGCCATATCGGCTTCGTCGCGCAGGGCAACAGCTCGGCCGTCGCGGCCGCGCTCGTCGCGGCGCTCGACAAGCTGAACGCGCGCGATCCGGACCGCCGGATGCTGTTCCTGAACTATTCGGCCGACGATCCGGCGCTGACCGGTGCGCGCTGCAGCTTCTGGCATTTCCGCTTCGACGCGCATGCCGGCATGCGGATGGCCGCGCTCGCGGACGTGATGGCGCGCGATCGCGCGCTGCGCAAGGTCTATCTGTTGAACCAGGACTACAGCTTCGGCCACGACGTCAGCGCCCTCGCGCGGCAGGCGCTGGCCGCACGGCGTCCGGACGTGGCGATCGCCGGCGACGAATTCCACCCGATCGGCCGGATCAAGGATTTCTCGCCGTATATCGCGAAGATCCGCGCGAGCGGTGCGGACGCCGTCGTGACCGGCAACTGGGGCAACGACCTCACGTTGCTCGTGAAGGCGGCGCGCGAACAGGGGCTCGACGCGAAGTTCTACACGTTCTACGGCAACAGCCTCGGCGCGCCGGCGGCCTTGGGCGACGCGGGCGTAGGCCGTGTCGTGGCGGTCGCCGACTGGCACCCGAACGCGGGCGGCGCCCGATCCGACGCGTTCTACCGCGCGTTCCGGGCCCGTTTTCCGGTCGCGCAGGACGACTATCCGGTGCGGCGGATGAGCCAGATGATCGACATGCTGGCCGCCGCGATGACCCGCGCGGGGTCGGCCGACCCGGTCGCGGTCGCGCGTGCGCTCGAGGGCCTGTCGTTCGACGACGGCTTCCACGCGTCGCGGATGCGCGCGCAGGATCACCAATTGATCCAACCCCTTTACGTGATGGAAATGGACAAGGCCGGTACGCCGGGCGTGCGCTTCGACAACGAAGGGTCGGGCTACGGCTTCCGGACGGTGCTCGCGGTGCCGGCGCCGCGTACGGAGATGCCGTCGACGTGCTCGATGACGCGCCCGTGACGGGAAGCGGTAAGAACGGCACCGAGTTGTGCTACAATGCGCGCCGGTTGTAAATCACGGCACGGCCATTCTTCCGTGTCCGCCTGTTCAGTTAGAAAGGAAATCACATGTCTGTTGCAGATATCAAGAAGTCGGAAGTCGTTGCTCAGTTCGCCCGCGGTACCAACGACACGGGGTCGCCCGAAGTCCAGGTCGCACTGCTGACCGCACGTATCGTCGAACTGACGGGTCACTTCAAGACCCACGCGAAGGATCACCACAGCCGCCGCGGCCTGCTGCGCATGGTGAGCCGCCGCCGCAAGCTGCTCGACTACCTCAAGGGCAAGGATGCCGACCGTTACCGCGCACTGATCGAGAAGCTGGGTCTGCGTAAGTAATCGAGGCGATTGCCGCCAGCAAGATGCCTGTGTCAGTCCGCTGATACAGGCATTTTGTTTTTGCGCGGTGCGTAGCGTCACGCGCATCGCAGGCTGTCCGGCACGTTCGTGCGGGGCCGCCGCCACGACCGATACCGGGGCGGGATTTGTGTCATTCCAGCGCGTCGCTGCATGAGCGCCGCGCTGGAATGGCATAAAAAACACACCTTGCTCCGGGTGATTCGGTCGGGACGCCGCCGCGCAGGATTGCCGGCGCGGCGAACGAAATGCATGAATACAAAGGAGCAACCATGTCCATGTTCAACAAGGTCGTGAAGGAATTCCAATGGGGCCAGCACAAGGTGCGCCTCGAAACCGGTGAAGTCGCCCGCCAGGCGAGCGGTGCCGTGATCGTCGACGTCGAAGACACCGTCGTGCTGGCAACCGTCGTCGGCGCGAAGTCGGCGAAGCCGGGCCAGGATTTCTTCCCGTTGACCGTCGACTACCTCGAGAAGACCTACTCGGCCGGCAAGATCCCGGGCGGCTTCTTCCGCCGCGAAGGCCGTCCGTCGGAGCACGAGACGCTGACGTCGCGCCTGATCGACCGTCCGCTGCGCCCGCTGTTCCCGGAAGGCTTCTACAACGAAGTCCAGGTCGTGATCCACGTGCTGTCCGTGAACCCGGAAATCCCGGCGGACATCCCCGCGCTGATCGGCGCATCGGCTGCGCTCGCCGTGTCGGGCCTGCCGTTCAACGGCCCGGTCGGCGCCGCGCGCGTGGCGTACATCGACAACGCGTACGTGCTGAACCCGACGCGTGAGCAGCTCAAGGCATCGCGCCTCGACCTCGTCGTCGCGGGTACGGAGCGCGCCGTGCTGATGGTCGAGTCGGAAGCCGATCAGCTGTCGGAAGACGTGATGCTGGGCGCCGTGGTGTTCGGCCACGAGCAGATGCAGGTCGCGATCGACGCGATCCACGATCTGGTCCGCGACGGCGGCAAGCCCGAGTGGGACTGGCAGCCGGCGCCGAAGAACGAGGCGCTGATCGCACGCGTGACCGAGCTGGCGCAGAACGATCTGCTCGCCGCTTACCAACTCCGCGACAAGCAGGCGCGTTCGGCGAAGTTGAAGGAAGTCTACGCGGCGACGTCGGCGAAGCTCGAGGAAGAGGCGCTGGCGGCCGGTACGGTCGCGGCCGACAAGGCCACCGTCGGCAACATCCTGTTCGACATCGAAGCGAAGATCGTCCGTTCGCAGATCCTGAACGGCGAGCCGCGCATCGACGGTCGCGACACGCGCACCGTGCGCCCGATCGAGATCCGCACCGGCGTGCTGCCGCGCACCCACGGCTCGGCGCTGTTCACGCGCGGCGAGACGCAGGCGCTGGTCGTCGCGACGCTCGGCACCAAGGGTGACGAGCAGATCATCGACGCGCTCGAAGGCGAATACCGCGAGCGCTTCATGCTCCACTACAACATGCCCCCGTTCGCGACCGGCGAAACGGGCCGCGTCGGCTCGCCGAAGCGCCGCGAAATCGGCCACGGCCGGCTGGCTAAGCGCGCGCTGGTCAAGTGCCTGCCGAGCGCCGACGAATTCGGCTACTCGATCCGCGTCGTGTCGGAAATCACCGAGTCGAACGGTTCGTCGTCGATGGCGTCGGTGTGCGGCGGCTGCCTCGCGCTGATGGACGCCGGCGTGCCGATGAAGGCGCACGTCGCGGGTATCGCGATGGGCCTGATCCTCGAAGGCAACAAGTTCGCGGTGCTGACCGACATCCTCGGCGACGAAGATCACCTCGGCGACATGGACTTCAAGGTGGCCGGCACGGAGCAGGGCGTGACGGCGCTGCAGATGGACATCAAGATCCAGGGCATCACGAAGGAAATCATGCAGGTCGCGCTCGCGCAGGCGAAGGAAGGCCGCATGCACATCCTCGGCAAGATGACCTCGGCGGTGTCGGGTGCGAACACGCAACTGTCGGAATTCGCGCCGCGCATGATCACGATCAAGATCAACCCGGAAAAGATTCGCGACGTGATCGGCAAGGGCGGTTCGGTGATCCGCGCGCTGACGGAAGAAACGGGCACGACCATCGACATCTCGGACGACGGCGTCGTGACGATCGCGAGCACGAACAGCGACGGCATGGCCGAAGCGAAGAAGCGCATCGAGCAAATCACGGCTGAAATCGAAGTCGGCCAGGTGTACGAAGGCACGGTGCTCAAGCTGCTCGATTTCGGCGCGATCGTGAACCTGCTGCCGGGCAAGGACGGCTTGCTGCACATCTCGGAAATCGTCAACGAGCGCGTGAAGGACATCAACGACTACCTGAAGGAAGGCCAGCAGGTGAAGGTCAAGGTGATCCAGACGGACGAGAAGGGTCGCGTGCGTCTGTCGGCCAAGGCGCTGCTGAATGAAGCAGCGGCGGCAGCGCAGTCGGATACGCCGCCGCAGCAGTAAGCGGACAGGCGGACCAACGGCCGGCAGTGCGAAAGCGTGCCGGCCGTTTTTTCTGTAGCATCGTTGTGCGGCGCAGCAGCGCCGGCCAGGCGCCCGCGCCGTGCGCACGGGCGTGCCATCCGATTCCGATCCTGGAGCGACTCTCACCATGAAAGCCATCGAAATCACCGAATTCGGCGTCCCCGACGTGCTGAAGCTCGCGGAGCGTCCGCGGCCCGAACCGAAGCGCGGCGAGGTGTTGATCAAGGTGGCGGCTTCCGGCGTGAACCGGCCCGACGTGTTCCAGCGCAAGGGCGCCTATGCGCCGCCGCCGGGGGCGTCGGATCTGCCGGGCCTCGAGGTCGCGGGCGAGATCGTCTGCGGCGATTTGTCCGATGCGGCGCTGAATCCGTTCGGCCTGAAGCTCGGCGATCGCGTGTGCGCGCTGCTCGCGGGTGGCGGCTATGCCGAATATGCGGTCGCGCCGCTGCCGCAGTGCCTGCCGGTGCCCGACGGCCTCACCGATATCGAGGCCGCATCGTTGCCCGAAACGTTCTTCACCGTGTGGAGCAACGTGTTCGACCGTGCGCAGCTCGGCGCGGGCGAGGGCGGCGAACAGGAGACGCTGCTCGTGCAGGGCGGTTCGAGCGGCATCGGCGTCACGGCGATCCAGATCGCGCATGCGCTCGGCTTTCGCGTGTTCGCGACGGCAGGCACCGCCGACAAGTGCCGTGCCTGCGAGGCGCTCGGCGCCGAGCGCGCGATCGACTACAAGACGGAAGACTTCGTCGAAGTCGTGAAGTCGCTGACGCACGATCGCGGCGTCGACGTGATCCTCGACATGGTGGCGGGCTCGTACGTGCCGCGCGAGCTGTCCGCGCTCGCGGACGGCGGCCGTCTCGTGCTGATCGCGCTGCTCGGCGGCGCGAAGGCCGAGGTCAACCTGAACGAGATCCTGCGGCGCCGGCTGACGGTGACGGGCTCGACGTTGCGCCCGCGCCCGGTCGAGTTCAAGGCGCGCATCGCCGCGCAGCTGAAGGCGCGCGTGTGGCCGCTGCTGGCCGACGGCCGCATCAAGCCCGTGATCTATCGTGTGCTGCCGGCCGGCGAGGCCGCGCAGGCGCATGCGCTGATGGAGAGCGGCGAGCACATCGGCAAGATCGTGCTCGATTGGGGTGCGAACGCATGACGGCCCGCGCGGCGGGCTTGACATACGCGGTTTGACCGGTTCAAGCCGCGCGCAGTAAAATCGCGGGTTTGCTTCGCCAGATCCAACCTGACGGCCGGGTTCCGGCACGTTAATGACAAGATAGTGACGAGACAGACACGATGTCGAAACAACGAACAAAGCGAGTGATCGGCAACTGGAAGATGCACGGCCGGCTGGCCGGCAACCAGGCGCTGCTGAACGAAGTGGTGCAGGGTGCGGGCGCGGTGGCGGCTGAAACGTCGATCGGCGTGTGCGTGCCGTTCCCGTATCTCGCGCAGGTTCAGGCGCAGCTCGGCGGCGGCCGTGTCGCGTTCGGTGCGCAGGACGTGTCCGCGCACGAGCAAGGCGCGTTCACCGGCGAGGTCGCGGCTGCGATGGTGGCGGAGTTCGGCGCGCAATATGCGATCGTCGGCCATTCGGAGCGCCGCGCGTATCACGGCGAAAGCAGCGAGACGGTCGCGGCGAAGACGCAACGCGCGCTCGCGGCCGGCCTCACGCCCGTCGTGTGTGTCGGCGAGACGCTCGACGAGCGCGAGTCGGGTGCGACCGAGCGGGTCGTCGGTGCGCAGCTCGACGCGGTGCTGGCCGTGCTGACGGCCGACGAAGCCGCCCGCATCGTCGTCGCGTACGAGCCGGTGTGGGCGATCGGCACGGGCAAGAGCGCGAGCTCGGCGCAGGCGCAGGACGTGCACGCGTTCCTGCGTACGCGTCTCGCGGCAAAGGGTGCGGCGGACGTGTCCGTGCTGTACGGCGGCAGCGTGAAGCCGGACAACGCGGAAGAGCTGTTCGCGCAACCGGACATCGACGGCGGCCTGATCGGCGGCGCGTCGCTGAAGGCGGAAGATTTTCTGGCGATCTGCCGGGCCGCGCGTTGAGCGGTCCGAGATCGAATTGAACCATGACGGCGGCCGGTCGGTCCGGTCGCCCGATCCAATCGGGTGGGTGTGATGCTGTTATTCAAGACGCTGATTATTGTGGTGCAGGTGCTGTCTGCACTCGGTGTGATTGGGCTCGTGCTGCTGCAGCACGGCAAGGGTGCCGACATGGGCGCCGCATTCGGCAGCGGCGCGTCGGGCAGCCTGTTCGGTGCGACGGGCTCGGCGAACTTCCTGTCGCGCACGACGGCTATTCTCGCGGCGATTTTCTTCGTCGCGACGCTCGCGCTGACGTACCTCGGTTCGTACAAGTCGACGCCGTCGGCAGGCGTGCTCGGCGCGGCGGTGACCGCACCGGCATCGGCTCCCGCGGCATCGGCGCCGGCCGTCGCGGCGTCTGCCGCCGCCGGTTCGGCCGCAAGCGCGCCGGGCCAGGACGTCCCGAAATAAAAAGTTAATTTTTTGCGGTTGTGCGTTGAACAAATCCTGAACTCGGGTTAGAATTTAATTCTTGAAGCGATTCGCGGGAACAAGCAGCACAACCCGAGTTGCATGCAGTGCCGACGTGGTGAAATTGGTAGACACGCTATCTTGAGGGGGTAGTGGCGAAAGCTGTGCGAGTTCGAGTCTCGCCGTCGGCACCAAAGTTACTCAATGCCAGCCGCTTCTAGTGGCTGGCATTTTTCATTTGTGGGGTGTGCTTGCGGTTGTCTTGCGATCGCCTGCACTCCGAAATGATTCCTTCCGCCGGAAGTGGTATTCTCCGGACGCTCAGAACCAACCGATAGAGGATTGCCTTGAACCTCGCAGCCTATTACCCCGTCTTGTTGTTCCTCCTCGTGGGCACTGGTTTAGGTATAGCGCTGGTCAGCATCGGCAAGCTCCTTGGTCCCAACAAGCCGGACGTCGAGAAGAACGCACCGTACGAGTGCGGCTTCGAAGCCTTTGAAGACGCCCGGATGAAATTCGACGTACGGTATTACCTCGTCGCCATCCTGTTCATCATCTTCGATCTCGAAACCGCATTCCTGTTTCCGTGGGGCGTCGCGCTCCGGGACATCGGCTGGCCGGGTTTCATCGCAATGATGATTTTTCTGCTCGAATTCCTGCTGGGCTTTGCCTATATCTGGAAGAAAGGCGGCCTCGACTGGGAGTGATGGGTTAATCGCCGGTTTGCATGGGCGGCCACGCTCGGTCGCTCGTCTGGAGTGGAAAGCAAATGAGTATCGAAGGGGTCTTGAAGGAAGGGTTTGTCACCACGACGGCTGACAAGCTGATCAACTGGACGCGTACCGGCTCGCTGTGGCCGATGACGTTCGGGCTCGCGTGTTGCGCCGTCGAGATGATGCATGCGGGCGCGGCCCGTTACGATCTGGACCGGTTCGGCGTCGTGTTCCGTCCGAGTCCGCGTCAGTCGGACGTGATGATCGTCGCCGGCACGCTGTGCAACAAGATGGCGCCCGCGCTGCGCCGCGTGTACGACCAGATGGCCGAGCCGCGCTGGGTGATCTCGATGGGGTCGTGTGCGAACGGCGGTGGTTACTACCACTACTCGTACTCGGTGGTCCGCGGCTGCGACCGGATCGTGCCGGTCGACGTCTACGTGCCGGGCTGTCCGCCCACGGCCGAGGCGCTGGTCTACGGCGTGATCCAGCTTCAGGCGAAGATCCGCCGCACCAATACCATCGCCCGTCAATAAAGCCCCGAGCGTCCCCTCAATATGGCAAGCAAAATCGAGACCCTCAAGGCCAACCTCGAAGCCGCGCTCGGCGCGCGCGTGGTGAGCCTCACCGAAGCGATCGGTGAACTGACGCTCGTCGTGAAGGCGAGCGATTACCTCGAAGTCGCAAAGACGCTGCGCGACGATCCGAAGCTCCGTTTCGAGCAACTGATCGACCTCTGCGGCGTCGACTACCAGACCTTCGGCGACGGCGCCTACGACGGCCCGCGCTTCGCGGCCGTGTCGCACCTGCTGTCGGTCACGAACAACTGGCGCCTGCGCCTGCGCGTATTCGCACCGGACGACGATCTGCCGATCGTGGCGTCGCTGGTCGACATCTGGACCTCGGCGAACTGGTACGAGCGAGAAGCGTTCGACCTGTATGGCATCGTGTTCGAAGGCCACCCCGACCTGCGCCGCATCCTCACCGACTACGGCTTCATCGGTCACCCGTTCCGCAAGGACTTCCCGGTGTCGGGCTACGTCGAAATGCGTTACGACCCGGAAGAGAAGCGGGTCGTGTACCAGCCGGTGACGATCGAGCCGCGCGAAATCACGCCGCGCGTGATCCGCGAGGATCGCTATGGCGGTCTGAAACATTAAGGGGGCGTCATGGCAGAAATCAAGAACTACACGCTCAACTTCGGCCCGCAGCACCCGGCAGCGCACGGCGTGCTGCGCCTCGTGCTCGAGCTCGACGGCGAAGTCATTCAGCGTGCCGATCCGCACATCGGCCTGCTGCACCGCGCGACGGAAAAGCTCGCGGAATCCAAGACCTTCATCCAGTCCGTGCCGTACATGGACCGTCTCGACTATGTGTCGATGATGGTCAACGAGCACGGCTACGTGCTCGCGATCGAAAAGCTGCTCGGCATCGACGTGCCGGAGCGCGCGCAGTACATCCGCGTGCTGTTCGACGAAATCACGCGCGTGCTGAACCACCTGATGTGGATCGGCGCGCACGCGCTCGACGTCGGCGCGATGGCCGTGTTCCTGTACGCGTTCCGCGAACGCGAAGATCTGATGGACGTGTACGAAGCGGTGTCCGGCGCCCGGATGCACGCGGCCTACTATCGTCCGGGCGGCGTCTATCGCGATTTGCCTGACGCAATGCCGCAATACAAGGCGTCGAAGATTCGCAACGAGAAGGCGCTCGCGAAGATGAACGAAGCGCGCAGCGGCTCGGTGCTCGATTTCATCGACGATTTCTTCACGCGCTTCCCGAAGTGCGTCGACGAATACGAAACGCTGCTGACCGACAACCGGATCTGGAAACAGCGTCTGGTCGGGATCGGCGTGGTCAGCCCCGAGCGTGCGCTGCAGATGGGCCTGACGGGCCCGATGCTGCGCGGCTCGGGCATCGCGTGGGACCTGCGCAAGAAGCAGCCCTACGAAGTGTACGATCGGATAGATTTCGACGTGCCGGTCGGCGTGAACGGCGATTGCTACGACCGCTATCTGGTGCGCGTCGAAGAAATGCGCCAGTCGGTCCGCATCGCGAAACAGTGTATTGATTGGCTCCGCAAGAATCCGGGCCCGGTGATGACGGACAATCACAAGGTTGCCCCGCCGTCGCGCGTCGGCATGAAGACCAACATGGAAGACTTGATTCACCACTTCAAGCTCTTCACCGAAGGTTTCCATGTGCCGGAAGGTGAAGCGTACGCGGCGGTCGAGCATCCGAAGGGGGAGTTCGGCATCTATCTCGTGTCCGACGGCGCCAACAAGCCGTATCGCCTCAAGATTCGCGCGCCGGGTTTCGCGCACCTGGCGTCGCTCGACGAAATGGCGCGCGGTCACATGATCGCCGACGCCGTCACGATCATCGGTACGCAGGACATCGTGTTCGGCGAAATCGATCGCTAATGGTTGCGCCGCCCGCAAGCGCGGGCGGCGAGCAGTCAGTCGCACGCGAAGTCACATGCGGTATGCGCCGAACCGGCGCGGCTTCGCAAGCTGTCAACAGAGTGAGCGCCAGGTCTGCCGTCCATGCACCCCGATGTGCGGCAGGTTGTTCGTTCGGTAGGAATTGAAAGAGTCGTGTCTGAAAATGATCTCAGCTGAAGGCCTGAAGGAAATCGATCGCGCGTTGACGAAGTATCCCGCCGATCAGAAACAGTCCGCCGTGATGTCGGCGTTGGCCGTTGCTCAGGAAGAGCATGGCTGGCTGTCGCCCGAACTGATGCAGTTCGTCGCGGACTATCTCGGCATGCCGGCCGTTGCCGTGCAGGAAGTCGCGACGTTCTACACGATGTACGAGCTCAAACCGGTCGGCAAGCACAAGATCACGCTCTGCACGAACCTGCCGTGCCAGCTCGGCCCGCACGGCGGCGCGGAAGCGACTGCCGACTACCTGAAACAGAAGCTGGGCATCGACTTCGGCGAGACCACGCCCGACGGCAAGTTCACGCTGAAGGAAGGCGAATGCATGGGCTCGTGCGGCGATGCGCCGGTGCTGCTGGTGAACAATCACAGAATGTGCAGCTTCATGAGCCGCGAGAAGATCGACCAGCTGCTTGAGGAGCTCTCGAAATGACGTCCCTCCACGACCGTCACATCAAACCGCTGATCCTCGCTGGTCTGAACGGCGAGAACTGGCATCTCGAAGACTACGTTGCGCGCGGCGGCTACAAGCAGCTGCGCCGCATTCTCGAAGAAAAGATCCCGCCCGAGCAGGTGATCGCCGACGTAAAGGCGTCGGGCCTGCGCGGCCGCGGCGGTGCGGGCTTTCCGACCGGCCTGAAGTGGAGCTTCATGCCGCGCCAGTTCCCGGGGCAGAAGTACCTCGTCTGCAACTCGGACGAAGGCGAGCCGGGCACGTTCAAGGATCGCGACATCCTGCGCTGGAACCCGCACGCGCTGATCGAAGGCATGGCCATCGGCGCGTACGCGATGGGCATCACCGTCGGCTACAACTATATCCACGGCGAAATCTTCGAAGTGTATCGACGCTTCGAAGCCGCGCTCGACGAAGCGCGCGCGGCCGGATTCCTCGGCGACAACATCATGGGCTCGGAATTCTCGTTCCAGCTGCACGCGCACCACGGTTACGGCGCGTACATCTGCGGCGAGGAAACGGCGCTGCTCGAGTCGCTCGAAGGCAAGAAGGGCCAGCCGCGCTTCAAGCCGCCGTTCCCGGCGAGCTTCGGCGTGTACGGCAAGCCCACCACGATCAACAACACCGAGACGTTCGCGGCGGTCCCGTTCCTGCTGTCCATCGGGCCGCAGAATTACCTCGAGATCGGCAAGCCGAACAACGGCGGCACGAAGATTTTCTCGGTGTCGGGCGACGTCGAGCGTCCGGGCAACTACGAAGTGCCGCTCGGCACGCCGTTCGCGACGCTGATGGAGCTCGCCGGCGGGAT
Organism: Burkholderia sp. MSMB2157WGS; assembly: GCF_001532755.1. Classification (NCBI taxonomy): domain Bacteria; kingdom Pseudomonadati; phylum Pseudomonadota; class Betaproteobacteria; order Burkholderiales; family Burkholderiaceae; genus Burkholderia; species Burkholderia sp. MSMB2157WGS. Next base: position 26,165 of record NZ_LPJG01000015.1, on the reverse strand, counting down.
GCGCGGCGGCAAGAAGATCAAGGCCGTGATTCCGGGCGGGTCGTCGGCGCCGGTGATCCCGGGCGACATCATGATGCAGACGGATCTCGACTACGATTCGATCGCGAAGGCGGGCTCGATGCTCGGGTCCGGCGCGGTGATCGTGATGGACGAGACGCGCTGCATGGTGCGCTCGCTGCTGCGCCTGTCGTACTTCTACTACGAGGAATCGTGCGGCCAGTGCACGCCGTGCCGTGAAGGCACCGGCTGGCTGTATCGCGTCGTGAACCGTATCGAGCACGGCGAAGGGCGCCAGGAAGATCTGGACCTGCTGAATTCGGTGGCCGAGAACATCATGGGCCGCACGATCTGTGCGCTCGGCGATGCGGCGGCGATGCCGGTACGCGGGATGCTCAAGCACTACTGGGACGAATTCGCGTACCACGTCGAGCACAAGCACTGCATGGTCGGCGGCCACGCGCACGCGGCGGCAGCCTGAAGCGCACCGGTTGCGGAATTTGAGCGCACGGTCGGGCGAACGCGCGAACGGGCGGAAATAGGTTAAGGACCATTCACCATCATGGTTGAACTTGAAATAGACGGCAAGAAGGTCGAGGTGCCCGAAGGCAGCATGGTGATCCAGGCTGCGCACAAGGCGGATACGTACATTCCTCACTTCTGCTATCACAAGAAACTGTCGGTCGCGGCCAACTGCCGGATGTGTCTCGTCGAAGTCGAGAAGATGCCGAAGGCCGTGCCTGCCTGCGCGACCCCCGTGTCGGCCGGCATGATCGTCCGCACGCAGTCCGACAAGGCTGTGAAGGCGCAGCAGTCGGTGATGGAATTCCTCCTCATCAATCACCCGCTCGATTGCCCGATCTGCGATCAGGGCGGCGAATGTCAGCTGCAGGATCTGGCGGTCGGCTACGGCAAGTCGTCGTCGCGCTACTCGGAAGAAAAGCGCGTGGTGTTCCACAAGAACGTGGGCCCGCTGATCTCGATGGAAGAAATGTCGCGCTGCATCCACTGCACGCGCTGCGTCCGCTTCGGCCAGGAAATCGCCGGCGTGATGGAGTTCGGCATGCTGGGCCGCGGCGAGCATTCGGAAATCACGACGTTCGTCGGCAAGACGGTCGACTCCGAAATGTCGGGCAACATGATCGATCTGTGCCCGGTCGGCGCGCTGACCAGCAAGCCGTTCCGCTACAGCGCCCGTACGTGGGAGCTGTCGCGCCGCAAGTCGGTGAGCCCGCACGATTCCGTCGGCGCGAACCTCGTCGTGCAGGTGAAGAACAACCGCGTGATGCGCGTGCTGCCGTTCGAGAACGAAGCCATCAACGAATGCTGGATCTCGGACAAGGACCGCTTCTCGTATGAAGGCCTCAACAGCGAAGAGCGTCTGACGAAGCCGATGCTGAAGCAGGGCGGCCAGTGGATCGAAACCGACTGGCAGACCGCGCTCGAGTACGTCGCGAAGGGCCTGAAGGGCATCGCCGCGGATCACGGCGCGAACGCGCTGGCGATGCTCGCGAGCGCGCACAGCACCGCGGAAGAGCTGTTCCTCGTGAAGCAGCTCGCCACCGAACTGAAGACGCCGAACGTCGACTTCCGTCTGCGTCAGCAGGATTTCTCGGCGCCGGTCCAGGGCGCACCGTGGCTCGGCATGCCGATCGCCGATCTGTCGAACGTGGACGCCGCGTTCGTCGTCGGTTCGTTCCTGCGCCGCGACCACCCGCTGTTCGCATCGCGCCTGCGTCAGGCCGCGAAGAACGGCGCGAAGCTGCACTTCCTGCACGCGACCGGTGACGATTCGCTGATCCCGACCGCGCAACGCATCGTCGCCGCGCCGTCCGCGTGGCTCGACGAGCTGGCCGGCATCGCCGCGGCCGTCGCGCAACTGCGCGGCGTCGCGCTGCCCGACGCGCTTGCAGGCGTTACCGCATCGCCGGCCGCGCAAGCTGTCGCGCAGTCGCTCGCGAACGGCGAACGCCGCGCGGTGCTGCTCGGCAACGTCGCGGTCCGTCATCCGCAATTCGCGCAGCTGCACGCCGTCGCCCAGTGGATCGCCGACAACACCGGCGCCACGTTCGGCTTCCTGACGGAAGCGGCGAACACGGTCGGCGCGCACGTCGTCGGCGCACTGCCGGGCGAAGGCGGCCTGAACGCACGCGAAGCGTTCGCGCAGCCGCGCAAGGGCTACGTGCTGCTGAACGTCGAGCCGGAATTCGACACCGCCGATCCGGCACAGGCGCTGACCGCGCTGAACCAGGCGGAGATGGTCGTCGTGATGTCGCCGTTCAAGCACGGCCTCGACTACGCCGACGTGCTGCTGCCGATCGCACCGTTCACTGAAACGGCCGGTACGTTCGTCAACGCGGAAGGCACCGTGCAGAGCTTCAACGGCGTCGTGCGTCCGCTCGGCGATACGCGCCCGGCTTGGAAGGTGCTGCGCGTGCTCGGCAGCCTGCTCGGCCTGCCGAACTTCGAATACGAGACCGCGGAAGAAGTGCGTGTCGCCGCGCTCGGCGACGCCGGCGTCGCGGGTCGCCTGTCGAACCGGACGTCGGTCGTGCCGGCTCGCGCCGCGGCGAATGCCGCGAACGGCGGTTTCGAGCGCCTGGCCGACGTGCCGATCTATCACGCCGACGCGCTCGTGCGCCGCGCAGGTGCGTTGCACCTGACGGCCGCCGCGAAGGCGGCGAATGCCGCAGCCCTGCCGGCCGCGCTGTTCGACAAGCTGGGCTTGAAGGAAGGCGACGCCGTGCGCGTGCGCCAGGGCGAGCGTGCGGTGCAGTTGCCGGCCGTGCGCGACGCGAATCTTGCGGAGACGGTCGTTCGCGTGTCGGCGGCGACGCCTGCCGGCGCAGCGCTCGGCAGCCTGTCCGGTGAACTGGTGGTGGAGAAGGCGTAAATGAGCTTGTTCGATACGATCAACGCGGGCGGGGCCGAGCTTCTCGGCTTCGCGTGGCCGACGGTGTGGGCAGTCGTGCGCATCCTCGTCGTCTCCGTCGTCATCCTGCTGTGCGTCGCGTACCTGATTCTGTGGGAGCGCAAGCTGATCGGCTGGATGCACGTGCGTCTCGGCCCGAACCGCGTCGGCCCCGGCGGCCTGCTGCAGCCGATCGCCGACGTGCTGAAGCTGCTGCTGAAGGAAGTCATTCAGCCGAGCGCCGCCAGCCGCTGGCTGTACCTGATCGCGCCGGTGATGACCGTCGTGCCGGCATTCGCCGTGTGGGCCGTGATTCCGTTCCAGGCCGAAGCCGTGCTCGCGAACGTGAACGCGGGCCTGCTGTACGCGATGGCGATCTCGTCGATCGGCGTGTACGCGGTGATTCTCGCCGGCTGGGCGTCGAACTCGAAGTACGCGTTCCTCGGCGCGATGCGCGCCGCGGCGCAGATGGTGTCGTACGAAATCTCGATGGGCTTCGCGCTGGTGCTCGTGCTGATGACCGCCGGCAGCCTGAACCTGTCGGAAATCGTCGGTTCGCAACAGCATGGCTTCTTCGCCGGCCACGGCGTGAACTTCCTGTCGTGGAACTGGCTGCCGCTCTTGCCGGCGTTCGTCGTCTACTTCATCTCGGGCATCGCCGAAACGAACCGTCACCCGTTCGACGTGGTGGAAGGGGAGTCGGAAATCGTCGCGGGTCACATGATCGACTACTCGGGCATGGCGTTCGCGCTGTTCTTCCTCGCCGAGTACATCAACATGATCGTGATCTCGGCGCTGGCGGCGACGCTGTTCCTCGGCGGCTGGGACGCGCCGTTCGAATTCCTGTCGTTCATCCCGGGCATCTTCTGGCTGGTGCTGAAGGTCTTCGCGCTGCTGTCGGTGTTCATCTGGGTGCGCGCGACGTTCCCGCGCTTCCGTTACGACCAGATCATGCGTCTGGGCTGGAAGGTGTTCCTGCCCGTCACGGTGATCTGGGTGGTCGTGGTCGGCTTCTGGATGATGTCGCCGCTGAACATCTGGGTGAAGTAAAGATCGGACGAAATCATGACGGCTATCCAACACTTCTTTAAGACTTTCTTCCTGACCGAGCTGCTGAAGGGGCTCGCGCTGACCGGTCGTTACACGTTCAAACGCAAGTTCACCGTGCAGTTCCCGGAAGAGAAGACCCCGATTTCGCCGCGTTTTCGCGGGCTGCATGCACTGCGCCGCTACGAGAACGGCGAAGAGCGCTGCATCGCGTGCAAGCTGTGCGAGGCCGTGTGCCCCGCGCTCGCGATCACGATCGAGTCGGAAACGCGTGCGGACAACACGCGCCGCACGACGCGCTACGACATCGACCTGACGAAGTGCATCTTCTGCGGTTTCTGCGAAGAGAGCTGCCCGGTCGATTCGATCGTCGAGACGCAGATTCTCGAGTACCACGGCGAAAAGCGCGGCGACCTGTATTTCACGAAGGAAATGCTGCTCGCGGTGGGCGATCGCTACGAGAAGGACATCGCCGCGGCGAAGGCTGCCGACGCGCCGTATCGTTGATTGTGTTTGCAGTGCCGGCCCGGCATCGACGGGCCGAGCCGCCGCGACGGGTGCGGGCGTCCCGCAAGCCGCGCCTGACTATGGCCTAACGATGAACCGGTAATCATGGAATTCACGACCGTACTGTTCTACATCTTCGCGCTGCTCCTGGTGGTATCAGGGCTGAAGGTGATCACTTCGCGCAACCCGGTGGCGTCTGCGCTTTTCCTTGTGCTGGCGTTCTTCAACGCCGCCGCGATCTGGATGCTGCTGGAGGCGGAGTTCCTCGCGATCCTGCTGGTTCTGGTCTACGTGGGCGCGGTGATGGTGCTGTTCCTGTTCGTCGTGATGATGCTGGACATCAACATCGACTACCTGCGCCGCGACTTCAAGCGCTTCGTGCCGATGGCAACCGTGGTCGGCGCGATCATCGTGATCGAAACCGCGCTGATCCTGTGGCGCGGTTACGGCGACACGCACACCGTGCATGCGATGGCGACGGGCGAGATGGCCAACTGGTCGAATACGCGCCTGATCGGCAAGGTGATCTACACCGACTACATCTTCGCGTTCGAAATCGCCGGCCTCGTGCTGCTGGTCGCGATCATCGCCGCGATCGGCCTGACCGAGCGCAAGGGCAAGGACAGCAAGCGCCAGCGCGTGTCGGATCAGGTCAAGGTGCGCCGCAACGACCGCGTGCGCCTCGTGAAGATGGAAGCGGACAAGCCGCAGCCGGAAACGGCGCAAAGCGAAGCCGGTTCGGGCACCAACGGCTAAGCGGAGGAAAAGAAAAACCATGCTGACCCTTGCTCACTACCTCGTGCTCGGCGCGATCCTGTTCGCGATCGCGATCGTCGGGATCTTCCTGAACCGCCGCAACGTCATCATCATCCTGATGTCGATCGAACTGATGCTGCTGGCGGTGAACACCAACTTCGTCGCGTTCTCGCATTACCTCGGCGACGTGCACGGCCAGATCTTCGTGTTCTTCGTGCTGACCGTCGCCGCAGCGGAAGCCGCGATCGGTCTCGCGATTCTGGTGACCCTGTTCCGTAAGCTCGACACGATCAATGTCGAGGATCTCGATCAGCTCAAAGGTTAATTTCAGGCAACGCTGTTATGTCAACGACACTCAATGAAAACCTGCTGCTGGCGATTCCGCTCGCTCCGCTGGCCGGCTCGCTGATTGCGGGGCTGTTCGGGAACGCAGTCGGGCGCAAGGGCGCACACCGGATCACGATCCTCGGCGTATTGATCGCGTTCCTCCTGTCGGCGAAAGTCTTCTTCGACGTGATGGGCGGCGCGAGCTTCAACGCGACCGTCTACGAATGGATGAACGTCGGCTCGCTGAAGCTCGAAGTCGGCTTCCTCGTCGATTCGCTGACCGCGATGATGATGGTCGTCGTGACCTTCGTCTCGCTGATGGTGCACGTGTACACGATCGGCTACATGGCGGAAGAAGACGGCTACCAGCGCTTCTTCTCGTACATCTCGCTGTTCACGTTCTCGATGCTGATGCTCGTGATGAGCAACAACTTCCTGCAGCTGTTCTTCGGCTGGGAAGCGGTGGGTCTGGTGTCGTACCTGCTGATCGGCTTCTACTTCACGCGTGAGAGCGCGATCTACGCGAACATGAAGGCGTTCCTCGTGAACCGCGTGGGCGACTTCGGCTTCCTGCTCGGCATCGGCCTGCTGCTCGCGTTCGCCGGCTCGATGAACTACGGCGAAGTGTTCGCGAAGCGCGCGGAACTCGCGAGCCTGCACTTCCCGGGCACCGACTGGGGCCTGCTGACCGTTGCCTGTATCTGCCTGTTCATCGGCGCGATGGGCAAGTCGGCGCAATTCCCGCTGCACGTGTGGCTGCCGGACTCGATGGAAGGCCCGACCCCGATCTCGGCGCTGATTCACGCGGCGACGATGGTGACGGCCGGCATCTTCATGGTGTCGCGCATGTCGCCGCTGTTCGAACTGTCGGATACCGCGCTGTCGTTCATCACGGTGATCGGCGCGATCACGGCGCTCTTCATGGGCTTCCTCGGCATCGTCCAGAACGACATCAAGCGCGTGGTCGCGTACTCGACGCTGTCGCAGCTCGGCTACATGACCGTCGCGCTCGGCGTGTCCGCTTACCCGGTCGCCGTGTTCCACCTGATGACGCACGCGTTCTTCAAGGCGCTGCTGTTCCTCGGCGCCGGCTCGGTCATCATGGGCATGCACCACGACCAGGACATGCGCAACATGGGCGGCCTGCGCAAGTACATGCCGATCACGTGGATCACGTCGCTCATCGGGTCGCTCGCGCTGATCGGTACGCCGTTCTTCTCGGGCTTCTACTCGAAGGACTCGATCATCGACGCGGTGAAGCTGTCGCACCTGCCGGGTTCGGGCTTCGCGTACTTCGCGGTCGTCGCGAGCGTGTTCGTCACGGCGCTGTACTCGTTCCGCATGTACTTCCTGGTGTTCCACGGCGAAGAGCGCTTCCGCAATCCGAAGCATCCGGAATCGCCGATGGGCATGGCGGCCGCGCACGGCCACGACGATCACGGTCATGGCCACGGCCATGACGACCACGCGCACGAGCCGCACGAGACCCCGTGGGTCGTGTGGGTGCCGCTGGTCCTGCTGGCGATCCCGTCGGTGATCATCGGCGCGATCGCGATCAGCCCGATGCTGTTCGGCGACTTCTTCCAGCACGGCGTTGCATTCGACAAGGTGATCTTCATCGGCGAAAACCATCCGGCGCTGGCCGAGATGGCCGAAGAGTTCCACGGCTGGGTCGGCATGGGCCTGCACTCGGTGTCGGGCCTGCCGGTGTGGCTGGCGCTCGCCGGTGTCGTCGTCGCGTGGTTCCTGTATCTGAAGCGTCCGGAGCTGCCGGCGTCGATCCGCCGTGCATTCGGCCCGATCTACACGCTGCTGGACAACAAGTACTACATGGACAAGATCAACGAAGTGGTGTTCGCCCGCGGTTCGGTGGCGATCGGCCGCGGCCTGTGGAAGGAGGGCGACGTCGTGGTGATCGACGGCCTCGTCAACGGCAGCGCCCGGTTCATCGGCTGGTTCGCCGGCGTGATCCGCTTCCTCCAATCCGGTTACATCTATCACTACGCGTTCGCCATGATCATCGGCATGCTGGGGCTCCTGACCCTGTTTGTAACGCTCGGCGGCAAATAAGGCGGGGGGACAACACTAATGCACGCTTTTCCGATTCTCAGTACCGCGATCTGGCTGCCGATCGTCTTCGGCCTCCTCGTGCTTGCGGTCGGTAACGACAAAAATCCGGGGACGGCCCGCTGGGTCGCGCTGATCGGTGCGCTGCTCGGCCTCGCGGTCACGATCCCGCTGATCACCGGCTTCGACTCGAGCACGGCTGCGCTGCAGTTCGTCGAGAAGTCGACCTGGATCGAACGCTTCGATATCGCGTATCACCTCGGCGTCGACGGCATCTCGATGTGGTTCGTCGTGCTGACCGCGCTGATCACGGTGATCGTCGTGATCGCCGCATGGGAAGTGATCACCGAGAACGTCGCGCAGTACCTCGCGGCGTTCCTGATCCTGTCCGGGATCATGATCGGCGTGTTCTCGGCGGCCGACGGCCTGCTGTTCTACGTGTTCTTCGAGGCGACCCTGATCCCGATGTACATCATCATCGGCGTGTGGGGCGGCCCGAACCGCGTGTATGCGGCGTTCAAGTTCTTCCTGTACACGCTGGCCGGTTCGTTGCTGATGCTGGTCGCGCTGATCTACCTGTACACGGAAACGCACTCGTTCGACCTCGCGACGTGGCAGAACGCGAAGATCGCGATGACGCCGCAGATCCTGCTGTTCATTGCGTTCTTCCTCGCGTTCGCGGTGAAGGTGCCGATGTGGCCGGTGCACACGTGGTTGCCGGACGCGCACGTGGAAGCGCCGACGGGCGGCTCGGTCGTGCTGGCGGCGATCATGCTGAAGCTCGGCGCATACGGTTTCCTGCGTTTCTCGCTGCCGATCACGCCTGACGCGAGCCATTTCCTGGCGCCCGTCGTGATCACGCTGTCGCTGATCGCGGTGATCTACATCGGCCTCGTCGCGATGGTGCAGGCCGACATGAAGAAGCTGGTCGCGTATTCGTCGATCGCGCACATGGGCTTCGTCACGCTGGGCTTCTTCATCTTCAACCAGCTCGGCGTCGAAGGCGCGATCATCCAGATGATCTCGCACGGCTTCGTGTCGGGCGCGATGTTCCTCTGCATCGGCGTGCTGTACGACCGCGTGCACTCGCGCCAGATCGCCGACTACGGCGGCGTCGTCAACGTGATGCCGAAGTTCGCGGCGTTCGCGATGCTGTTCTCGATGGCCAACTGCGGGCTGCCGGGTACGTCCGGTTTCGTCGGCGAATTCATGGTGATTCTCGCGGCCGTCCAGTACAACTTCTGGATCGCATTCGGCGCGGCATTCACGCTGATCCTCGGCGCGGCCTACACGCTGTGGATGTACAAGCGCGTGTATTTCGGCGCGGTGGCGAACGATCATGTTGCGAAGCTGAAGGACATCGGCCGTCGCGAATTCCTGATGCTGGCCGTGCTCGCCGCGTTCACGCTGCTGATGGGCCTGTATCCGAAGCCCTTCACCGACGTGATGCACGTTTCCGTGGAAAACCTCCTCTCCCACGTCGCGCAGTCGAAGCTGCCGCTGGCCCAGTAATCGCGAGCGGAGGAACTCAAGATCATGCAAAACGCCTCTATGAATGTCCTGTTGCCTGACGCGCTGGTGCTGGCCGCCATCGTCGTCGCATGGCTGAACGACACCTTCACCGGTGCTTCCGGCCGCCGCCTGACCTATCTGATCGCGGTCGTCTCGTCGGTCGTCGCCGGCGTGTGGTTCGCGGTCCAGGCGCTCGACCCGCAGCAGTACTACTTCTTCTCGAAGATGGTCGTCGTCGACTCGTTCGCGAGCATGATGAAGGCTGTCGTGTCGTTCGGGTTCGCGGTCTCGCTCGTCTATTCGCGCAAGTACCTCGAAGACCGCGACATGTTCCGCGGCGACGTGTTCCTGCTCGGCATGTTCTCGCTGCTCGGTCAGCTGGTCATGGTGTCGGGCAACAACTTCCTGACGCTGTATCTCGGCCTCGAACTGATGTCGCTGTCGCTGTACGCGGTCATCGCGCTGCGTCGCGACGCGGCGCAGTCGAGCGAAGCCGCGATGAAGTACTACGTGCTGGGCGCGCTCGCGTCGGGCTTCGTGCTGTACGGCATCTCGATGCTCTACGGCGCGACCGGCTCGCTCGAGCTCGGCGAAGTGTACAAGGCGGTCGGCGGCAATACCGACGCGGCCGTGCTGATGTTCGGCGTGATCTTCATCGTCGCCGGTATCGCGTTCAAGCTCGGCGCCGTGCCGTTCCACATGTGGGTGCCGGACGTCTACCAGGGCGCACCGACCGCGATGACGCTGTTCGTCGGCGGCGGCCCGAAGGTTGCCGCGTTCGCGTGGGGCCTGCGCTTCCTGGTGATGGGCCTGCTGCCGCTCGCGCAGAACTGGCAGACCGCGCTCGTGATCCTCGCCGCGCTGTCGCTGATCGTCGGCAACATCACCGGTATCGTCCAGCGAAACATCAAGCGGATGCTCGCGTACTCGGCGATCTCGAACATGGGTTTCGTGCTGCTCGGCCTGCTCGCGGGCATCGTGAAGGGCGACGCGGCGGCGCCGGCGAACGCGTACAGCTCGGCGATGTTCTACGCGATCGTCTACCTGATCACGACGCTCGGCTCGTTCGGCGTGGTGATGCTGCTCGCGCGCCGCGATTTCGAAGCCGAAACGATCGACGACTTCAAGGGCCTCAACAAGCGCAGCCCGGTGTTCGCGTTCGTGATGATGGTCATGATGTTCTCGCTGGCCGGCATTCCGCCGACCGTCGGCTTCTACGCGAAGCTGGCCGTGCTCGAGGCGACCGTCAACGCGGGCCTCACGTGGCTGGCCGTGCTGGCCGTGATCACGTCGCTGTTCGGCGCGTTCTACTACCTGCGCATCGTCAAGGTGATTTACTTCGATGCGCCGCAGGATTCGACGCCGATCACGGGCGATTTCTGCAAGCGCACGATCCTCGTGCTGAACGGCGTGGCGGTCGTCGTGCTCGGCCTGATCCCGAGCCCGCTGCTGACCGCCTGCCTGCAGGCAATCCGTCACACGCTGCCGCTGTAATGTCGGCAGCCGGCTGGTTCATCGTGCTGTTGGCGCTCGTCTGCGCCAACCTGCCGTTCCTGAACCAACGCCTCTTCGCCGTCGTGCCGTTCGGCGCGACGAAGAAGAATGCGTGGGTGCGGATCGGCGAGCTGATCGTGCTGTACTTCGTCGTCGGCGCGCTCGGCTTCTGGCTCGAGTCGCGCGCCGGCAACCGCTTCGAACAGGGCTGGCAGTTTTACGCGATCACGTTCAGTCTCTTCGTCGTGTTCGCGTTTCCCGGCTTCACGTTCCAGTATCTCGTCAAACGACGCTGACGGCTTCGGCCGTCCGTCGTGCTCATTCAGGAGCCGCCGATGGCCGAACTACCCAATCACGACGCCGCACTGACCGAAACCTGCCTCGAGAGCGAGGCGATCTTCGACGGCGCGTTCCTCAAGCTCAAGCGCGACACCGTCCGTCTGCCGGACGGCAAGAAGGCCACGCGCGAATACGTGCAGCACCCGGGTGCGGTGATGGTGATCCCGCTGTTCGACGACGGTCGCGTGCTGATGGAGAGCCAGTATCGCTACCCGATCGGCAAGGTGATGGCCGAATTCCCGGCCGGCAAGCTCGACCCGAACGAAGGCGCGCTCGCGTGCGCGGTGCGCGAGCTGCGCGAGGAAACGGGCTACACGGCGCGCGAATACGTGTTCCTGGCCCGCATTCATCCGATCATTTCCTATTCGACCGAGTTCATCGACCTGTATCTCGCGCGCGGGCTGACGGCCGGCGAACGCAAGCTCGACGACGGCGAATTCCTCGAAACCTTCACGGCGACGCCGGCCGACCTGCAGGAATGGGTGCGCACGGGCCAGATCACCGACGTGAAGACGATCATCGGCGCGATGTGGCTCGACAAGGTGCTGTCCGGCACGTGGCCGCTCGGGCCGGTCGTCGCGCCCTGAGCACGGCGTCGGCGGCGGCCGGGGCGCCGCGTTACAATTCCGTGACGCGGCGCGTTCGTGCCGCGCGATCCGGATTTAGCACGACCGTTCACAAAACCGCTTTTTGCGCTACACTCGTCACACGCCCTGATTCAGCATGAAGGTCCTCGATTTACAGTGTCCGCACGGTCATCGGTTCGAAGGCTGGTTCGCTTCCGCCGATGAATTCGAAGCGCAGTTGTCCCGCAAGCTGGTCGAATGCCCGGTGTGCGGAACGACGGAGATCAACCGGATGCCGTCGGCGCCGCGCCTGAACCTGTCGGGCGCGACGCAGGCGCAGCCGGCCGATCCGCGTGCGCTGCAGGCGCAGGTGATGCGCGCGCTGCGCGAGGTGCTGGAGAAGACCGAGAACGTGGGCGAGCGCTTCGCCGAGGAAGCGCGGCGCATCCATTACAACGAGGCGCCGGCACGCAGCATTCGCGGCGTCACGACGCCGGAGGATGCGCAGTCCTTGGTCGAAGAAGGCATCGACGTGATGCCGCTGCCGATTCCAGCCGCGCTGAAAGAACCGCTGCAATAACGTACGCAGTGTGTCCTTGCCGGGCCGGACGGTCGCGGCGAGCCTTGCATGGGATCAGAGCAAGCGCGGAAGCGCTGATGCTGATCGACCGCGAAGCATGGGACCGGAGTAAGTGCTGAAGCACCAACTCCGGTCGACAGGAGACACTGCGCATGGATCTGGACTATTCCCCCGCCGACGACGCGTTCCGCGCCGACGTCCGCGCCTGGCTCGAGGCCAACTTGCCTCACGCACTGCGCACCAAGGTACTCGATCACAAACGACTCGACCGCGAGGACTTCGCGAGCTGGCACCGGATCCTCGGCCAGCGCGGCTGGTCCGCGCCCGCCTGGCCGGTCGAATATGGCGGCCCGGGCTGGGACGCGACGCAGCGACACATCTGGGACGAGGAGTGCGCGCGGATTGGTGCGCCGACCGTGTTGCCGTTCGGGGTGTCGATGGTCGCGCCGGTCCTGATGAAATACGGCAGCGAAGCGCAGAAGCGCCACTACCTGCCGCGTATTCTCGACGGCTCGGACTGGTGGTGCCAGGGTTATTCGGAGCCGGGTTCCGGGTCCGATCTCGCATCGCTGCGCACGCGCGCCGAGCGCCACGGCGATCACTACGTCGTCAACGGCCAGAAGACCTGGACCACGCTCGGCCAGTACGCCGACATGATGTTCTGCCTCGTGCGCACCGATCCGGCCGCGAAGAAGCAGGAGGGCATCTCGTTCCTGCTGATCGACATGAAGACGCCCGGCATCACGGTACGCCCGATCGTGATGCTCGACGAGGATCACGAGGTCAACGAGGTGTTCTTCGAGGACGTGAAGGTGCCGGTCGAGAACCTCGTCGGCGACGAGAACCGCGGCTGGACCTACGCGAAATACCTGCTCGGCCACGAGCGCACCGGCATCGCGCGCGTCGGCGCGTCGAAGCGGGAGCTCGCGTTCCTGAAGCGCGTCGCATCGAACCAGCGCAAGAACGGCAAGCCGTTGCTCGCCGATCCCGTGTTCGCCGCGAAGGTCGCGGCGCTCGAAGTCGAGTTGATGGCGCTGGAAGTGACGGTGCTGCGCGTCGTCAGCCGCGAGACGAGCGGCAAGGGGCCCGGCCCCGAGGCATCGATGCTGAAGATCAAGGGCACCGAGGTGCAACAGGCGCTCACCGAGCTGATGGTCGAAGCGATCGGCCCGCTGGCCGCCCCGTTCGACGTGCCGTTCCTCGACGGCGAGCGCGAACACAGCATCGCGGGCGACGACGATGCGGCGCCGCTCGCCGCGTACTACTTCAATTACCGGAAGACGTCGATCTACGGCGGTTCGAACGAGATCCAGAAGAACATCATCGCGCAGATGATTCTGGGGCTGTGATCAGGGAACGGAGACAACCATGGATTTCAGCTTTACCGATGAACAGCAGCAGTTCGCCGACGCGCTGCGCCGGTATCTCGGCGAGCAATACGGCTTCGAAGCGCGCCAGGCGATCGTGCGCAGCGATGCCGGTGTGTCGGATGCGCAGTGGAGCGCATTCACCGAGCTGGGATTGACCGCGTTGCCCGTGCCGGATGCACAGGGCGGCTTCGGCGGCGGCCCGGTCGACATGCTGGTCGTGATGCAGGAGCTCGGCCGCGCGCTCGTGATCGAACCGTACTGGGCCACGGCGGTCGGCGTCGAAGCACTGCGGATCGCCGGCTCCGGCGCAGGCGCCGACGCCGCGCTGCTGGAGGCGGTCGCGCAGGGGCAAAAGCGCGTGGCGGTCGCGTTCCACGAACCGCAGGCGCGCTACGACCTGTACGAACTCGACACGCACGCGCGCGAGCAGGGCGGCACGTATCGGCTGACCGGCACCAAGTCGGTGGTTCAGCACGGCGCCCAGGCGCATGCGTGGATCGTGCCGGCGCGGGTCGACAGTGGCGGTATCGGCCTCTTCGTCGTCGAACGCGATGCGGCCAACGCGAAGGTGGTCGACTACCGGACCATCGACGGCCAGCGTGCCGCGACGATCGCGTTCGACGACACGCCTGCCCGACTGCTGACGGGCGGTGCGCGCGACGCGGCGGCACTCGAGCAGATCGCCGATTACGCGACCTTCCTGCTGTGCGCGGAAGCGGTCGGCGCGCTCGACGAGCTGAATCACGCGACGGTCGAATACACGAAGACGCGCGAGCAGTTCGGCGTGCCGATCGCGCGTTTTCAGGCGCTGCAGCACCGGATGGTCGACATGCTGATTCATGCCGAGCAGGCGCGTTCGCTGACCTATCTCGCGGCGGTGCGCTACGCGAGCGGCGATGCCGATGCGCGGCGCAAGGCCGTGTCGGCCGCGAAGGCGCGGGTCGGCGCGGCCGCGCGCTTCGTCGGCCAGCAGGCCGTCCAGTTGCACGGCGGCATGGGCGTGACCAACGAGGTGGCCGCCGCGCACCTGTTCAAGCGGCTGTCGATCATCGAGACGACGCTCGGCGATACCGATCATCATCTCGCCCGCATCGCGGCGCTGCCCGATTTCGCGCAAACCGACGTAGCATGACGGCGACGCGCGAGCGCGCCAGACAAGGAGACTTATCCGTGGGCATCAGTTACGAAGACCTGGTGGTCGGCAGCACGACCGAAGTGGGCCGCTACACGTTCGAGCCCGACGACATCAAGGCGTTCGCGAAGCGCTACGATCCGCAGCCGTTCCATGTCGACGAGGAAGCGGGGAAGGCATCGCATTTCGGCGGCCTCGTCGCGAGCGGCTGGCATACGTGCTCGGTGTTCATGAGCCTGCTGGTCCGCAAGCTCGGATCGGATTCGACCAGCATGGGCTCGCCGGGCATCGATTCGATCCGCTGGCTGAAGCCGGTCCGCGCCGGCGATACGATCACGATGTACCAGAAGGTGCACGACAAGCGCGTGTCGGAGAGCAAGCCCGATCGCGGCATCGTGTCGACCGAATGGGTCGGCGTGAACGAAGCCGGCGAGACGGTGATCACCGTGCAGACCAAAGTGATTTTCGGGCTGCGCCATCCGGGGGGCGCGAACCCATGACCGACGTGACCTTGCCGCTGATCGCATCGGCGCAGGCGTTGCGGGAGCGGGTCGGCGCGGAGCCGCTCGCGAGCGGCTGGAGCGAGATCGATCAGGCGCGCGTCGACGGTTTCGCCGACGCGACCGGCGATCATCAATGGATTCACGTCGACCCCGAGCGGGCGCGGCGCGAGTCGCCGTTCGGCGGGCCGATCGCGCACGGGTTCCTGACGCTGTCGCTGATTCCCGCGTTGATGACCGACGCAATGCGTTTCGAGCAAAAGATGGGCGTGAACTACGGGCTGAACCGCGTGCGGTTCTTGAAGCCGGTGCCGGTCGGGGCGCGCGTGCGTGCGCTGTTCGCGGTGAAGGAAACCGCCGACGCCGCGCGCGGCGGCATCCAGGTGACGTGGTCGGTATCGATGCAGGTCGAGCGCCCCGACGCGCCGCTGCCGGTATGCGCGGCGGAGTTCATCACGCTGCATTACTTCTGACACACGGAGCGGCATGCACGGATGCCGCTCCGCTCGTCATACGCTCGTCAGTGTTTCGCGTATTGCGTTGCGCCGAACAGCACTTCGCGCGCCTTGTCGTCCTGCAGCGCCTTGCGCATCGACGCGAGCACCTCGACGCCGCGCTGCACGGCCGGTCGCGCGGCGATCGCCTCGTACCAGCGCTTCACGTTCGGCAACGCGTCGAGCACGATGCCCTGGTTCTGCCACGAGCGCGTCCACGGGAACGTCGCAATGTCCGCGATCGTGTACGCGTCGCCCGCGAGGTATTCGGATTCGCCGAGGCGCTTTTCCATCACGTTGTACAGGCGCTTCGCTTCGTTCGTGTAGCGGTTGACCGCATACTCGATCTTCTCCGGCGCATACAGGCGGAAGTGGTGCGCCTGCCCGAGCATCGGGCCGACACCGCCCATCTGGAACATCAGCCACTGGAGCGTCGCATAGCGCGCGACCGGATCGGTCGGCAGGAACTTGCCGGTCTTCTCCGCGAGGTAGATCAGGATCGCGCCCGATTCGAACAGCGAGATCGGCTGGCCGCCGGGGCCGTCCGGATCGACGATCGCGGGGATCTTGTTGTTCGGGCTGATCTTCAGGAACTCGGGCTCGAACTGGTCGCCCGCGCCGATATCGACCGGATGCGCGCGATACGCGAGGCCCGTTTCCTCGAGCATGATGTGCACCTTGTGGCCGTTCGGGGTCGCCCAGCTATAGACGTCGATCATCGTCAACTCCTGTGTGGCATGCGCGAAAACGGCGCCGGCGGCGCCGCGACAGGCGGTCATTAGAGCATGGATCGACACGGGCTGCTGGCGATGCAAACGCGCGTGCCGACGCGCATGCGCGGCCGGCCCGGAGAGCGCCGCGACGTCGCGCGCGGCGGCGACGGGCCGCATCGGATGGGCGCGGCGGCGTGGCGGCGTATCAGCGCTTGTAGCGTGGCTGGCGCTTCTCGAGAAAGGCAGTGATGCCTTCGAGGCCGTCCGCATGATGCAGCGACGCGACGAAATGATTGCGCTCGGTGCCGAGCTGCGCATCCAGCGGTTGCGCGGTCGCGTCGTCGAGCAACGACTTGATGCGCGTGAGCGCATTCGGCGAAATGGCAGCGAGCGCGTCGGCCCATGCCAGTGCGTCGCCCAGTGCCGAGCCGGGCGCGGCGAGCCGGTTGACGACGCCGAGCGCATGCAGGCGTTCGGCGGCCACCGGCTTGCCTTCGAACAGGAGTTCGGCCGCGATCGCACGCGGCAGCGCGCGGGCGAGAAACCACGAGCCGCCGCCGTCGGGCGTCAGACCGACGCGCGCATACGACATCACGAATTTCGCGTCGTGTGCCGAGACGATCAGGTCGCACGCGAGCGCCAACGAGAAGCCCGCGCCGGCTGCCGCGCCTTCGACGGCTGCGATCACCGGCTTCGTCGACGCGCGGATCGCGGTGACCCATGCCGCGAGCTGGTCGATGCTGTCGGCCTGGAAGGACGGATCCTTCGAGCGATTCTCGAGCAGCCGGTTCAGGTTGCCGCCTGCGCAGAAGAAGCGATCGGCGCCCGTCAGCACGACGGCGCGAATCGCCGGATCGCGTTCGGCGGTGGCGAGCGCTTCGATGCCGGCCGCATACATGTCGGGATGCAGCGCGTTGCGCGCGCCGGGATTGGACAGCGTGAGGACGAGCGTCGATTCGCTCTCGGGCGGACGCGAGGCCAGCAGTTCAGCACTCATGCGAGCGTGTCTCCATCGGGTGGCGCGGCGGCGGCGCCGCGTGTGTCGCGCGGACGGGCGGAGCCGACGCCGCAGCGGAGGTAATGTCGTCGTGACGGACGCACGACTTGCTTTAGACTAGCACGAACGTGCTTTTCAGCGCGATGAATCCCGATGCGGCCCGCGTCGATGCGGCCGCGCTTCAGCAAGGAAGGAGATGCCAATGCTACAGCTGTGCGGTATTCCGTTGTCCAACTACTACAACAAGGTGAAGTTCGTCCTGCTCGAGCACGACATTCCGTTCGAGGAGGTGGTGTGTGGTTTGCCGATCAGCGACCCGGCTCGGCTTGCCGATTCGCCGCTCGGCAAGATTCCGTTCCTGAAGACCGAAGAGGGCGCGCTGTTCGAGTCGCAGGTGATCGTCGAATACCTGGCGGCGCGCTATCCCGAGAAAGGCATTCTCCCCGCGAGCCCGTTCGCGGCGGCGAAGGTGCGTGAACTGGTCGAGACGCTCGAGCTGTATCTCGAATGGATGGCGCGCGAGGTGTATACGGAAGCGTTTTTCGGCGGCAAGGTGAGCGACGGGATGAAGGCGCACGTCGAGAAGCGCCTGCCGCGCGCGATCGATGCATTCAGGCAGATGACGCGGTTTTCGCCGTATGTGCTCGGCGAGTCGTTCGGCCTCGCGGACATTGCCGCCTGGGTTCATCTGCCGGTCATCGGGATGGCGACGAAGGCCATATTCGACCGCGACTTCCTGCTCGAGGCAGGCATCGACTGGAAGGCGCACGCGAAGACGGTGGGTGAACGCCCGGCCGCGCAACGCGTGGCAGCCGAGCGCAAGGCGTATGTCGAAGCGGCGAACGTCGCACGTTCGTAAGCGCGGTTCCCGAAGGGCGGCGCGCGGCCGCCCGTGCGGCGCTTACAGGCGGGCCAGCCGATCGAGCGCGGACGCGAGCGTGCTTTCCTGCTTTGCGAAGCAGAAGCGGACGACGCCCGATTCGTGCGGCTCGTGATAGAACGCCGATACCGGAATGGCGGCCACGCCGATCTCCGACGTGAGCCACTTCGAGAATTCCGCTTCGGGCAGGTCGCTGATCGCCGAGTAATCGACGCACTGGAAGTACGTGCCCGTGCACGGCAGCAGCTTGAAGCGCGTGCGCTCGAGGCCGGCCCGGAAGAAGTCGCGCTTCCGTTGATAGAAGCCCGCGAGCGACAGGTACGGCGCCGGGTCGCGCAGGTAGTCGGCGAGCCCGATCTGCATCGGCGTGTTCACCGTGAACACGTTGAACTGGTGGACCTTGCGGAATTCCGCGGTCAGCGCGGCTGGCGCCGCGACGTAACCGACCTTCCAGCCCGTCACGTGGTAGGTCTTGCCGAAGCTCGACACGATGAAGCTGCGCGCGGCGAGTTCCGGGTAGCGCGCGACGCTCTCGTGGCGCGCACCGTCGTAGACCATGTGTTCGTAGACCTCGTCGGACAGGATCAGCACGTTGGTGCCGCGCACGATGTCCTCGAGCTTGCGCATGTCCGCCTCGCGCCACACGGTGCCCGTCGGGTTGTGCGGCGTATTGATCAGGATCATCCGCGTTTTCGGCGTGATCGCTGCCGCGAGGCGGTCGAACGGGATCGCGTAGTCGGGCGCTTCCAGCGTGACGAACACGGGCTTGCCGCCGGCGAGCTCGATCGAAGGCAGGTAGCTGTCGTAGGTCGGCTCGACGACGATCACTTCGTCGCCCGGATGCACAGCGCACAGGATCGCCGTCAGCAGCGCCTGCGTCGCGCCGGCCGTCACGGTGATTTCGGTGGCCGGATCGTAGCGCCGGCCGTACACCTGCGCGATCTTGTCGGCGATCGCGTCGCGCAGCGGCGCGACGCCGGCCATCGGCGGATACTGGTTGTGCCCGTTGCGCATCGCGGTTGCGACCGCATCGACGATGCGCGGATCGCAATCGAAATCGGGAAAACCCTGGCCGAGGTTCACCGCACCTTTTTCGGCGGCAAGCGCGCTCATGACCGTGAAGATCGTCGTGCCGACGTTCGGCAGGCGCGAGGGGAAAACGGGCGTCGTTGGCATATCTGAAGGAGCGTTCATCGATACGGTCGGATTCGGATGGATTGCGTCAGGCGGGCGTCGTCGTGGCGGGCGGCGCGGCGTCGAGCGCGCAGGCTTCCACGAACGGCGCGGGTTGCGCGATCCGGAAACCGAAGTCGCGTGCGGTGCGCTTCGCGAGCTTCAGCAGCGCGCGGTCTTTCGACACGAGCCACTCGGCCCGCGCGGCGCGGGCGAGTTCGAGAAATTTCTGATCGTCGCGGTCCTTGCACTTCGGCAGCGGCGGCGCGTCGGCGTCGACGGGCGGCGGTTCGACGAGGCTCGCGAGCCGGGCGACCGTGGCGAGCGCGTCGGCCTTGTCGATCGCCCGCGACTGGAACTGCGGATAGTCGAGCACGTATTCGAGTTCCGTCAGGCAGCGGCCGTCGATCACGGCGGCAAGCATGCCGTGCTCCAGCGCGGCACGGATCGGGCGCGTAGCGGGGTCGTCGAATACGAGGATGTCGATCCAGACGTTCGAGTCGAGCACGACGCGGTGTGCGGCATGCGGGGCGAGAGAGCGGGCCATTCGTTACAATCGGAGGTTTTCGTCTGACCGCAAGGCACGGCGTGCCAGCGAGCCTCTATGATAATCGTTCTCTCTCCCGCCAAATCCCTCGACTACGATACGCCCCCGCACGTCCAGTCTTACACGAAGCCTGCATTCGTCGACGACGCGTCGGAGCTGATCGATGGCCTGCGCAAGCTGTCGCCGCAGGACATCGCGACGCTGATGGATATCTCCGATCCGCTCGCGCGCCTGAACTTCCAGCGCTATGCCGACTGGTCGCCGACGTTCACGCCGGCCAACGCGAAGCAGGCCGTGCTGGCGTTCAATGGCGACGTCTACGAGGGTTTCGACGCGAAATCGCTGTCGTCCTCCGATCTCGACTATGCGCAGCAGCACGTGCGCGTGTTGTCGGGCCTGTACGGGCTGCTGCGTCCGCTCGATCTGCTGCAGCCGTACCGGCTCGAGATGGGCACGCGGTTCGCGAATGCGCGCGGCAAGGATCTGTATGCGTTCTGGGGCGACCGCATCACGCGGGCGCTGAACGAGCAGCTCGAGACGCGCAGCGGCGCCGCGCGCGTGTTGATCAACTGCGCGTCGACCGAATACTTCAAGTCGGTCAAGCCGAAGCTGCTGGCCGCGCCGGTCATCACGCCGGTATTCGAGGACTGGAAGGGCGGCCGCTACAAGATCATCAGCTTCCATGCGAAACGCGCGCGCGGCCTGATGGCGCGTTTTGTCGTCGAGAATCGTATCGCCGACCCGAAGGCGCTGAAGGCATTCTCGACCGAGGGCTATGCGTTCGATGCGGCCGCATCGAACGATTCGACTTACGTATATCGCCGGCGCGTCGGCGAGTGACCCTGCCGGCCGTTCGCGAGGCGGCAGGCGCATGCACGAGGCCGGCCGGGCGGTACACCGCCTGCTTCGGTCGACAGCTTTGCATGGGACCGGAGTAAGCGCTGAAGCGCTAACACCGGTCGACAAAGGAGAGATAGATGGCCCTTTCGATTACCAGTAATTTCGACGCAGGCGCAATCGACGTCGTGTCGTGCGACAGCCCCGATGCAATCCGGCTGCGCGTGCGTGGCGACAATCGTTCGGAGTTCGCGCAATGGTTTTACTACCGCTTGACGGGGGCGCGCGGCGAGCGGTGCGTGATGACGTTCGAGAACGCAGCCGAATGCGCGTATCCGTCCGGCTGGCGCAACTACCAAGCGGTCGCGAGCTACGACCGGGTCGACTGGTTCCGCGTGCCGACGACGTTCGACGGCAAGACGATGACCATCGACCATACGCCGGAGTTCGACAGCATCTACTACGCGTATTTCGAACCGTACTCGGAAGAGCGTCACGCGGCGTTTCTCGGCGCGGTCCAGCAGTTGCCGCAGGCCAGCGTCGTCGAGCTCGGCCGCACGGTCGAAGGCCGTCCGATGTCGCTGCTGACGCTCGGCACGCCGGAAACCGATGGTGCGCCGAAGAAGAAGGTGTGGATCATCGCGCGCCAGCATCCGGGCGAGTCGATGGCCGAGTGGTTCGTCGAAGGCCTGGTCAAGCGGCTGGCCGGCTGGGGCGACTGGGCCGGCGACCCGGTGGCGCGCAAGCTCTACGATCGCGTGACCTTCTACATCGTCCCGAACATGAACCCGGACGGCAGCGTGCACGGTAACCTGCGCACCAATGCGGCCGGCGCGAACCTGAACCGCGAGTGGATGGCGCCCGATGCCGAGCGCAGCCCCGAGGTGCTGGCCGTGCGCGACGCGATCCATGCAATCGGCTGCGACATGTTCTTCGATATTCACGGCGACGAGGATCTGCCGTACGTGTTCGTCGCCGGCTCGGAGATGCTGCCGAGCTTTACCGAGCAGCAGGGCAAGGAGCAGGCTGCGTTCATCGACGCGTTCAAGGTCGCAAGCCCCGACTTCCAGACCGAGCATGGCTACGCGGCGAGCAAGTACAAGGAAGATGCGTTGAAGCTCGCGTCGAAGTACATTGGTCACCAGTTCGGCTGTCTGTCGCTGACGCTCGAAATGCCGTTCAAGGACAACGCGAACCTCCCCGACGAGCGCGTCGGCTGGAACGGCGAGCGCAGCGCGGCGCTCGGTGCGGCGATGCTGGCCGCGATCCTGGTGCACGTCGACACGTTCGCGTAAGCGCAGCCGTCGTCGCATGAAAAAGCCGGCGCATCGCGAGATGCGCCGGCTTTTTTGCTGCTGCCGTTGCCGCTCCGCCGTATCAGGACTTCTTCGCAGTTTTTTTCTTCACGGCTTTGTGCGGGCCGCTCGATTTCTTCGTTGCGACGGCCTTCTTGCTGCCGGTGCGGCTCGATGCCTTCGCCTTGGCTTTGCCGCGGTGCGACTTGCCCTTGAACTTCTTCGTCGAAGACGACGAGCGCTCGACGCGCGGCTTCAGCGGCGGAACCGGATCGTTCCAGCTGAACGCGAGCATTTGCTGGCCGACATAGCCGCAACGGAATTTCAGCGGCGTCGGATCGCTGCCGTCGCTGTGGATGCCGAGCCCGTCGACGGTGACGATATTGTCGACTTTCACACGCTGTTTGCCTTGGTCGAACGAGTCGTTCCACGGCGTGATCGTTGCGTTGCCGCTGTCGAATGCATTCGGCGCGAAGTCGACTCGGTCGAAGGCCGTCGAGGTGCTGGCGATGAAGCTGCCGTGCGCCGCACAATCGGCGGCGAGCGGATCGGCATGCATTTCGTTGACGAATTTGTTGATCAGTTCGGAGCGCTGGTCGAGCAGGTCGGCGAATACCGGAGCGGGAAGCGCAAGCGACAGGCCCGCGATACAGGCTGCCAGCTTGCCGAGCGCCCGGAAAATCCGGAGCGAGGCAGGTGAGCTGTCCATCTGGTTATTGGTGAGGAGCGAAGGAGACATCGGGCACGTATAGATGCCCGATGAAGAACAGGAGTTCAATCTTAGCGTAAAAAAGTCGTGCGGCAGTAGGTGACGTATTCGGCGCACGCCGTGGAATCCGTCGGTCTGCGTGTGCGCCGAGCCGATCCGGAGGAATTCAGGCGCGCGGGCCGCCGAGGCGGTAGCGCCGGACGTCGAAGGTCGTGACCCACGCAGGGCGATAGACGGCGATGAGTGCCGTTGCCATGCCGGTGAACCATGCTTCGCCGAGCGCGAGCAGCGCGGTGTTCAGCAGATAGCCGGCCGGAATCACGACGGGCACGCCGTCCGCGAGCGCGAGCTGGACGCCGGCCGCCGCGGCGGCGACCGCGACGATCGCGATGGCCGGCGACAGGAAACCCTGCCCGGTGATGAACGACGCGAGGTTGTGCGGCAACCACGCGAGCGCGGCGCGTTGCAGCAACGCCGACACGCCGACAGGCAGCGCACCGTAGATCAGATAGGTCAGGCCGATGCCTTGCCACGGTGCGTCGAAGATGAGCGCGGCAACCGCCGTGACGGCGCCCATGGCGACCAGTGCGAGTGTCCAGTCGAACAGCGTGACGAGCAGCGTTGCGCCAAGCAGATGCATGACGATGCCATCTTCGAGCCATGCGTTCGAGGCCCACAGGACCGTGATCGCAGTGACGAGCGCAAGCCACACGTGCTGAAGCGTGGCGTCTTGCAGACGGACGAAGGGGCGATTCCAGATCGCGAGCGCGAGCAGGGCCACGGCGGCGATCCAGCCACCGATGCCAACCCAGAGCGGAAGCGGTGTGAAAAGAAAACCCATGCGTCCATATTACTCGTTGAGCATCAAAGGTGGGAGCCTGCACATGTCCGACCGTCGCAATATCGAGACTGTTGGCCTAGCGTCCGCGCCGGAACCGTGCCGGCGGCTCGGCGGCGAGCGGCAGGTCTTGCGTGCCGGCATTCGCGATGGGCAACGGGTACGGACGGTCGTGCCGTTGCGTACGCAGCGGAGCCGGGCCGTGTTCGCCGATGGCCGGCTTGCGGGCGCGGTTGCGGTTCGCCAGCAGCACCTCGAGATGGGGCGACAGCCAGCCGTTGTAGATCGCGACCGCGGCGGCGCGGTTTGCGGCACCGAGTTGCTGGAAGATGCTCGCGAGGTGGATTTTCACGGTGCCTTCGCTGATGCCGAGCGTACGCGCGATCATCTTGTTCGTGCTGCCCATGTGGACGAACCGCATGATCTGCGCTTGGCGCGGCGACAGGAGGCCGCTCGGCGGGCGCCGGGGCAACGAGCCGGCGAGCGTCTGGAAATGGGCATCGTGGCGCGCCGTCGCCGTCGCCGTGGACGGCAGGAGGCTGAGGGCGATCGGCGGAATGTAGTATCCGCCCAGCAGGACGATCTCGAGCGCGCGCACGATCAGGTGCGGCCGCGTGGAGTGCGGGATCACGCCCGCGACGCCGTAATTGAAGAAGCGCTGGATGGCGTCGGGGGAGATGTCGTCGACCAGAACGGCGACCGGTGTCGGCGAGCACGCGTTGCCGAGTGCCTGAAGCTCGCTCACCCGGCCCACGTCCAGCCAGTCGATCACGACGAGGTCGAAACGCTGGGTGCGCAGCAGCCGGCGCGCCTGGAAACCGTCAGGCGCATCGTTGATGCTGGCGTGCCGGTCGATCTGCCGCAACAGGGTCTTCAGTCCGTCACGCCGCTCGGCGTCTGAGTTAAGTACCAAGAACCGCATATTCAACCTCCGTGAAGTGGGTCATTGACTGCTGTCGGGTATTAGCTGGCCCCGATAATGACAAAGACCTTACACGATGTCTGCTTGGCTGAAAGGCTTAGGAAAAGTTCGAAAATTTGGACGACGGGCATCGGATAAGAAAAAAGCCGCTTCGGTGGGCACCGGAAGCGGCTTCGGGCAGGGCAGGCCATCGAGGCCTGCGGGGCGGGTCAGTGGAAGTGCGGCTGGGCGGGCGACGCGTCTTCCGGCATTTCCGCATGGACGATTTCGCCGAGCGGATCGGCGTAAAGTGGCACGCCGCAGTCGTCGCAGTATTCGGGCTCGAAGCGGCCCGCGTGCCGGCGGACGTCGGTTACGCCGCATTCTTTCAGCAGGCTCACGATTTCCTCGAGCGGCCCTTCGATCGGCGCTTCGCCTTCGAGCGTCGCGTTGTCGATCGATACGTCGCCGTTTTCACGGCCGTAGAGCGGCCACACGACGCCGTAGATCACGTCGTTGCTGGCACGCCGCGTGAAGCCGACGCGATACTCGTCGACACGACGTTCGCCGAAGCCGGCGACCACCGCGCGCAATTCCTGCGGCGCCGCACCAAGTGTGTCGAATAGATAACGAATGGCCGTTCGGACGGTGTGCGGACGCACGCGTTCGTCCGCATCGCGACAGGCCGAGTAGTACGCGTCCGGAAGCAGGCATTCGAACTCGCAGCCGGGCAGCGCGATCGACAGGTTCGGGCCGCCTTGGGCCGTCCATTGTTCGAGGCACTGGCCGCGCTCGATCCGGCTGCCGTTTTCTTCTTCCTGCCAGCGGAACAGCGGCGAGCCGGCCGGCGCGGCGACGACGGCCAGCAGGAAGCGCGGATCGGCCAGGATCGGCGAGGTTTCCGGCAGGTCGCCGAAACTCAGCTTCGGGTTGTGCTGGCCGATTGCCGCATGGGCGAGTTGCTGGGCCAGCCGATAGGTTTCCACGTGGTGCCGCGGCAACTGGTCGATGCTGTAGAGAAACGGTGCGAGCCCGACGAGGGTGCCGTTCGCGAGCACATGCGCCTGCAGGTGCGTTCGCAGCGCGTCGGCAACGTCGCCTTTGAGCGGGCCTGACGGAATCATGTAGCGCGTCCAGGCGAGAACCGGGACGGCGACCAGCAGCGCATCGTAGGGTTGGCCGTCGTGTTCGATCATCATCGACTCGCTGTGCGTCTCGGCCATGTCGGCGAGCGCGCCGTAGGCGTCGGGATGATTTTGCTGAAGATGGTCGAGCGCGGCGTCGAGCGTGGTCTGATTGCCGTTGCGGACAATCTTGGCGAGCAGCGCATCGAGCTTCGCTTCCCAGAAGCGATCCTCGATGCGGCTGCCCGACGCGAAGAGCGCAAGTGACAGACCGACCAGTTTGTCGGCATCGGGGGGGAGGCGTTTGGCGATTCGCTGGCGCATATTAAAGACGTATATAGAAAGAGGCGAAGAACCTCACATTCTAGTCCGTTCTTTGCACCATAAGCGGCATCGTGCCCGGGCACGGCCGGACGGCCGAATTGCGGCGTCTGTAAAAAAGTTGCTTCAAACCCCTTGCTCTTGCGGGGTGGGCTGCATAGAATCACGCCTCTTTCGCGCTAACGGAAACGCGGCGCGGGAGGAAGGGAAGCGGTGCTGTTGGAGTTCGGA
>NZ_LPJG01000014.1:0-126822 GCF_001532755.1 Burkholderia sp. MSMB2157WGS | reverse complement strand
CGCGACTTCTGCTTCAACGGCAACCTGATCATGCGCGCGACCGGCGACCGGATGCTGCTGTCGCCGCCGCTCGTGATTCGCGAGGCGGAGGTCGACGAGATCGTCGACAAGGCGAAGCGCGCGTTCGACGCGACGGCGCAGCGAGTGGGGCAGGGACGGTAAGCCGACACTGCTGCGGGTGCGGCGTCGCATGATGCCGGCGCCCGCGTCGCGCAGCGCACGTGCGTCGCCAAAACGAAAAGGGCCTGCGTCGTGAGACGCAGGCCCTTGAATTCTTTGGTGGGCGGTACTGGGATCGAACCAGTGACCCCTGCCGTGTGAAGGCAGTGCTCTACCGCTGAGCTAACCGCCCAAAGAAGCTGAAATTATGTCAGAGCTTTTTGGGTTCGTAAAGCCCTTTCTGCAAATTTTTTTAAACGGCCGCTGCCCGCGCTCGCGAGCCGGTGTTCAGCCCGCGAGCGCGGGCAGCGCGTCGAGCGACGCGCGCACGTAGTCGGCGAAGCGCAGCGCGACCGGTTCGGCGGTGCCGCTGCGCTTCAGCTCCAGCGTGCGCGATTCGAGCGACGCATCCTTCAGCGGCCGGAACGCGAGCCGGTCGCTCTTGACCTGCTGCAGCACGCGCGGCACGAGCGCGATGCCCATCCCGAATTCGACCATCGACAGGATCGTCTGCCACAGCCGCGCCTCGTGACGGATCAGCGGACTGAATCCCGCGTTCACGCACTGCGCGATGATCAGGTCGTGGTAGTGCGGCGCGGCGTCGCGCGGAAACAGGATGAACGGCTCCGTCGCGAGCGCGGCGAGCGCGACCTGCCGGCGCCGCGCAAGCGGATGCGCGGCCGGCAGGCAGCACACGAACGGCTCCGCATAGACGGGCGCCGATTCGACCTCGGGCGGGCAGTGGCCCCAGTGCGCGTAGCCGAGATCGATCTGGCCGCGCTGGATCGCCTGCACCTGCGCGTGCGTGTTCATCTCGCTCAGCACGATCTCGACGCCCGGATAGTCGGCCTCGAAGCGCCGCACCGCGTCGGGCAGCCCGCGATACAGCATCGAATGGACGAAGCCGATCCGCAGCCGGCCGGCGAGCCCCGACGCGGAGCGCACCGTCAGGCGCTCGGCCTCGGCCGCCTGCAGCAGCAGCCGGCGCGCCTCGCCGAGCAGCACCGCGCCCGCGTTGGTCAGCGCGACCGTCTTGTTGGTGCGGGAAAAAAGTTGCACGCCGAGCGCGTCCTCGAACTTGCGGATGTCGAAACTCAGCGCCGGCTGCGAGATGAACAGGCGCTTCGCCGCGCGCCCGAAGTGCAGCTCCTCGGCGACGGCCACGAAGTAGCGCAACTGCCTCAGTTCCACGGTGTCTCCTCCCGGCGTCGGCATCGATAAGCGATATCTATCGTACCGGATAAATCCTGTATTGGACGCTTATCGACCGCGCGCCTACGCTCTGCGGGAGGCTTGACGCACGACGGACCGGGCGCCGCGGCACCGCGGCCGCCGATGCGCCGGCAACCCAGGAGACGCACGCATGCACGACACCGCTCGCACGCCGGACACCGGCGCATCCCATATCCCCGACAGCCGGGGCATCAATTTCTTCACCGTCGACCCCGATCTCGGCGCGTTGCTGAAGCTGCATCTCGGCGACGCGCACTATGCGGAACTCGAGCCGCGGCTGCGCGCGCTCGGCGAGCGCGTATCGGGCGAACTCGACGAATGGGCGGCGCGCGCGGACAAGCATCCGCCCGTGCTCGAGCACCGCAACCGGCGCGGCGAGGCCGTGCAGCGGATCGACAAGGATCCGGCGTACGTCGCGCTCGAACGGGTCGCGTATGCGGAGCTCGGGCTCGCATCGCTGAGCCATGGGGCCGAAACCGTGCCGCCGCTCGTCAAGTACGCGCTGACGTTCCTGTTCGTGCAGGCGGAATTCGGGCTGTGCTGCCCGGTCAGCATGACCGACTCGCTGACCCGCACGCTGCGCCGCTTCGGCGATCCCGCACTCGTCGCGCGCTACCTGCCGAGGCTCGCGTCGCGCGACTTCGACACGCTGTACCAGGGCGCGATGTTCATGACCGAGCAGGCGGCCGGCTCCGACGTCGGCCGTATCGCGACGCGCGCGACCCGCGGAACCGACGCGCACGGCGACACCGTCTGGCGCCTGACCGGCGACAAGTGGTTCTGCTCGAATGCCGACGCCGATCTCGCGATGGTGCTTGCGCGGCCCGACGGCGCACCGGACGGCATCAAGGGCCTCGCGCTGTTCCTGCTGCCGAAGACGCTGCCGGACGGCACGCGCAACCGCTACCGGATCGTGCGCTTGAAGGACAAGCTCGGCAGCCGTTCGATGGCGAGCGGCGAGATCGCGCTCGAAGGCGCGCAGGCGTACCTGATCGGCGAGATCGGCCGCGGCTTTCACCAGATGGCCGACATGATCAACATGTCTCGGCTGTCGAACGGCGTGCGCGCGGCCGGGTTGATGCGGCGCGCGCTGAACGAAGCGTTGCACGTCGCCGCGTATCGCGACGCGTTCGGCCGCAAGCTGATCGAGATGCCGCTGATGCGGCGCCAGCTGATGAAGACGCTGCTGCCGGCCGAGGCCGCGCGCACGATGTTCATGCAGATTGCGCTGTTGCTGCCGCAGGCCGATGCGGGCGACGAACAGGCTGCGCGCTGCGTGCGGATCCTGACGCCGTTGATCAAGTTCCGCGCATGCCGCGACGCGCGCCGCGTGACGGGCGATGCGATGGAAGTGCGCGGCGGCACCGGCTATATCGAGGAGTGGAGCGATGCGCGGCTCGTGCGCGACGCGCACCTCGGTTCGATCTGGGAAGGCACGAGCAACATCGTCGCGCTCGACGTCGCGCGCGCCGCGCAGCGCGAGCATGCGCTCGACGCGCTGCGCACGTTCCTCGGCGATCGTCTGGGCGCGGCGCCGCTGCCCGACGCGAGCCGCACGGCGCTGCGGCGCATTCTCGCGCGGGCGTGCGATGCGCTTGCGCGGGTCGCGGAGGACGGCGACGACGCGCGCGTGCGGCAGGCCGCGTCCGCGCTGTATTACGCGAGCGCGGCCGTGCTGATGGCTTGCGAAGGCGTACAGCTCGCGCCGGATTTCAGGCGTCTCGCGCTGGCGCACCTGATCGTGCGACACAAGCTGCTGCCGGTCGATCCGCTCGCGCCGGCACCGCGCGACGACGAATCGGCCGCGTCCGACGCGCTGCTGCGCGGCCTGCCGGTCGCGCTCGACACGGCGCTCGACCTGCTGCCGGAGGTCGAGCGATGAGCACGACGCGTGGCGCACTGGACGGCCTGAAGGTCGTCGACCTGAGCCGGGTGCTCGGCGGCCCGTACTGCACGCAGGCGCTCGCCGATCACGGCGCGACGGTGATCAAGATCGAGCCGCCCGCCGGCGACGAGACGCGTGGCTGGGGGCCGCCGTTCCTCGGCGACACGGCCTGGTATTTCATGGGCGTGAACCGCAACAAGGAAGGGCTCGCGCTCGACCTGTCGCACGACGAAGGGCGGGCGATCCTGTGGCGCCTGCTCGAAGAGGCCGACGTGCTCGTCGAGAATTTCAAGCCGGGCACGCTCGCGCGCTGGGGCATGGACTACGCACGCGACCTGCAGCCGCGCTTCCCGCGCCTGATCTACTGCGCGGTGACGGGCTTCGGCGACGACGGCCCGCTCGGCGGCCTGCCGGGTTACGACGCGGTGATCCAGGCGATGGCCGGGCTGATGAGCGTGAACGGCGAACGCGATGGCGGCGCGACGCGCATCGGTTTGCCGATCGTCGACATGGTCACGGGGCTCAACGCGCTCGCCGGCATCCTGCTGGCGCTCGCGGAGCGCGAGAAAAGCGGGCGCGGGCAGTCGATCGACGTGGCGCTGTACGACTGCGGCGTGTCGCTGCTGCATCCGCACCTGCCGAACTTCTTCGGTTCGGGCCGCGTGCCGGAGCGCAGCGGCAACGCGCATCCGAACATCGCGCCGTACGACAGCTACCGCACGGCTACCGTGCCGATCTTTCTCGCGGTCGGCAACGACCGGCAGTTCGCACGGCTCGTCGCGCATCTCGGTGCGCCGGCGCTCGCCAGCGATCCGCGCTTCGTCGACAACCGCAGTCGCTGCGCGCACCGGCCGCAATTGAAGGTCGAGCTGGAAGTGCGGCTTGCCGCGCACGCGTGCGAGCCGCTCGCGCGCGAGCTGATGGCGGCCGGCGTGCCGTGCGGGCCGGTGCGCACGGTGGCCGACGTCGCGCACGATCCGCACGCGCTGCACCGCAACCTGTTCGTCGAGATCGGTGCGTATCGCGGCACCGCGTCGCCGGTGAAGCTGTCGCGCACACCGGCCACCTACCGGTCGGCGCCGCCCGCGCTCGGTCGCGACACGCGTGCGGTGCTCGATCGGCTCGGCGTCGATCGCGCGCTTCAGCAGCAACTGCTCGATGCCGGCGTGCTGCGTGTCGCGCCCGACGGGACGTGACGGACCGACGGGCGCGCCCGCAGACGAACGTCGTCCCGACCCGACCGATCGCAACGTCGACATCGAGCAACGCAACGTAGAGCCACCCCGCCAGCCGGCGAAGTCCGGCCATCCGACAAGGCGCGCGACAGTCGCGCCCCGGATCACCAACATGGAGACAACGATGAGCCGTCCGCCATCCCCGCCCGCCGCGCAGCCGCGGCCAGGCCGCGCCGCCCTCGCGGCGTTCGTCGGCACCACGATCGAGTGGTACGACTTCTACATCTACGGCACCGCCGCGGCGCTCGTGTTCGGCAAGGTGTTCTTTTCGAGCACGATGGATCCCGGCGTCGCGACGCTGCTCGCGTTCGTCACGTTCTGGGCCGGCTTCGCCGCGCGGCCGCTCGGCGGGATCGTGTTCGGCCATCTCGGCGATCGCGTCGGCCGCAAGACCGCGCTGGTGATCACGCTGGTGATGATGGGGCTCGCGACGACTGGCATCGGCCTGCTGCCCGGCTATGCGTCGATCGGCGTATGGGCGCCGGCGGGCCTCGTCGTGCTGCGCGTGCTGCAGGGCATCGCGGTCGGCGGCGAGTGGGGCGGCGCGGTGCTGATCGCGAGCGAGAATGCGCCGAAGCATCGCAGCATCCTGTATGCGGCGTTCGCCCAGCAGGGCTCGCCCACCGGCAACCTGCTGGCCACGGCCGCGTTCTTCGCGCTGAGCGCGCTGCCGACGCCGTCGTTCCTGATGTGGGGCTGGCGCATTCCGTTCCTGCTGTCGGCCGTGCTCGTGATCATCGGCATGGTGATCCGGCTGAGGCTCGAGGAGTCGGTCGACATGCAGCGCGTGCTCGCGCGCAAGCGCACGGTGAAGCTGCCGCTGCGCGACGTCGTGCGCGACCACTGGGTCGTCGTGTTGCTCGCGGCCGGCACGCTGCCGGTGATCAACGTCACGTATTTCCGCAGCACGTTCGCGCTGTCGTGGGCGACGAAGACGCTCGGTTACGCGCAGGGCACGTTCCTCGGCATCCTGTCGATCTCGCTCGTCGTGCAATTTCTGATGCAGCCGGTCGGCGCGTGGTTCGTGTCGAAGGTCGACATGCGGCGCGCGATGTGCTGGATCCTGATTCCGGAAATCGTGCTGATGCCGATGATGTTCCATGCGCTCGCGACGCGTTCGTACTGGGTCGCCGTCGCGGGCATGTGCATTTCGACGATTCCGTCGGCGATGTTCTACGGCGCGGTCGGCGGCGTGCTCGCGCGCGTGTTTCCGGCCAACATCCGCTATACGGGCCTGTCGCTCGCGTATCAGTTGAGCGCGCTGGTCGTCGGCGGCGGCACGCCGGTGCTCGCGCAGGCGATCCTGAACGCGACCGGCAGCATCGTCGGCGTCGCGATCGCGTCGGGGCTGTACGCGCTCGTGTCGCTTGCGTGCATGCTCGCGCTGCTCAATCGCACCGGCTACCGCGCGGACGAGCTGTCGACGGCCGAACGCAGCGATGCGGCGGAATGGGGCACGGAAGGCGCGGGCGCGGATCAGCCGGCCGGCGCGGGCGCGCCGCCGGACGATCGCGGCACGTTGAAACCGGCGGGATGAGGCGGGCACGCCGGCTCGCCCGGGCGCCGTCGAGCGCGCGTCGGCGGGGTTGCGTCGATTGGGCTGCCCCAAAAGCAAACGGCACCGTGCGGTCACACGGTGCCGTTTGCTCCATTCGCGCGACGAAGCCAGCGGGCGCCGCCTGCGCGATTCGCGGCGCTCAGCCTTCCGTCGGCGGCACGTAGCCGGACGCCTGGTCCGCGCCCTCGCCGAAGAAGTACTTCTCCGTCTGCTTCATCAGGTACTGGCGCGCGCGCGGGTCGGCCATGTTCAGGCGGTTTTCGTTGATCAGCATCGTTTGCTGCTTGAGCCAGCCTTGCCACGCTTCCTTCGAGACGCTCTCGTAAATGCGCTTGCCGAGTTCGCCCGGCAGCGGCGGGAAATCGAGGCCTTCGGCTTCCTTGCCGAGCTTCGCGCATTGGATCATTCGAGCCATCGTGTACTTCTCCTGTAATCGGTGTCTGGGGGAAGGGCAGTCGTGCCGGTGCTCAGAGCTGCTTCATCAGCACGAGCGACTTGCGCTGCCAGTTATAGAGTTTGCGACGGTCTTCCGGCAGGTCGTCGACGCTGACCTTGACGAAGCCGCGCTTGAGGAACCAGTGCTCGGTGCGCGTCGTGAGCACGAAGATGTGCGTGAGGCCGCGCGCGCGGGCGCGCTGCTCGATGCGCTTGAGCAGGCGTTCGCCGTCGCCCGAGCCCTGCGCTTCGGGTGCGACCGTCAGGCACGCCATTTCGCCGATCTTTTCCTGCTGGTACGGGTACAGCGCCGCGCAGCCGAACAGCACGCCATCGTGCTCGATCACCGAGAAGTGGTCGATGTCGCGTTCGATCTGGTGGCGGCCGCGCCGCACGAGCGTGCCGTCCGACTCGAGCGGCTCGATCAGCGACAGGATGCCGCCGACGTCGTCCGGGGTCGCCTCGCGCAGGCTTTCGAGGTTCTCGTACGAGATCATCGTGCCGACGCCGTCGTGCAGGAACAGTTCGAGCAGCATGCTGCCGTCGAGCGACTGCGGAATCAGGTGGGCGCGGGTCACGCCGCCGCGGCATGCGCGGATCGAATGCTTGAGGAAGAACGCGTCGTCGCCCTGGATGTTGCCGGAATCGAGCAGTTCGGCGGCCGCGTCGAGCGACATTTCGCGTACCAGCTCGCCTTCGTCGTCGACGATGCCGGGCCCTTCGGTCAGGAAGATGATCTTGTCGGCGCGCAGCGCGATCGCGGCCGCCGACGCGACGTCCTCCATCGACAGGTTGAACGCCTCGCCGGTCGGCGAGAATCCGAGCGGCGACAGCAGCACGAGCTTGCGGCTCGCGAGCGAATGACGGATCGATTCGGCATCGATCTTGCGCACGATGCCCGTGTGCGCGAAATCGACCCCGTCGAGAATTCCCACCGGCCGCGCGGTCACGAAGTTGCCCGACACGACGCTGATGTGCGCGTGCGCCATCGGCGAGTTCGGCAGACCCTGGCTGATCGCGGCCTCGATGTCGAGACGCACTTCGCCGGCCGCTTCCTTCGCGGATTCGAGCGCGCGCGCATCGGTGATGCGCAGGCCGTGCGAAAACTCGGATTCGACACCGTGCAGGCTCAGTTGCTCCTCGACCTGCGGGCGCGAGCCGTGCACGAGCACGATCTGGATGCCCATCGCCTGCAAGAGCGCGATGTCGGACACGAGCGCATTCAGCAGCCCCTGCTGCACCACCTCGCCGCCGAACCCCACGACGAACGTGCTGTTGCGGAACTTGTGGATATAGGGCGCGACGGAGCGCATCCAGTCGACGAACTGCGCGTGGCTGGCGGCCGAATCGTCGGCGGCCGGCGGCGTCGCGGCGCCGGTCTGGGCGGGAGGGAGGTCGGTTTGGGAATTCATGGCCGGGATTATAATGCGCCCCCATGTCGAATGTTTCTAAAAGTCCCGCGCCGACGCGGGCCAATACGCCGTCGGCGAAGCACCCGGATGGTGCGGCCGATGCGCGCGAGCAGCCGGGCCAGCCGCCGCGCCAGCAGCAGGACAAGCCGGCGGGCACGCCGGCACCCGCGCCGCGCGGGCCGCGCAATGACGAACGGCGCGGCGCCGCGCGCCAGCCGGCCGCGAAGGGAGCGCCGCAGCCGACGGGCGAGCGGGCCCCGCGCCGCGAGCGTGCGCCGCGCGCCGCCGTCCCGCCGAATCCCGTTCCGCCGATCACGTATCCGGAAAGCCTGCCCGTGTCGGGCAAGCGCGACGAAATCGCGCGTGCGATCGCCGGTCATCAGGTCGTCATCGTCTGCGGCGAAACCGGCTCGGGCAAGACTACGCAATTGCCGAAGATCTGTCTCGATCTCGGCCGCGGCCTCGGCGCCGGCGGCACGGGCCTGATCGGCCATACGCAGCCGCGGCGCCTGGCCGCCTCGTCGACCGGCCGCCGGATCGCCGAGGAACTCGGCACGCCGTTCGGCGAGGTGGTCGGCTACAAGGTGCGCTTCACCGACAATCTCGCGCCGGGCGCATCCGTCAAGCTGATGACCGACGGCATCCTGCTCGCCGAGACGCAGACCGACCCGTTGCTGAAGGCGTACGACACGCTGATCATCGACGAGGCGCACGAGCGCAGCCTGAACATCGACTTCCTGCTCGGCTATCTGAAGGAAATCCTGCCGAGGCGGCCGGACCTGAAGCTGATCGTCACGTCCGCGACGATCGACGCCGATCGCTTCGCGCGCCATTTCGGCACCGACGCGCGCCCGGCGCCCGTGATCGAGGTGAGCGGGCGGCTGTATCCGGTCGAGATGCGCTACCGCCCGGTGGCCGAGGATCGCCCGGCGGTGAAGAACGCCGAGGGCACGGGCGGCCGCGATCGCGTGAAGACCGCGCGCGAAGCCGAGCGCGACCTGATGGACGCGATCGTCGACGCAGTCGACGAGCTGTGCCGCGAAGGCCCCGGCGACGTGCTGGTGTTCCTGCCCGGCGAGCGGGAGATCCGCGAGGCGGCCGAGGCGCTGCGCAAGCACCATCCGCCGCATACCGAGATCCTGCCGCTGTTCGCGCGGCTCTCGGCGGCCGATCAGGACAAGGTGTTCAAGGCGTCGAACGCGCGCCGGATCGTGCTCGCGACCAACGTGGCCGAAACCTCGCTGACGGTGCCGGGCATCCGTTACGTGGTCGACACCGGCCTCGCGCGCGTGAAGCGCTATTCGTACCGGAACAAGGTCGAGCAACTGCAGGTCGAGTCGATCTCGCAGGCGGCCGCGAACCAGCGCGCGGGCCGCTGCGGCCGGGTGGCCGACGGCGTGTGCATTCGTTTGTACGAGGAAAGCGACTACCAGGCGCGTGCGCGCTTCACCGATCCGGAAATCCTGCGCTCGTCGCTCGCGTCGGTGATCCTGCGGATGAAGTCGCTGCACCTGACGGCGATCGAATCGTTCCCGTTCCTCGAACCGCCGCCCGGCCGCGCGATCGCGGACGGTTACCAGTTGCTCAACGAGCTCGGCGCGGTCGACGACGACAACGCGCTGACGCCGCTCGGCCGCGAGCTCGCGCGGCTGCCGCTCGACCCGCGCGTCGGCCGGATGATACTCGCCGCGCGCGACCAGCAGTCGCTGCGCGAAGTGCTGATCATCGCGAGCGCGCTGTCCGTGCAGGACCCGCGCGATCGTCCGATCGAAGCGCAGGAGCAGGCCGACCAGGCGCACCGCCGGTTCGCCGACGAGCGGTCCGAATTCCTGCAGTGGCTGAAGATCTGGGCATGGTTCGAAGAGGCCGTCGCGCACAAGAAGTCGAATCGCCAGCTCGTCGACGCGTGCCGGCAGAACTTCCTGTCGCATCTGCGGCTGCGCGAGTGGCGCGACGTCCATTCGCAGTTGCTGACGGTCGTGCGCGAGCACGGCTGGCGGCTCAACGAAGTCGAGGCCACCTACGAGCAGATCCATCTGGCCCTGTTGACGGGGCTGCTGGGCAACCTCGGCATGAAGGCCGACGACGATCCGCATTACCTCGGCGCGCGCGGCATCAAGTTCTACCTGTGGCCGGGCTCCGCGCTCGCGAAGAAGGCCGGCCGCTGGGTGATGGCGGCCGAACTCGTCGAGACGAGCCGGCTGTACGCGCGCTGCCTCGCGAAGATCGAGCCGGAGTGGGTCGAGAAGATCGGCGCGCACCTGCTGAAGAAATCGCTGTCGGAACCGCACTGGGAGAAGCGTCCCGCGCAGGTCAGCGCGTTCGAGCGCGCGACGCTGTACGGGCTGCCGATCTATCACCGGCGGCGCGTCGCGTTCGGCAAGCAGGACCCGGCGCGCGCCCGCGAGCTGTTCATTCGCGGCGCGCTGGTCGAAGGCGAGTTCGACACGAAACTGCCGTTCTTCGCGCACAACCGCAAGCTGCTCGCCGACATCGAGCAGCTCGAGCACAAGTCGCGTCGGCAGGACGTGCTGGTCGACGACGAGTTGATCTACGCGTACTACGACCACGCGATTCCGGAAGGCATCCACACGGGCGCCGCGTTCGAGCGCTGGTATCGCGACGAGGTGAAGAAGGGCGGCCAGGCGGAGGACAAGCAGCGGCTGCTGTATCTGTCGCGCGACGACCTGATGCGCCACGAGGCGGCAGGCGTGACGACCGACCTGTTCCCGAAGCGCGCGACGATGGCCGGCGTCGAGATGGCGCTCACGTACCACTTCGAGCCCGGCACGCCGCGCGACGGCGTGACGCTCGCGGTGCCGCTGTTCGCGCTGAACCAGGTCGACGCGCGCCGCTGCGAATGGCTCGTGCCGGGCATGCTGAAGGAAAAGGTGCAGCTGCTGCTGAAGTCGCTGCCGCAGAAGCTGCGCCGGCACTGCGTGCCGCTGCCCGAGTACGCGGCCGGCTTCGTCGAGCGGATGGGCCGCGAGCGCTTCGGTGCGGGCGGGCTCGTCGAGGCGCTGATCGCCGACGTGCGGGCGCAGACGCAGGTCATGATGAAAACGGCCGACTTCAAGCTCGAGACGCTGCCCGCGCACCTGTTCATGAATTTCAAGGTGATCGACGAGCACGGCCGCCAGCTCGCGATGGGGCGCAATCTCGCGCAGCTTCGCCAGGAGCTGGGCGCGCAGGCGCAGCAGCAGTTCCAGAAGATCGCGGCCGCGTCGACGCTCGCGAGCGGCGGCGACGCCGAGGCCGGTCAGGCGCCCGGCCATGCGCCCGCGTCGAGTGTCGCGGCCGGGGCGCCTGCCCGCGGCGCGAAGGCCGGCAAGGGCGCGGCGCCGCAGACGGCCGCCGCGGCGGAGACCGGCGCGACGGCGCTGTACGAGAACCTGACGACGTGGAATTTCGGCAAGCTGCCCGAGCTGCTGGAAATCCGTCGGCGCGGCCAGACGCTGTACGGCTATCCGGCGCTCGTCGACCGTGGCACGCATTGCGACGTCGAGGTGTTCGATTCGCCGGAGGAGGCCGCGCGTATCCACCGGGCCGGGCTGCGGCGCCTTTTCGCGCTGCAGTTGAAGGAGCCGATCAAGTTCCTGGAAAAGAACCTGCCGGGCCTGCGCGAGATGGCGATGCAGTACATGTCGCTCGGCACGCAGGACGAGTTGCGCGACCAGCTGATCGACACGGCGCTCGACCGCGCGTGCCTGCAGGACCCGCTGCCCGACGACGACGCGAGCTTCCACGCGCGCCGCGACGAGGGCCGCAGCCGCCTGAACCTGCTCGCGCAGGAAATCGCGCGGCTCGTCGGGCAGATCCTGGCCGAATACGCGGGCCTCGTGAAGAAGCTCGCGCAGGCGAAGCCGTTCGCGCAGGCCCATGCGGACCTGCAGCAGCAATTGGCCGCGCTGGTCGGCAAGCGCTTCGTGATCGACACGCCTTACGCGCAGCTTGCGCATTTCCCGCGCTACCTGAAGGGCATCGCGCTGCGGATCGACAAGCTGAAGGCCGACCCGGCGCGCGACGCGAAGCAGTCGGCCGAGCTGCTGCCGCTCGCGCAGCAGTACCAGCGCGCGGTGTCGCAGCGCGGCGGCGTCGCCGATGCGCGGCTCGCGGAATTCCGCTGGCTGCTCGAGGAATTGCGGATTTCGCTGTTCGCGCAGGAACTGCGCACGCCGATGCCGGTCTCTGTCAAGCGTCTGCACAAGGTCTGGGAGTCGATGCAGCGCTAGCGCAACATCGGTGTGCCGGCCCGCACCGGCCGCCGCCCGGGGCCGGCACCGCGGCGGCGCCTCCGGCAGGCCGGGCATGCGTCGAAGTGGCGCAATACCGGCATGGGTCAACCGGAGGGGCCCGCCGAACGTTCTACAATGACAGCTGTTCCACGACGTGAGTCTTCATGCGCACTTTCCTTTCCTTCGGCCGCACGCTTGCGCTGGCCGCCGCCGTGCTGGCGCCCGCCGCGCACGCGAATAACGTGATCGTCCTCAATTCGGCCGAAGCGACGCTTTCCCTGATCGACCAGCAGACCCGCGAAGTCGTTTCCACGATGCCGACCGGCAAGGAACCGCACCATTTGATGGCGACGCCCGACAACGCGTCGCTGATCGTCGCGAATTCGGTCTCGAACAGCCTGATGTTCCTCGATCCGAAGACGGGCAAGCTGCAGCGCACCGTCGAAGGGATCGACGACCCTTACCAGCTCGGCTTCTCGCCCGACCGCAAATGGTTCGCGGCGGCCGGCCTGCGGCTCGACCGCGTCGACATCTACGGCTACGACGGCCGCGACCTGCGCCTCGTGAAGCGCGTGCCGCTCGCGGTGATGCCGAGCCACCTCGCGTTTACGAAGGACAGCAAGACGCTGCTCGTGTCGCTGCAGGTGTCCGGCGAGATCGCGGCGATCGACCTGCCGACACAGACGGTCAAATGGAAGATGAAGGTCGGCAAGGTGCCGGCCGGCCTGTGGCTCACGCCGGACGACAAATTCCTGCTGGTCGGGATGACCGGCGCGGATTACGTCGCGGTCGTCGACTGGCGCAACCAGAAGGTCGTCAAGCAGATCTACACGGGCAAGGGCGCGCACAATTTCCGCTCGCTCGCCGACGGCACGCACGTCGCGGTGACGAACCGCGTCGCGAACACGATCAGCATCATCGACGAGAACACGCTCGCCAACGTCGGCGACATCACCGGCCTGCTGCCGGGCCCCGACGACATGGAGCTGTCCGCCGACAAGAAGACGCTGTGGGTGACGTTCCGGTTCGCGAAGAAGGTCGGGATCATCGATCTGGCCTCGCGCAAGCTGGTGCAGACGATTGCCGTCGGCCGCTCGCCGCACGGCATCTACTTCTACGACCGCGCGCCGTGGAAGGCGGCGAACGGCGCGTGACGGGCGGAGGCGAACGATGCTGCACCTGATCGATGCGTTCGTGTCGGACATCCAGACCTGGCTGTACGTCGATGTCGTGCAGCCGCTCCTCTTCAAGTTCAACCTGATGGACTATGACGAGGACACCTACGACGCGCTGTACTGGGTGATCATCGGCGCGCTGCAGATGGTGCTGATGTTCGCGCTGCTGCGCCCGCTCGAGGCGCTGCTGCCGGTCGAGCGCTGGAAGAACCGCCGCGCGGTCCGGGTCGACGTGATCTACACGGCGATCTCGAAGCTCGGCATCTACACGCTGTTCTTCTTCTTCGCGCTGCAGCCGGTGTTCGACAGCTTCCAGGCGTGGCTGCGCCTGCATGGCGTCGCGAACGTCAACCTCGACTATCTGTGGCCGGGCGTGACTTCGCAGCCGATCGTCGCGTTCGCGATCTACCTCGTCGTGCTCGACTTCGCCGGCTACTGGTATCACCGCTGGCAGCACAAGTTCGGCGTCTGGTGGGAGCTGCACGCGGTCCATCACAGCCAGCGGCAGATGTCGCTGTGGTGCGACGACCGCAACCACCTGCTCGACGACGTGCTCCAGTCGTGCTTTTTCGCGGCGATCGCGCTCGTGATCGGCGTGACGCCGTCGCAGTTCGTCGTGCTGACCGCGGTCACCAACTTCCTGCAGAGCATCCAGCATACGAATGCGCGGCTGTCGTACGGCCGCATCGGCGAGCGCCTGCTCGTCAGCCCGATCTTCCACCGCCGGCACCATGCGGTCGGTTACGGCCACGAAGGCACCAAGTACGGCTGCAACTTCGGCGTGCTGTTTCCGTGGTGGGACATGATGTTCGGCACCGCGTCGTGGAACCGCACGGTCGAGCCGACCGGCATCCGCGAGCAGGTCGAGGGCGTGTCCTATGGCGACGGCTTCTGGTCGCAGCACGGCCTCGCGTTCGTGCGGATCTTCCGGCGCCTGTTCCCCGCGAAGCGCGGCGCAGCGTCGGCCTGATCCCGATCCGTCCGCTCTCCCGTTGAACGACGCTTGCACGCGGCCCGCATGCGCTTTGGCGCATGCGGGCCGTGTGGTTTATCCTTTCCCCGTTTTTCTCCGTCAATCCAGACTCCCCAGGCTCGCATGAACGATTTGCTGCGTTCCTTCGTCCGGGCGCTCGCCAGCGCGCTGCACCCGCGCATGCTGTGGCTCACCCTGATGCCGTTCGTCGTGTCGGCGCTGCTGTGGGGCGCCGTGCTGTGGTTCTCGTGGCAGACATTGCTGGACCTCGCGCGCGGCGCGCTCGACGGCTTCGTGCTGACGGCCGCGCTGTATCGCGCGTTCGATGCGATCGGCATGTCGCAGTTGCATGCGGTCGTCGCGCCGTTCGTGGTCGTGTCGCTCGCCATTCCGCTGATCGTGCTGACCGTGCTGCTGCTGATCGCGACGATCTCGATGCCGGTCGTGATCAAGCACCTGTCGAACCGGCAGTTCGCGGCGCTCGAGCCGAAGCGGGGCGGCACCTTCTTCGGCAGCGTGTTCAATTCGCTCGGCGCGGCGATCGTCGGCGTCGTGCTGCTCGTCGTGACGATCCCGCTGTGGCTGATTCCGCCGTTCTTCGCGTTGCTGCCGCCGCTGATCTGGGGCTGGCTCACGTATCGCGTGATGACTTACGATGCGCTCGCGCTGCATGCGAGCCGCGACGAGCGCCGCGCGCTCGTGCGCCGGCACCGCTGGCCGCTGATCGGCATCGGCGTCGCGACCGGGCTGCTCGGCACCGTGCCGACCTTCGTGTGGGTGTCGTCGGTCTGGATGATGGTGCTGTTCCCGTTCGTCGCGGCCGCCATGATCTGGGTTTACGCTTTCATCCTCGTCTTCTCGGCGCTGTGGTTCGGGCACTACTGCCTGCGCGCGCTCGAAGACCTGCGCGCGAGTGCGCGCGCCACCGCAATCGACATGGGGCAGGCATGAGCATCGGGATCATCATCATCGGCGACGAAATCCTGTCGGGCCGCCGGCAGGACAAGCATCTGGCGAAGGTCATCGAGCTGCTCGGCGCGCGCGGCCTCGCGCTCGACTGGGCCGAATACGTCGGCGACGATCCGGCGCGCATCACGGCGACGCTCGCGCGCGCGATCGCGTCGGGCGACATCGTGTTCTCGACGGGCGGGATCGGCGCGACGCCGGACGACCACACGCGCCAGTGCGCGGCGGCCGCGCTCGGCGTGCCGCTCGAGCTGCATCCGGAAGCGAAGGCGCTGATTGCGGAGCGGATCCGCGAGATGCACGCGGATCCGGCCGCACCGGTCGATTTCGAATCGCCGGAAAACCAGCACCGTTTCAACATGGGCGTGTTCCCGGCCGGGGCGACGATCATCCCGAACGGCTACAACCGGATTCCCGGCTTCTCGGTCGGCCATCTCCATTTCGTGCCGGGCTTTCCGGTGATGGCGTGGCCGATGATCGAATGGGTGCTCGATACGAAGTACGCGCATCTGCATCATGCGACGCCGCATGCCGAGCGTTCGCTGTACGTGTTCGAGCTGCCGGAATCGACGCTCACGCCGTTGATGGAGAGGATCGAGCGGGATTTCCCGGGCGTGCGCGTGTTCAGCCTGCCGAGCGTCGGCGACGCGGAGCGCGGCGGCATCTACGCGCGCCGTCACATCGATCTCGGCGTGAAGGGCGAACCGGAAGCGGTCGCAGCCGCGTTCGTGAAGCTGCGCGAAGGCGTGCATCTGCTCGGCGGCGACGTCGTCGAGCCCGATGCGCCGCACGCCTGAGCGGCCTGCCACGCTGTCGTACCAAAAGCAACGGGCCGCGCAACGCGGCCCGTCATCGGCATGTCATCGCCCGGCTCGACGATGAGGCTGTCGCAACCGGTGGCCTCGGCGCGCCGTCAGGCGCCGATCCACGGCAGTTTGCGGAAGCACCAGCCGTCGACGGTCTTGCGGTGGCCTTCGGCGTCCTTCGCGCCCTCGAAGCCTTCGAGCAGGTCGAACGCCTTCG
This sequence comes from Burkholderia sp. MSMB2157WGS, assembly GCF_001532755.1. NCBI lineage: Bacteria > Pseudomonadati > Pseudomonadota > Betaproteobacteria > Burkholderiales > Burkholderiaceae > Burkholderia > Burkholderia sp. MSMB2157WGS. The sequence goes on along the minus strand of NZ_LPJG01000014.1, from coordinate 110,533 downwards.
TGTAGCCGGCCTGCGCGGACGCGACCGCGGCGAGCTTCGAGCGCGCGGCGCTGCGGCACAGGAACAGGATCGGCGTATCGGCCGGCAGGGCCGCCTTCAGTTCGTTGACGAATTCGGTGTTCGGCACGCCGCCCGGGTAGCGCGTCCATTCGATGTGCAGGTACTGGCCGTCGCCGACGAGCGGGCGGCCGATCCAGTCGAGCTCGGCGCGCGTGCGCACGTCGACGAGGCGCGCCGACGGGTCGAGCTGCAGCAGTTCGAATGCCTCGACCGGCAGCAGCGCGCCGGCGTAGTCGAGCGCGCCCTGGGCGCGGCGTTCGTCGGCCTTCGCGTAAAGCTGGTCCAGCGTACTCATGGCAGGGAGTCTCCGTATCGGTCAAACGATCATTCTAGCGCGGCGGGGCGGTACGGACGTTCGCGCGACCTGCGCCGCATGCACGGACCACGGATTCACCAAAAGAGTGCAGAATGGCGCGCATGCACCAGAATAACCCGGCTGCGCCGCCGCATCCCGAAGATTGCACCACGGAGGTGCGATCCGGTCGGCGGCGGTGCGGCCCCGAGCCCTGCAATTGCGCAGGCGAGCCCCGCTGCGGCGCGGGCCGGCGCGATCCGCGTCGGTTTTGCGATGGTTGGCACGGAAGCTGCTATATAGAATTCGGTCGAATCGGGGCGCGCTGCGCCAAAGCAAGACCCCGGTCAGCTCGATAAACGAGGCGGTTCCCAGTCCGCCGGAATTGTTCAATCAGGAGAAGAGGTTATGAGTAAAACCGTCGCCGACGTCATGCAGCTCGTGAAGGACGAGGACGTCAAGTTCGTCGATTTCCGCTTCACGGATACGCGCGGCAAGGAACAGCACGTGTCGGTGCCGGTTTCGGCGTTTGACGAAGACAAGTTCGAAAGCGGTCATGCATTCGACGGTTCGTCGATCGCGGGCTGGAAGGGCATCGAGGCGTCGGACATGCTGCTCATGCCGGATCCGAGCGCTGCGTTCATCGACCCGTTCTATGAAGAATCGACGCTGGTGCTGACCTGCGACGTGGTCGAGCCGGCCGACGGCAAGGGCTACGAGCGCGACCCGCGTTCGCTCGCGAAGCGCGCGGAAGCCTACCTGAAGAGCACGGGCATCGGCGACACGGCCTACTTCGGTCCGGAGCCGGAATTCTTCATTTTCGACTCGGTCCAGTGGAACACGGACATGTCGGGCTGCTTCGTGAAGATCAACTCGGAAGAAGCGCCGTGGTCGGCAGGCAAGGAATTCGAAGGCGGCAACACGGGCCACCGTCCGGGCACGAAGGGCGGCTACTTCCCGGTCGCGCCGGTCGACACGTTCCAGGACATGCGCTCGGAAATGTGCCTGCTGCTCGAACAGCTCGGCATCCCGGTCGAAGTGCACCACCACGAAGTGGCGGGCCAGGGCCAGAACGAAATCGGCACGAAGTTCTCGACGCTCGTGCAGCGCGCGGACTGGACGCAATGGTCGAAGTACATCATCCATAACGTCGCGCATTCGTACGGCAAGACGGCGACGTTCATGCCGAAGCCGGTCGTCGGCGACAACGGTTCGGGCATGCACGTTCACCAGTCGATCTGGAAGGACGGCCAGAACCTGTTCGCGGGCAACGGCTATGCCGGCCTGTCGGAACTGGCGCTGTTCTACATCGGCGGCATCATCAAGCACGCTCGCGCGCTGAACGCGATCACGAACCCGACGACGAACTCGTACAAGCGTCTGGTCCCGCACTTCGAAGCACCGGTCAAGCTCGCGTACTCGGCACGCAACCGGTCGGCATCGATCCGCATTCCGCACGTGTCGAACCCGAAGGGCCGCCGTATCGAAACGCGCTTCCCGGACCCGATGGCGAACCCGTACCTGTTGTTCTCGGCGCTGATGATGGCCGGCCTCGACGGGATCCAGAACAAGATCCATCCGGGCGAAGCAGCGGACAAGAACCTGTACGACCTGCCGCCGGAAGAGGATGCAAAGATCCCGACCGTGTGCGCGGGTCTCGACCAGGCACTCGAGGCACTCGACAAGGATCGCGAGTTCCTGACGCGCGGCGGCGTGTTCACGGACGGCATGATCGACGCGTACCTCGGGCTGAAGGAGCAGGAGCTGGCGAAGTTCCGCATGACGACGCACCCGATCGAGTTCGAGATGTACTACTCGCTCTAATCGGCGATGGCGCTTCGATTCGGCGCCGTCATGCCGGTTCGTTCCCGTCGCGCGGTGTGCGGCGGGAGCGGCGGAGTCTGAAAGGGGACGGCGTCCGGCCGTCCCTTTTTTGTTCCGACGATTTTCATTTTCTGCCCGGTGAGGCGCGACAAGCACGCAGATGGTTCTGAAGAATCTGATCAAGGCGAAAACGGGGCAGCCCGAACGGCTGACGGACGACGAGCGGCTCTCGCGCTCGGGTCTGCTGGCGGGGCTCGAAGCGCTGCCGACGGTCGTGCTCGTGCTCGACCGCAAGACGCTGCGGATCGCGTTCGCGAACCCGTCCGCGGAGGCGATGCTCGACATCTCGCGGCGGCAGCTCGCGCAGCGGCCGTGGGGCGAAATTTTCCCGAACGCGAACGAGCTGGCATCGACGATCACCGCGATCGGCCAGGAACGCTTTCACGCGACGCACCTCGATACCGTGCTCGACCGGCCCGGCCGGGAGCCGCTGCATGTGCACGCGATCGTCGGCTTCCTCGAGACCGCGCCCGATTTCGTGCTCGTCGAGCTGTTCGAGAACGAACGGCAGTCGCGCACCGATCGGGAAGAGCGCATCCACGACCTGACCGCGGTCAACAAGCAACTGATCCGCAACCTCGCGCACGAGATCAAGAACCCGCTCGGCGGCATTCGCGGCGCAGCCCAGCTGCTCGAATTCGAACTGGGCGAGCGCGAGCGCGGCGAGTTGCGCGAATACACGCAGGTGATCATCAAGGAGTCCGACCGCCTGCAGACGCTCGTCGACCGGTTGCTGGAGCCGCACCGGCATCCGCATATCGTCGGCGACGTGAACATTCATGAAGTGTGCGAACGCGTACGCGCGGTGATGCTCGCGGAATTCCCGCGCGGGCTCACGATCGAGCGCGATTACGACGTGAGCGTGCCGGACCTGCGCGGCGACAAGGAGCAACTGATCCAGGCGCTGCTGAACATCGTGCGCAACGCCGCGCAGGCGCTGCGCGAACGGATCGCGCAGGGCGACGCGAAGATCGAGCTGCGCACGCGCATCGCGCGCAAGGTGACGATCGCCAAGCGCCTGTACCGGCTGGCACTGGACTTGCACGTGATCGACAACGGGCCCGGCATTCCGGAAGAGATCCGCGACCGGATCTTCTACCCGCTCGTGTCCGGACGCGACGACGGCAGCGGCCTCGGCCTCACGCTCGCGCAGACGTTCGTGCAGCAGCACGACGGGATGATCGAGGTCGAAAGCCGGCCCGGACGTACCGAATTTCAGATTCTGCTGCCGCTCGACCATTGAGCGGCGACAGTGCGATTCACCGGATTTCCCCATATCTGACCGACCTATGAAGCCGATCTGGATAGTAGACGACGACCAATCGATCCGCTGGGTGCTCGAAAAGGCACTCGCCCGGGACAGCTTCGCGACGAAGAGCTTCGCGAACGTGCGCGACGCGCTGGCCGCGCTCGACCACGAGACGCCGCAGGTACTCGTGTCCGACATCCGGATGCCGGGCGGCTCGGGCCTCGAGTTGCTGCAGGCGATGCACGAGCGGCTGCCGGGCCTGCCCGTCATCATCATGACGGCGTTCTCCGATCTCGACAGCGCCGTCGCGGCGTTCCAGGGCGGCGCGTTCGAATACCTCGCGAAGCCGTTCGACGTCGACAAGGCGGTCGAGCTGATCCGCCGCGCGGTGGAAGAAAGCCTGCGCGGCGGCGCGCCGCAGGACGAGCGCGTGGCCGACGCGCCCGAGATGCTCGGCCAGGCGCCCGCGATGCAGGACATGTTCCGTGCGATCGGCCGGCTGTCGCATTCGGCCGCGACCGTGCTGATCACCGGCGAGTCGGGCACCGGCAAGGAGCTCGTCGCGCGGGCGCTGCACCGTCACAGCCCGCGCGCGAACGGGCCGTTCATCGCGCTGAACACGGCGGCGATTCCGAAGGACCTGCTCGAATCCGAACTGTTCGGCCACGAGCGCGGCGCGTTCACCGGCGCGCAGACGACGCGGCAGGGCCGCTTCGAGCAGGCCGAGAACGGCACGCTGTTCCTCGACGAAATCGGCGACATGCCGTTCGACCTGCAGACGCGCCTGTTGCGCGTGCTGTCGGACGGGCAGTTCTATCGGGTCGGCGGGCACAACCCGCTGCGCGCGAACGTGCGCGTGATCGCCGCGACGCACCAGAATCTCGAGTCGCGCGTGCGGCAGGGGCTGTTCCGCGAGGACCTTTACCACCGGCTCAACGTGATCCGGCTGCGCCTGCCGCCGCTGCGCGAACGTAGCGAGGACATCGCGCTGCTCACGCGCCACTTCCTGCAGAAGAGTGCACGCGATCTCGGCGTCGAGCCGAAACGCGTGTCCGACGACGCGCTCGCGTATCTCACGTCGCTGCCGTTTCCCGGCAACGTACGGCAGCTCGAGAACCTCGCGAACTGGCTGACCGTGATGGCGCCCGCGCAGACGGTCGAGATCAAGGACCTGCCGCCCGACCTCGTGCCGGCCGGGGCGCCGGTCGTCGCGTCGGGCGACGGCGCGGACGTGCACGGCAGCGGCGGCCACGCGGCGGCAGCGCCTGCCGCGATCGGCGCGGCGCCGCCCGCCGCCGTGCCCGTCGCGAGCACGGCGAACGGCAGCGCGCCGGCCGGCTACCCGCTGTGGGAGCACGGGCTGCGCACCGAGGTCGCGCGGTTGTTGCGCGAGAACTCGGCCGACGTGATGGACGAGCTCGCGCGTCGCTTCGAAGCGGCCGTGATCCGCGAGGCGCTCGACTTCACGCGCGGCCGCAAGGTCGAGGCCGCGGAGCGGCTCGGCATCGGTCGCAACACGATCACGCGCAAGATCCAGGAACTCCATCTGGAGCCCTGATCGGGCACGATGCGCGGCATGCGCGGGTTCGCGCATGCCGCGATCGGACATAATCGCGGTTTGCACGCAGCTTGCCATTCCGTCGATCCACCATGTCCGATTCCTTCCGCTGGCCCGCCGGGGCCGACCCGTTCCGTTTCCTCGAAGCGCTCGACAGCAAGCGCGCCCGCACGTGGGTCGACGAGCAGAATGCGCGCACGCACGCCGCGCTGCGCGACGACGACGCGTATCGCGCGCTGACCGCGCGTCTCGCGAAAGCGTATCTGCCGCGCGAACGCCCGGTGATTCCGACCCGCTGGCGCGACTGGGCGTACGACCTGTGGCAGGACGATCTCCATCCGAAGGGACTGTGGCGCCGCACGCGCTGGGCCGACTGGCGGGCCGGCCAGCCGGCCTGGGAAACGCTGCTCGACGTCGACGCGCTCGGCGTCGAAGAGGGCGAGTCGTGGGTGTTCGAGCAGGAGGCGATCCTGTATCCGGACGGCGATCGCGTGCTGTTGTCGCTGTCGCCGGGCGGCGCCGACGCAGTCGTCGTGCGCGAATTCGACCTCGTCGCGCGCCGTTTCGTCGACGGCGGTTTCACGATCGACGCGCCGGGCCATCACACGGTCGGCTGGATCGATCGCGACACCGTCTACGTGAGCTGGGATCGCGGCGAAGCACATGCGACCGCCGCCGGTTATCCGTATGAAGCGCGGCGCTGGGTGCGCGGCACGCCGCTCGCCGACGCGCCCGTCGTGTTTCGCGGCGAGCCGGACGACATCAGTGCGGGTGCATGGTACGACCCGATCGACCGCCGTCACGTCGCGTGGCGCAGCGTCGATTTCTTCGACGCGCACGCGTATCGGCTGACCGACGCCGGCGAGTGGGCGCGCTACGACGTGCCGACGCATGTCGAGGTCGGGTTCTGGGAAGGCTGGCTCGTGCTGGAGCCGCGCCTCGACTGGGATTGCGACGGCGTGCGCCACGCCGGCGGCTCGCTGCTCGCGATCCGCGAGCAGGCGTTCCTCGCCGGCGCGCGCGAATTCACGACGTTGTTCGCGCCGCGGCCGACGACGTCCGCCTGTACGTGGACGCACACGCGCACGACGCTGATCGCGAGCTGGCTCGACGACGTGCACAACCGCACGATGCTGTGGCAGCCGCGGCAGGCCGACGACGGTGCGTGGACGTGGGACGCGCGGCCGTTCGACTGGCCGGGCGAGGCGCAGATCGACATCGAGCCCGTCGAATCGACGCTGAACGACGAGGTGTACGTCGATGTCGACACGTATCTCGATCCGCCCGAATGCTGGCTGGCCGATCTTGCCGATCGCGCGGACGATGCGCGGTCGCGCCGCGTGCTGCTCGACCGGCCGCCGGTGCAGTTCGACGCGGCCGGGCTCGTCGTACGCCGCGCGAGCGCGCGTTCGCGCGACGGCACGGTGGTGCCGTACACGCTGATCGGGCCGCGCGATGCGCTCGACGTGCCGCAAGGCGGCGCGCGCGTCGCGCGGCCGTGCCTGCTGTCCGGCTATGGCGGCTTTGCGATCCCGAATCTGCCGGGCTACAGCGATGCGTTCGGCATCGGCTGGCTCGAACGCGGCGGCGTGATGGCGTTCGCGCACATCCGCGGCGGAGGCGAATTCGGGCCGCGCTGGCACGTCGACGCGCAGCGCGAACACCGGCAGCGTTCGTTCGACGATTTCATCGCGGTCGCCGAGGATCTGGCCGCGACCGGCGTGACGACCGCCGCGCAACTCGGGATCGAGGGCGGCAGCAACGGCGGACTACTGGTCGCCGCGTGCATGATGCAGCGGCCGGAGCTGTTCGGCGCGGTGCTGTGCCGCGTGCCGTTGCTCGACATGCAGCGCTATCCGAAGCTGCACGCGGGCGCCGCCTGGCTCGACGAATACGGCGACCCCGACGATCCGCGCGAAGGCGCGGCGCTGGCCGCGTATTCGCCGTATCACCGCGTGCGTGAAGGCGTCGTGTATCCGCCGTTGTTGCTGACGACGTCGACCCGCGACGATCGCGTGCATCCCGCGCATGCGCGCAAGATGGCCGCGCGCATGCAGGCGCTCGGTCACGAGCGGGTGTGGTACTGGGAGAACACCGACGGCGGCCACGGCAGCGCCGACGATCTCGAGCGCGCGGAAGCCGACGCAGCCGAATTCGGCTTCCTGTGGGCCCATCTCGGGCCGGCGCCCGCGCGGCGCTGATCGCGCGCGGGCGCTTGCGCGATCAGCCGACGATCGCGACGACCGGCGTGTGGTCGGACGGCTGTTCCCACGTGCGCGGCGTGCGATCGACTTCGCACGACGCGCAGGTCGCCGCGAGCGCCGGCGACAGCAGGATGTGGTCGATGCGCAGCCCCGCGTTGCGGCGGAACGCCATCATCCGGTAGTCCCACCACGTGAAGGTCTTCTCGGGCTGCTCGAAGCGGCGGAACGCATCGACGAAGCCGAGTTCGATCAGTTGCGCGAAGTGTGCGCGCTCCTGCGGCGACACGAGGTTCTGGCCTTCCCATTTCGCGGGATCGTGCACGTCGCGGTCTTCCGGTGCAATGTTGTAGTCGCCGAGCAGCGCGAGCTTCGGGTAGCGCTGCAACTCGGTGCGCAGCCACGCTTGCAGCGCGTCGAGCCACTGCATCTTGTAGACGAACTTGTCGGAGTCGAGCGCCTGGCCGTTCGGGAAGTAGGCGGACACGATGCGCACGCCGTCGACCGTCGCGGCGATCACGCGCTGCTGCGGATCGTCGAAGCCCGGGATGTTGCGCACGACGTCCGACTCGTCGACGGCGAGCGTGTCGCGCACGAGGATCGCGACGCCGTTGTAGGTCTTCTGGCCCGTGAACCAGCTGCGGTAGCCGGCTGCCTCGAGATCGGCGCGCGGGAATTTCTCGTCCGGCAGCTTCAGTTCCTGCAGGCACAGCACGTCGGCTCCGCTTTGCGCGAGCCAGTCGAGCACATGCTGTTTGCGGACATTGAGCGAGTTGACGTTCCAGGTGGCGATTTTCATGAACGGAAGGGTGTGTGCGGCGTGAATGCGAAGGCCGCCATCTTACCGCGAGCATGGGGTGCGAACGCGCGCGTCATGCAGCGTCGCGCACGTGTCCCGCGTCGGCGCCCGGGCAGTGGATGCAGAAATTGTGACAAAAGTATTGACGTGAGTACTTCCTCACCCTATAATTTATTTCTCTGACGCGGGGTGGAGCAGTCTGGCAGCTCGTCGGGCTCATAACCCGAAGGTCACAGGTTCAAATCCTGTCCCCGCAACCAAGCACACCAGACGATGTGCAGCGCAATTGACCGATGCGCACTTCGTCGACAAAAACCCGGCTCCATGCCGGGTTTTTTGTTTTCAGCGCCCGCCCGTTATTTCCGCGCGCCCGCGCGCCCGCGCGCCCGGGTTCCCGGGCAGGAAGCCGTTCTCGAGCGGATAGAGCGTCGTGCCGACCCGCGTGGCCGTTGCGTTCGGCGTGCCCGACCGCACCGCGCACTGGTCCTTGCCCGTATTCAGCCGCATCCGGCGGCGATGGCGATACGCGGCGGCGCGCGTCGTTCAGCGCGCCGCCCACTCGACGGCCGCCTTCGCATGCAACGCGGTCGTATCGAATACCGGCAGCGGCGAATCATCCGCGCCGATCAGCAGCGTGATTTCCGTGCAGCCCAGGATCACGGCCTGGGCGCCGCGCGCGGCCAGTCGGTCGATGATCGACACATACGTCGCGCGCGATGGCGCCGAGACGACGCCGTGGCACAGCTCGTCGTAGATGATCCGGTGCACGTCGTCGCGCTCGCGTTCGTCCGGCACCAGCACGTCGAGCCCGAACTTCCCGCGCAGCCGCTCCGCGTAGAACGGCAACTCCATCGTGTAGCGCGTGCCGAGCAGGGCGACGCGCTCGACGCCCGCGTCGCGCAGCGCGTTGCCGGTCGGATCGGCGATGTGCAGGAACGGCAGCTTCACCGCGGCTTCGATCGCGTCGTGCACGCGATGCATCGTATTGGTCGTGAGGACGACGAGATCGGCGCCGGCCGCTTCGAGCTGGCGCGCGGCATCGGCCATCCGTTCGCCGAGTGCGACCCAGTCGTGCGTGCGCTGCAGCGCTTCGATTTCGGCGAAGTCGACCGTGACCAGCACGCTTTTCGCGTTGTGATGCCCGCCGTGCAATGCCTTCGAGTGCCGGTTGATCATCCGGTAGTACTCGGCCGACGATTCCCAGCTCATGCCGCCGATCAGTCCGATCGTCTTCATCCGTCACCTTTGCGTTTCGTGTGTCGCGGCAGACGAGTATAGGCGCCGCTGCCCGAACCCGGCCGATACGATCCGCGCAAATCGGGCCGGTACGGCGCAGCCGGCAGTGGACGTACGCGGCAGTTGAAACCGGCACTGTGTTTTTGTACAGTATCGGCACCGTGAGCCCGACCATCATTTCGCCAGCCTATCCGCACGCGCCGCCGCCGGGCGACGCGCTGCCGCGCGCGCGCAAGATCATTCACTGCGATTGCGACTGCTTCTACGCGTCGGTCGAGATGCGCGACGACCCGTCGCTGCGCAACCGGCCGCTCGCGGTCGGCGGCCGGCCCGACCAGCGCGGTGTGATCGCGACCTGCAACTACGAGGCGCGGCGCTACGGCGTGCATTCGGCGATGTCGTCGGCGCTGGCGATGCGCAAGTGTCCGGACCTGCTGATCCTGCCGTCCGCCATGGACAAGTACCGTGCGGCATCGCGGCAGATCATGGCGATCTATCGAGACTACACGCCGGACGTCGAGCCGCTGTCGCTCGACGAGGCGTACCTCGACGTCAGCGGGTCGGAACGTTGCCAGGGCAGTGCGACGCTGATTGCGCGCGAGATCCGCGAGCGGGTGCGCGACACGGTCGGCGTGACCGTATCGGCGGGCGTCGCGCCGAACAAGTTCATCGCGAAGATCGCATCCGACTGGAACAAGCCCGACGGACTGTTCGTCGTGCGGCCGCACGAGATCGACGCGTTCGTCGCGGCGTTGCCGGTGCGCAAGCTGCACGGCGTCGGCAAGGTGACGGCCACGCGGCTCGATCGGCTCGGCATCCAGACTTGCGCGCAGTTGCGCGACTGGCCGCTGATCGACCTGCACCGCGAGTTCGGCGCGTTCGGGCGGCGGCTGTACGAACTGTCGCGCGGGATCGACGAGCGGCCCGTGCAGGCCGATCAGGAGCGCAAGTCGGTCAGCGTCGAGACGACCTACGTGACCGACCTGACGACGCTTGAGCAATGCGCGGACGAAATCCGCCGCCTCGTCGTGCAACTCGACGCGCGGATCGAGCGCGCGGGCGCCGCGCGTTCGATCCGCAAGCTGTACGTGAAGATTCGCTTCGCCGATTTCCAGCGCACGACGGTCGAGTGCGTGGCCGACGCGACGAATGCCGAGACGGCCGTCACGCTGCTCGCGAAGGGGTTGTTGCGGCGCGCGCAGCCGGTGCGGCTGCTCGGCGTCGGCGTGCGTATCGACGAGGACACGGCCGAGCGCCACGGGCAATTCCTGCTGTTCGACGACGAAGCCGACCACGTGGAGGTTCCCGGCCAAGCGGGCAGCACGAGCGAGCCAGACAACGCGGCCGACGCCAGGGACGGGTCAGCGCCATGAAAAAAGGCACCGCCGAAGCGGTGCCCGTCGATGCTGCCGGCGCGGCCGGGCGGCGCGCTCAGTGCGCGGGCGCGGCCATCCCGTTGTGGCGCAGCAGCGCGTCGATCCGCGGCTCGCGGCCGCGGAACGCCTTGAACGACTCCATCGCCGGACGGCTGCCGCCGACCTCGAGGATTTCGCGGCGATAGCGCGTGCCGGTTGCCGCGTCGAGCACGCTGCCGCTGGCGGCGGCCGCTTCCTCGAACGCCGCGTACGCATCGGCCGACAGCACTTCGGCCCACTTGTAGCTGTAGTAGCCGGCCGCATAGCCGCCCGCGAAGATGTGGCTGAACGTGTTCGGCCAGCGCGAGAACGCGGCCTGCGGGATCACGTGGTAGCGCTCGTTGATCTCGCGCGCGAACGCGGTCACACCGGTCGCGCCGGCCGGATCGAAGTCGACGTGCAGCAGCATGTCGAACATCGAGAACACGATCTGGCGCAGCGTGCCGAGCCCGCTCTGGAAGTTCTTCGCGGCGATCATCTTGTCGAACAGCTCGCGCGGCAGCGCGGCGCCCGTATCGACGTGCGACGACATCGACGACAGCACGTCCCATTCCCAGCAGAAGTTTTCCATGAACTGCGACGGCAGTTCGACCGCATCCCACTCGACGCCGTTGATGCCCGACACGCCGAGTTCGTCGACGCGCGTCAGCATGTGATGCAGCCCGTGGCCGAATTCATGGAACAGCGTGATGACCTCGTCGTGCGTGAAGCACGCGGGCTTGCCGCCGACCGGCGCGGAGAAGTTGCAGGTCAGGTACGCGACCGGCGTCTGCACGTCGCTGCCGCGCTTCGCGCGCGAACGGGCGTCGTCCATCCACGCGCCGCCGCGCTTGCCTTCGCGCGCGTACAGGTCGAGATAGAACTGTGCGACGAGCGAGCCGTCGCAATTCTCGACGCGGAAGAAGCGCACGTCCTTGTGCCATACCGGCGCGTCGTCCGGCTTGATACGCACGCCGAACAGCGTTTCGGTGACGGTGAACAGGCCCTTCAGCGCGGCGGGTTCCGGGAAGTACTGCTTGACCTCGTTTTCCGAGAACGCATAGCGCTGCTGGCGGAGCTTTTCGGCCGCGTACGCGACGTCCCACGGCGCGAGTTCGGCGAGGCCGAGTTCCTTCGCGGCGAACGTGCGCAGCTCGTCCCAGTCTTTCTCCGCGTGCGGGCGTGCGCGCGTCGCGAGATCCTCGAGGAACGCGATCACCTGCTGCGGCGATTCGGCCATCTTCGGCGCGAGCGAGACTTCGGCGAAGTTGCGATAGCCGAGCATCTGCGCCTCTTCGCGGCGCAGCTTCAGCGCGTCGGCGACGATCGCCGTGTTGTCCCATTCGGCCTTGCCGTCGCCGTACTGCGGCCCGAGTTCCGACGCGCGGGTCGCATAGGCGCGGTAGAGCGTCTCGCGCAGCGCGCGGTCGTCGGCGTACTGCAGCACCGGGAAATACGACGGGAAATGCAGTGTGAATTTCCAGCCTTCCTTGCCGTCCTTCTGCGCGGCTTCGCGGGCGGCCTCGATCGCGTCGCCGGGCAGGCCGGCCAGCTCGGCTTCGTTCTTCGCGAAATATGCGTACGCGTTGGTCGCGTCGAGCACGTGATCGGAGAACGCCTTCGACAGCGCGGCCTGCTGTTCCTGCAGTTCCGCGAAGCGCGGCTTCTGGTCCTCGGGCAGCTCGGCGCCCGACAGGCGGAAGTCGCGCAGCGCATTGTCGAGGATCTTCTTGCGCTCGGCGGACAGCGTCGCGTATTCGGCGCTCGCGGCGATCGCCTTGTACTTTTCGTACAGCGCGAGATTCTGGCCGACGCTCGACCAGAACTCGGTCACGCGCGGCAGGTTTTCACCGTAGGCAGCCCGCAGTTCGGGCGTGTCGGCGACCGCGTTCAGGTGGCCGACGATGCCCCACGCACGGCCGAGCGGCTCCGTGGCCTGCTCGACCGTCTCGACGACGGCGGCCCAGGTCGACGGCGTGTCGCTCGCGCTCGCCGCTTCGACCGCGCGGCTGGCGGCGTCGAGCAGCGTGTCGAGCGCGGGCGTCACGTGCTCCGGGCGGATCTCGCCGAAACGGGGCAGGCCGGAGAAGTCGAGGAGCGGATTGGTATTGGCGCTGGCGGACATAAGACTCCCTGTCTGTTGCCGGATGAACCGGGATGAAAAGGGTAACGGCGGCTGGGCGCGAGCGCGCCCGATACCGACATTATTGGGGCGCATCGCGCGCTTTCCAATCGTTAGTTTCTAACGACGCGATTGACGCAGGGTCGGATGCGCGGCGTCGGACGTGCCGGCTGGCGCGATGCAGCCGCGCGACTGCGGCTGGCGAGGCGCCGGCGCACGGAATCGCGCGCCGGCTGAGCGAGTGGAGCGTCAGGCTGCGGCGGCAGCGGCGCGTTCGGCGGATTCGATCGTGTTGATCAGCAGCATCGTGATGGTCATCGGGCCGACGCCGCCCGGCACCGGCGTGATGTAGCCGGCGACTTCCTTCACGCCCGCGAAATCGACGTCGCCGCACAGCTTGCCCGCGTCGTCGCGGTTCATGCCGACGTCGATCACCGTCGCACCAGGCTTCACCATGTCGGCGGTCAGGATGTTGCGCTTGCCGACCGCGGCGACCACGATGTCGGCCTGGCGCGTATGCGCGGCGAGGTCGCGCGTCTTGCTGTGGCAGATCGTCACGGTCGCGCCGGCGTCGAGCAGCATCATCGCCATCGGCTTGCCGACGATGTTCGAGCGGCCGATCACGACCGCGTTCGCGCCTTGCAGCGCAATGCCGTGCGCTTCGAACATCTTCATCACGCCGTACGGCGTGCACGGGCGGAACAGCGGCTTGCCGGTCATCAGCGCACCGGCGTTCGCGACGTGAAAGCCGTCGACGTCCTTCTCCGGCGCGATCGCCTCGATCACCTTGTGACTGTCGATATGCGCGGGCAGCGGCAACTGGACCAGGATGCCGTGGATCTTCGGATCGCGGTTCAGTTCGTCGATGCGCGCAAGCAGGTCGGCTTCCGACAGCGTGGCCGGGTACGCATCCTTCAGCGAGAAGAAGCCGTTGTCCTCGCATGCCTTGATCTTGTTGCGCACGTAGACTTCGCTCGCCGGGTTGGCGCCGACGAGGATCACCGCGAGACCGGGCTGGTGGCCGCGGGCGGTCAGCGCGGCGGCGCGTTCGGCGGCCTGACCGCGCAGGGTCTTCGAAAGGGCGTTGCCGTCGATGAGGAGGGCTGTCATGGTGGTGGGTCCTGCCGGGAAGTTGGAATGCGGGCGTACGGCGCCCGAAGCGCCGTAGCAAAGCACGTAATTATACCGTTCGCCTGCTGCCGTCCGACAGCGAATCAACGGGAAGCGTCATGGCCGCGGCGCGCGTGCGCCGGGAGGAGCGGCCGCCGCCGCGCGAGTGGGCCGCATCGCGCGGGGCGGCAAACACCGATTGCGGGCCGGGCGGCCGCGGTGGCGCGTGCCGCCGGAAAACGCGCTCAGGCCTGTTTCTTCGACAGCGCGAGGCGCAGCAGGTCGGCCACCGTGTTGACGTTGAGCTTTTCCATGATGTTCGCGCGGTGCGCCTCGACCGTCTTGATGCTAATGCCGAGGTCGTCGGCGATCTGCTTGTTCAGGCGGCCCGCGATGATCCGCTCGAGCACCTGCTGCTCGCGCGCGGTCAGCTTCGACAGGCGTTCGCTCGCGGCACGCTGCTCCTGCACGCTCTTGCTTTCGCTTCGGGCCTTGTCGAGCATCCGCTCGACGAGCTTGCGCAGCTCGGCTTCGTCGAACGGTTTCTCGATAAAGTCCATCGCTCCCTTTTTCATCGTCGACACGGCCATCGGCACGTCGCCGTGACCGGTGACGAAGATGATCGGCAGCGCGGCGTTGTCGGCGATCAGGCGTTCCTGCAATTCGAGGCCGCTCATGCCCGACATCCGCACGTCGAGGATCAGGCACGCGATCTGGCCGGCCTGCTGCGCCGGCTGGTACGCATCGAGGAACTGCTCGGCGCTCGAGAAGCATTGAACGCGATAGCCGTTCGCCTCCAGCAGCCAGCGCAGCGAGTCCCGTACGGCCTCGTCGTCGTCGACGACGAAGACGGTTTCCTGAGTGGTGGTGACAGGGCTATTCATAGTTCTCCCGTAACGGTATGTGATGCCGATGCCTCGCGCCCCCCTTGGCCGAGATCAGCGGGTTCCCCAATGGGCAGGCTGCAGTGGAACGTCGCGCCGGAAATGCGGCCATCCGGCTCGACGTTGTTGACCACCCACAGACGCCCCCGATGCGATTCGATGATCGAACGGCAGATGTTCAGCCCCATGCCCATGCCGTCGGACTTGGTGCTGTAAAACGGTTCGAACAGGCGCTCGGCCGTCGCTTCGTCGACGCCCGGGCCCTGGTCGATCACGCGGATGTCGACGAAGCCCGCATCGATGTCGGCGACGACGCGGATCACGCCGTCCGCCGACGCCGGCTTCACGTCGGCCATCGCCTCGGCTGCGTTCTTCATCAGGTTCATCAGCACCTGTTCGATCAGCACGGGGTCGACATAAATAATAGGCATTCTTGCGAGGATTTCCGTGACGATCCGGATCCTGCGCTTTCTGGCCTCGATTTCGGCGAGCCCGACCGCGTCGGCGACGATGTCCGCGACCCGCGCCGGCTGGCGCTTCGGCTCGCTGCGCTTCACGAATTCGCGGATCCGCTTGACGATCATCCCCGCGCGCAGCGCCTGCTGCGCGGTCTTTTCCAGCGCGGGCTGCAGCGTCTCGGGCGTGCCGCGGCCGCTCTTCACGAGCGCGAGCGTGCCCGAGCAGTAGTTGTTGATCGCGGCGAGCGGCTGATTCAATTCGTGAGCAATCGACGACGCCATTTCACCCATCGTCATCAATCGGCTCGTGAACTGCAGCTTTTCTTCCTGCTGGTGCGCGAGTTCCTGTGCCTTCTTGCGGGTCGTGATGTCGGTCGCGATCTGCATCTGCGCGAGGTGGCCGTCCACCCACTGGATGTACTGGCGACGCACTTCGAACCACTTCTGGATGCTCTCGACGTACACCTCCTGCGCATCGGCCGTGCTGCTGGTCAGCGCGGAGGCCGGCAGGCCCGCGAACGCGTCGACCATGTCGATCGAGTCGGACGATGCCTGCGCGCGGTCGAAGCCGCCGCCGGACAATTCGAGGTGGCCGTCCGGGCGAATGCCGAACAGGTGGCGGTAGTAGCGGTTCGCGAACAGCAGCTCGGCTTCGTCGGCGGCGAGCACCGACACCGCGGCGTCGAGGCTTTCGAGCACCGTCGTGAAGCGTTCGTGCGCGGCCGCCAGCTCTTCCCGCGCGCGCTTCGGCTCGGTGATGTCGGTCATCGACGACATCCAGCCGGTCTGGCGGCCCGAACTGTCGATCAGCGGCGATACGTACAGGCGCGCATGGAACAGCGTGCCGTTCTTGCGGCGCACGCGCAGCTCGAAGCCCGAACTCGGCGCCTTGCCGCGCAGCGTCATGTCGAGTTGGCGCTGCATTTCCGGGTAGGCGTCGCGCGGCCAGTACGGGAACGGCGCAACCTTGCCGACGAGATCCGTTTCGTCCCAGCCCGTCATCCGGCAGAACGCCGGGTTCACGTGCGTGATGCGGCCGTGCATGTCGAGCACGCGCATGCCGATCAGCACCGAGTTCTCCATCGCGCGGCGGAAGAATGCTTCCGCGTACAGCGCCTGCTGCGCCTCGAAGCGCTGGCGCGTGTGCTTCCACAGGCTCCAGAGGCTCCACAGCACGAAGCACGACAGGCCGGCGACCAGCCACACGAGCGTGTTGTTGGTCAGGTTCGTGAGCTGCGGGAACGCATACACGCGCACCGTCAGCCCCTGGCCGGGCGGGTCGAGCGGGAGGTCGTAGTGCGAGTCGCGCGGCAGGCGCGGGCGCGTCGACGTGGACGACAGTTCGCGGTTGTTCGAGTCGGTGATCGAAATCTTGTACTTCGACGACAGTTCCTGCGGGATGTCGTGCTTCAGGATGCCCTCGACCGAGAACACCGCGGCGATCGAGCCGAGATATTCGCGGTCGCCGCGCATCACCGGCGTCTGCAACGTGATGAAGCCGTTGCCGAAGTCGTCGTAGATCAGCGGCGAATAGGCCTGGCGGCGCGTGTTGCGCGCCTCGTCGTACGCACCGCGCACGGCGTCCTGCATCTGCGCGTCGCCGGGCTTCGCGAGCCGCTGGCCGAGCAGCGGCGGATGCACGGTCGGCCAGCGCTGCACGCCCGGCGCCGTGTACCAGTTCAGGTAGAGGATTTCCGGATGCGTCTGCATCACGTCCGCAACGGCCATCTGGAACGCGTTCTGGTCGAGGCGGCCGGACGCGAGGTCGCGCGACAGCGCCTGCAGTTGTTCCTGCGCGCCCGTCATCGACAGGCGGATCTGCTGCTGGGCCCACGCGACGTTGCGAAACAGGGTGTCTTCCTGCTGCTGCTGTTCGCGCCGGTTGAGGCTCCACAGGATGAGGCTCATCACGACGAGGAACACCAGAATCGACAGCAGCGGCGTCAGCAAATAGGAGTTGGACCACCACGGTCCGTGGTGCCAACGGGACGGCTGCGACTCCGCCGGCGGGCCCGGCGGTCGCGCCGAGCGTGCGAAAAGCCGATCGGTCAACATGGCAGGATTGTAGCGCAGCGCAATACATGGAAAACCGATACCGGATATGTTGAACGGAAACGGTTTTGTTCCGACGAGACGGGCCGCGGAGCCCCGAAATATGGGTGCAGCGCAGCAATATTTCGCATGACGAGAAAAGATCTCATAATTCGAAAATTTTGTTGCGCAGGCCTGTCCACGCTCATTACAATCCGTCGGAGCTTGCCCGCAGCCGGTCGCGTCGCGTCGTCTGCACGAGAGCGATCCTCACATTCCAGGACCCAGGAGACGAGAATGTCCGCTGTACCGAACGAAGTGATGAAATATGTCGCCGCCGAACGTGACGACGACCCGCAAGAAACCGTCGAGTGGCTCGAGTCGCTCGATGGCGTGATCTCCTCCGTGGGCACCGGCCGTGCGCATTACCTGATCGAAAAGCAGATCGAATTCGCCCGCATGCACGGCGAGCACCTGCCGTTCTCCGCCAATACCCCGTACATCAACACGATTCCGCTCGAAGCCCAGGCGAAGATTCCGGGCGACCAGGACATCGAGCACCGCATCCGTTCGTACACGCGCTGGAACGCGCTGGCGATGGTGCTGCGGGCAGGCAAGGACACGAACGTCGGCGGCCACATCGCGTCGTTCGCGTCGGCCGCGACGCTCTATGACGTCGGCTACAACCACTTCTGGCACGCGGCGTCCGACCAGCACGGCGGCGATCTCGTGTTCGTGCAGGGCCACTCGTCGCCGGGCGTGTACTCGCGCGCATTCCTGCTCGGCCGCCTGTCGGAAGAGCAGCTCGACAACTTCCGCCAGGAAGTCGACGGCAAGGGCATCTCGTCGTATCCGCACCCGTGGCTGATGCCGGACTTCTGGCAGTTCCCGACCGTGTCGATGGGTCTCGGCCCGATCATGGCGATCTACCAGGCGCGCTTCATGAAGTACCTGGAATCGCGCGGCATCGCGAAGACGGAAGGCCGCAAGGTCTGGGCGTTCCTCGGCGACGGCGAGACGG
The DNA here is from genome assembly GCF_001532755.1 of Burkholderia sp. MSMB2157WGS. Classification (NCBI taxonomy): domain Bacteria; kingdom Pseudomonadati; phylum Pseudomonadota; class Betaproteobacteria; order Burkholderiales; family Burkholderiaceae; genus Burkholderia; species Burkholderia sp. MSMB2157WGS. Next base: position 92,234 of record NZ_LPJG01000014.1, on the reverse strand, counting down.
ACGAACCGGAATCGCTCGGCGCGATCGGCATGGCGAGCCGCGAGAAGCTCGACAATCTCGTGTTCGTGATCAACTGCAACCTGCAGCGTCTCGACGGTCCGGTGCGCGGCAACGGCAAGATCATCCAGGAACTCGAATCGGAATTCCGCGGCGCCGGCTGGAACGTGATCAAGGTCATCTGGGGCAGCCGCTGGGATGCGCTGTTCGCGCGCGACAAGACGGGCGCGCTGATGCGCCGGATGATGGAGTGCGTCGACGGCGAATACCAGACGTACAAGTCGGAGTCGGGCGCGTACGTGCGCGAGCACTTCTTCAACACGCCTGAACTGAAGGCGCTCGTCGCCGACTGGTCGGACGACGACATCTGGGCGCTGAACCGCGGCGGCCACGATCCGCACAAGATCTACGCGGCGTTCCACGAAGCCACGAACACGAAGGGCGCGCCGACCGTCATCCTCGCGAAGACCATCAAGGGCTACGGGATGGGCGAGTCGGGCCAGGCGATGAACATCACGCATCAGCAGAAGAAGCTGCCGGTCGAGCAACTGAAGAAGTTCCGCGACCAGTTCCGCCTGCCGATCACCGACGAGCAGATCGCCGACGTGCCGTACCTGAAGTTCGAGGAAGGCTCGAAGGAACTCGAATACATGCGCCAGAAGCGCATGGACCTCGGCGGCTACCTGCCGCACCGCCGCGAGAAGGCGACGTCGCTGCCGGTGCCGGCGCTCGACGCGTTCGAGCCGCTGTTGAAGGGCACGGGCGAAGGCCGCGAGATCTCGACGACGATGGCGTTCGTGCGGATCCTGAACATCCTGCTGAAGGACAAGGCGCTCGGCAAGCGCGTCGTGCCGATCGTCCCGGACGAGTCGCGTACGTTCGGCATGGAAGGCCTGTTCCGCCAGATCGGTATCTGGAACCAGGAAGGCCAGAAGTACGTGCCGGAAGATTCCGACCAGCTGATGTTCTACAAGGAATCGCAGACCGGCCAGATCCTGCAGGAAGGCATCAACGAAGCGGGCGGCATGTGCGACTGGATCGCGGCGGCGACGTCGTATTCGACGCACGGCGAGATCATGGTGCCGTTCTACATCTTCTACTCGATGTTCGGCTTCCAGCGGATCGGCGACCTCGCCTGGGCCGCAGGCGACATGCGTTCGCGCGGTTTCCTGCTGGGCGGCACGGCGGGCCGTACGACGCTGAACGGCGAAGGCCTGCAACACGAAGACGGTCATTCGCTGCTGTGGGCGGCATCGGTGCCGAACTGCGTGAGCTACGACCCGACGTTCGGCTACGAACTCGCGGTGATCATCCAGGACGGCCTGCGCCGCATGGTGCAGGACCAGGAAGACGTGTACTACTACATCACGGTGATGAACGAGAACTACGAGCACCCGGCGATTCCGCAGGGCGAGCACGTGGCGGCCGACATCATCAAGGGCATGTACTCGTTCAAGAAGGCCGACGCCGACAAGAAGGCGCCGCGCGTGCAGCTGCTCGGCGCGGGCACGATCTTCAACGAAGTGATCGCCGCCGCCGACCTGCTGAAGAACGACTGGGGCGTCGCCGCCGATCTGTGGAGCGTGCCGAGCTTCACCGAACTCGCGCGCGAAGGCCACGACGTCGAACGCTGGAACCTGCTCCATCCGACCGAGGAGCGCCGTCTGTCGCACGTGCAGAAGTGCCTGAAGGACACGCAGGGCCCGGTCATCGCATCGACCGACTACGTGCGTGCGCTGGTCGACCAGATCCGCGGCCAGATCGATCGCCGCTTCGTCGTGCTGGGCACCGACGGCTTCGGCCGTTCGGACACCCGCGAGAAGCTGCGTCACTTCTTCGAGGTCGACCGTCACTGGGTCACCGTCGCCGCGCTCAACGCGCTGGCCGACGAAGGCACGATCGAGCGCAAGGTGGTCGCGGACGCGATCGCCAAGTACAACCTCGATCCGTCGAAGCCCAACCCGATGACCGTTTAACGCACACGCCCGTGTGATGCCGCGCGCCGCTTCCGGGAGGGGCGCGCGCGGCCATGGAGACAGAAACAGATGAGTCAAGCGATCGAAGTGAAGGTGCCGGATATCGGCGATTACAAGGACGTGCCGGTCATCGAGATCGGCGTGAAGGTCGGCGATACGGTCGAGCCGGAGCAGTCGCTCGTCACGCTCGAGTCGGACAAGGCGACGATGGACGTGCCGAGCCCGGTGGGCGGCGTCGTGAAGGAAATCAAGGTCAAGGTCGGCGATTCCGTGTCGGAAGGCTCGCTGATCGTCCTGCTCGAAGGCGGCGCGGCCGCCCAGGCGAACGGCGCGGCTGCGCCGGCCGCGGCGCCTGCTCCTGCGGCAGCGCCGGCCCCGGCCCCGGCCGCGGCGCCCGCTGCCGCACCGGCTGCACCGGCTGCACCGGCTGCACCGGCTGCACCGGCCGCGTCCGGCGGCACGCTCGAAGTGAAGGTGCCGGATATCGGCGACTACAAGGACGTGCCGGTGATCGAGATCGGCGTGAAGGTCGGCGACACGGTCGAGAAGGAACAGTCGCTCGTCACGCTCGAGTCGGACAAGGCGACGATGGACGTGCCGAGCCCGGCTGCCGGCGTCGTGAAGGACATCAAGGTGAAAGTGGGCGATTCGGTGTCGGAAGGCACGCTGATCGTGCTGCTCGAAGCCGCCGGCGCACCGGCTGCCGCGGCACCGCAGGCGAGCGCACCGGCTCCGGCCGCGGCTGCTGCGGCGCCCGCTGCCGCCGCACCGGCACCCGCGCCCGCGAAGGCTGCGCCGGCACCGGCCGCCGCGCCGTCGGGCGAATACCGCGCGAGCCACGCATCGCCGTCGGTCCGCAAGTTCGCGCGTGAACTCGGCGTCGACGTGTCGCGCGTGCAGGGTTCGGGTCCGAAGGGCCGCATCACGAAGGAAGACGTCACGGGTTTCGTGAAGGGCGTGATGACGGGCCAGCGCGCGGCGCCGGCCGCGGCAGCCGCGCCGGCAGGCGGCGGCGAGCTGAACCTGCTGCCGTGGCCGAAGGTCGACTTCTCGAAGTTCGGCCCGTTCGAGGCGAAGCCGCTGTCGCGCATCAAGAAGATCTCGGGCGCGAACCTGCATCGCAACTGGGTGATGATCCCGCACGTCACGAACAACGACGAAGCGGACATCACCGAGCTCGAAGCGCTGCGCGTCCAGCTGAACAAGGAACACGAAAAGGCGGGCGTGAAGTTCACGATGCTCGCGTTCGTGATCAAGGCGGTCGTCGCCGCGCTGAAGAAATTCCCGACCTTCAACGCGAGCCTCGACGGCGACAACCTCGTGTTCAAGCAGTACTTCCACATCGGTTTCGCGGCCGATACGCCGAACGGCCTCGTCGTGCCGGTGATCCGCGATGCGGACAAGAAGGGCCTCGTCGACATCGCGAAGGAAATGAGCGACCTGTCGAAGGCCGCGCGCGAAGGCAAGCTGAAGCCGGACCAGATGCAGGGTGGCTGCTTCTCGATCTCGTCGCTCGGCGGGATCGGCGGGACGAACTTCACGCCGATCATCAACGCGCCGGAAGTGGCGATCCTCGGGTTGTCGCGCGGCCAGATGAAGCCGGTGTGGGACGGCAAGCAGTTCGTGCCGCGGCTCATGCTGCCGCTGTCGCTGTCGTATGACCATCGCGTCATCGATGGCGCGGAAGCCGCGCGGTTCAATGCGTATCTCGGGGCGTTGCTCGGGGATTTCCGTCGCATCATTCTTTGATGAGATGAGGGGCTCGCGGGGGCGTGGTTTTGTGTCGATTCTTCACGCCCTTGTCGTTGAACCTGTTTTGCCAACGGTCTGCTGGCGTCGCCCCTGCGCGGGGCGGCGGTCACTTTTCTTTGTCTTCCAAAGAAAAGTAACCAAAAGAAAGGCGCGTCCTTGGGCGGACGGCAAAGGTGGTCCTGCCCAACGTCGCGTTCTCTTGCCAGGCCGCATGTAGTCAGGTTCCGTCTTTCCGCCAGTCCCTCCCTCTCTCTCTGCAGCCAATCAAGAAGGGGACAGTCATGAGTCTCATCGAAGTCAAGGTTCCGGATATCGGCGATTTCAGCGGCGTCGATGTCATCGAAGTCAACGTGAAACCCGGCGACGTGATCGAAAAAGAGCAAACGCTCATCACGCTCGAATCCGATAAAGCCTCCATGGAAGTGCCCAGCGACGTCGCCGGCACCGTCAAGGAAGTCAAGGTCAAGGCCGGCGAGAAAGTCTCGCAAGGCACCGTCATCGCCATCGTCGAAGCATCGGCAGGCGCAGCCGCACCCGCGAAAGCGCCCGAAGCGCCGAAGCCCGCAGCGGCTGCACCGGCTCCGGCCGCAGCCGCTCCGGCGCCCGCGCCGCAAGCCGGCAGCTACAGCGGCGCCGCCGACATCGAATGCGACATGCTCGTGCTCGGCGCCGGCCCCGGCGGCTACTCGGCCGCGTTCCGCGCAGCCGATCTCGGCATGAAGACGGTGCTCGTCGAACGCTACTCGACGCTCGGCGGCGTGTGCCTGAACGTCGGCTGCATCCCGTCGAAGGCGCTGCTGCATACGTCGCTCGTCGTCGAGGAAGCCGCGGCGCTCGCGTCGCACGGCATCACGTTCGGCAAGCCGCAGGTCGACCTCGACAAGCTGCGCGACTTCAAGGGCGGCGTCGTCAAGAAGCTGACGACGGGCCTCGCCGGCATGGCCAAGGCACGCAAGGTCGAAGTGGTCACCGGCGTCGGCGCGTTCGTCGACCCGTTCCACATGGAAGTGCAGGGCGACAACGGCAAGAAGGTCGTCAAGTTCAAGCAGGCGATCATCGCCGCGGGCTCGCAGGCCGTGAAGCTGCCGTTCATGCCGGAAGACCCGCGCGTCGTCGATTCGACCGGCGCGCTCGAACTGCGCCAACTGCCCAAGCGTATGCTCGTGATCGGCGGTGGCATCATCGGCCTCGAAATGGCAACGGTCTACTCGACGCTCGGCGCCGAGATCGACGTCGTCGAAATGATGGACGGCCTGATGATGGGCGCCGACCGCGATCTCGTGAAGGTCTGGGAAAAGTACAACGCGAAGCGCTTCGGCAACGTGATGCTGAAGACCAAGACGGTCGGCGCGGAAGCGAAGGAAGACGGCATCTACGTGAAGTTCGAGGGCGAAAAGGCGCCGGCGGAAGCGCAGCGCTACGACCTCGTGCTCGTCGCGGTGGGCCGCAGCCCGAACGGCAAGAAGATCGGTGCCGACAAGGCCGGCGTCGCGGTCACCGACCGCGGCTTCATCGAGGTCGACAAGCAGATGCGCACGAACGTGCCGCACATCTTCGCGATCGGTGACGTCGTCGGCCAGCCGATGCTCGCGCACAAGGCCGTCCATGAAGGCCACGTCGCCGCGGAAGCCGCGCACGGCGAGAAAGCGTACTTCGACGCGCTGCAGATCCCGTCGGTCGCCTACACCGATCCGGAAGTGGCGTGGGCCGGCAAGACGGAAGACCAGTGCAAGGCCGAGGGCATCAAGTACGGCAAGGCCGTGTTCCCGTGGGCCGCATCGGGCCGCGCGATCGCGAACGGCCGCGACGAAGGCTTCACGAAGCTGATCTTCGACGAGGAAACCCATCGCGTGATCGGCGGCGGCATCGTCGGCCTGAACGCGGGCGACCTGATCAGCGAAGTGTGCCTCGCCGTCGAGATGGGCGCGGACGCGGAAGACATCGGCAAGACGATCCATCCGCATCCGACGCTCGGCGAATCGGTCGGCATGGCCGCCGAGCTGTACGAAGGCGTCTGCACGGACCTGCCGCCGCAGCGCAAGAAGTAACGGAATCGGCACGGCGCCCCCGGGTGCCGGCCACGTAAAAACGCCGCCGCCCGGACAAACCGGGCGGCGGCGTTTTCTTTTGCGCAGCGCGCGACAGACTCGATCGGGGCGGGCAGTTTGCGCCCGCGCGCGCTTTGGCGCCGGAAACGAAAAAGCCGCGCTGGGCGCGGCTCTTTCAGGAGCAGGGGACGCTTACGCGGCCGGCTTGCTCGAACGACGTGCGGCAGCGGCGGTTGCAGCCTTCGTGGCGACGGCAGCAGCGGCGTTGAAGTTCGTTTCGGCGATTTCGACCGCTTGCTTCGTGGCCTTCTGAACCGTTTCGTACGTGGTGTTCGCGGCGTTCAGTGCCGACTTCAGCGCGGCGACAGCCGTTTCCGAACCGGCCGGGGCGTTCTTCGCGACGTTGTCGACGAGTGCCTGGACCTTCTTGTTCTGCTCTTCGAATTGCGCTTCGGCGACCTTCGCGAACTCGGCTTGCGTCGACGATGCGATTTCGTACAGGTGACGGCCGTACGACAGCACCTTTTCCGCGACCGGCTGCGACAGGCTCGCCTGCAGCGCGATCAGTTCCTGCGCGTCCTTCACCGACAGCAGACGCTGTGCGTTCTCCTGGCCCTCGGCCAGCGTCGACTTCACGACCTGCAGGTTGAGTTCGATCAGCTTCTCGACGCCTTCGAACGCCTTGGTCGTCAGACCGAACAGGCTTTCGAGGTTGGCTTTCTGGGCGGCGGCGATTTGCTCGGGGGTCAGCAAGGACATGTCAGGCTCCTGAAAAGCGATCGCGTCGATCGCAGGATAAAGGGCACTACACTGGGGAACTTCGGCGATGCGTGCTTTGTGCAACGCAGCAATGAGGCCTATTTTAGGGCAGAGAGAACGGATGTCAAGTCTTTTTTGTGCGTTGCACAATCGCGACAAATTATCGATAAAACAACGAGTTATCGCAGCCGTTCGGAATCGGTTTCAGGCGCGTTCCCACATGGTGCGCACGGCGATGGGGCAAGCGCGCCGCACCATGATCACGCGCAGGTAAACCTGACAGGCCCATGGAACGTTATCCTTCTGTTCCTGTCGAAAAACGCGCCGTTTCGATGCGCGTGCCGTGGCGACGTGCCGCCGCCACGGTCGAGACCGGCGCCTTTGGCATGCCGAGCACCGGATACGTACTTTCCCCGCTTTAAATCGCCTCCGAAGTGACGTTATCTCAATTAACCGTGTGGTAATCGGGAGACGGGCGCTGTCGGGCAGGGCATCTCATCGATTTTTTCGATGGGAGCGCAAGGGTCGATTGGCCGGAGGTTGGCCGACTCTTACATTCCGGTTTAAAGACGATCGGTAAGTGCCTAATATTGCTCTTTTTTTCAGCTTTAACTACACTTGCGGAAACCTCCCGCCCGCTTTGTCCAGACCCCAATGAAAGCCGAATCGTTTTCACCGCGCAGATTGTTGCAGAGCATGACGCTCGGCACCGCTGTGTCGGTCGCAGTCGCGTTGTTGGCGACCACCGCGTCCGTCCTGCCTGCCGACGCCTTCGCCGCCACTGCGAAGACCCAAGCCGCCAAGAAAAAAGCCGTCGCTCCTGCTTCGTCAGCGAAGAAGAAGTCGGCCAAGGCGAGCGCCGACAAATCCGCGAAGGTCGCCGAGGCCGATGCGCCGCGCGCGAAAGCGTCGCGAAAGCGCGTGACGCTCGCGGCGAATAGCCTGCATGGCGGCCATCGCGGCGCGGTGCGCAAGGTCGCGTTCCAGCCGCGCCGGCCGACGGTCGGCCAGGCGTTCGGCCTGCACGACACGCCCGATGCGCTCGCGCTGCGCTCGAGCGTCGCGTACGTCGTCGACCAGAATTCCGGCGAGCCGCTGTTCGACAAGAATTCGCACGCGGTCGTGCCGATCGCGTCGATCTCGAAGCTGATGACGGCCATGGTCGTGCTCGACTCGAAGTCGCCGATGACCGACCAGCTCGAAGTCACCGACGAAGACCGCGACTACGAGAAGGGCACGGGCTCGCGCCTGTCGGTCGGCTCGGTGCTGTCGCGCGAGGACATGCTGCACATCGCGCTGATGGCGTCGGAAAACCGCGCGGCCGCCGCGCTGTCGCGTTACTACCCGGGCGGCCGTCCGGCGTTCATCGCGGCGATGAACGCGAAGGCGAAGTCGCTCGGCATGACCGATACGCACTTCGAGAATTCGACCGGCCTGTCGAGCTCGAACGTGTCGAGCGCGCGCGACCTCGTGAAGATGGTCAATGCGGCGTACCAGTACCCGTTGATCCGCCAGTTCTCGACCGATCGCACTTACGAGGTGTACACGGGCAAGCGCAATCTGGTCTACAACAGCACCAACGCGCTGATCCGCGGCAACGGTTCGTGGGACATCGGCCTGCAGAAGACGGGCTTCATCAACGAAGCGGGCGAATGCCTGGTGATGCAGGCGACGATCCACGGCCGGCCGATGGTGATGGTCTTGCTCGATTCGTTCGGCAAGTACTCGCGCTTCGCCGACGCGTCGCGCCTGCGCAACTGGCTCGATGCCGGCGGCGGCGAACGCCTGACGGCGGCCAACACGCCGAGCGGCGGTACCTGATCGTGTGCGGCGGTTCGCCGCCGTACCGGTCGCCGCAACGAAGAAGCCCCGCAATCGCGGGGCTTTTTTGTCCGGTGAAACCGGAGTCGGAACCGGGTCGATGCCGCGGCTTACGCCTGCCGCTGCAGCCCGTCCATGTCCTTCGCGGGCGCCGGCCGGTAGCCGAGCGATTCCGAGATGGTGAGCGCCGTCCGGCTCAACTGGCCGAGCCACGCATCCTGCAGGCGGTCGGCCGGTGCCGACAGCGACAGACCCGCGACGAGCTTGCCCGAATCGTCGTAGATGCCGGCCGCGATACAGCGCACGCCGAGTTCGAGCTCCTCGTTGTCGCGCGCGCACGATTGCTGGCGGACGAGGGTCAGTTCGCGCTCGAGCTTCGCGATATCGGTGATGCTGTTCTGGGTATGGCCGGACAGCCCCGTGCGCGTCGCATAGGCGCGCACGCGCGACGTTTCGTCGGCCGCGAGGAACAGCTTGCCGACCGACGTGAGGTGCAGCGGTGCGCGGCCGCCGATCGCGCGGACGACCTGCATCCCCGAGCGCTCCGAGTACGCGCGCTCGATGTAGACGATCTCGTCGCCCTGGCGTACCGACAGGTTCACGGTCTGCCCGGTGAGGCGGTGCAACTCGCGCATCGGCATCAGCGCCGCGTCGCGCACCGACAGGCGCGCCTTCACGAGATTGCCCAGCTCGAGCAGCCGCATGCCGAGGCGGTAGGTGCCGGGATCGGAGCGGTCGACGAGGCGGCACGTCACCATGTCGTTGAGGATGCGGTGCGCGGTCGACGGATGCAGCTCGGTGCGCTGCGCGAGTTCCTTCAGGCTGACAGGGTCGCTGTGCGCGGCGAGCGCGTCCAGCAACCGCATCATGCGTTCGATCACCTGGATCGATGTTTTGGAATCCGGGGTGGGTTGGCTCATGTCGGGGGAGGAATCGGTTGACGCGTCAAGCGGTGTTGGATCGATTGTATCTCGTATCGTGAAAAAAGCGAACGCCGTTCGAGGAAGTCCTCGCTTCGCGCGCGGCGGGCTTGCGCGCGGGCCGGCGTTGGTCTTGCCGGCCAAACGTCGGATAATGAGGGCCGTTTTCCCGAAGGAGCACGTATGCGAGTCGGTTTGTTCGTGACCTGCCTGGTCGACCTGATGCGCCCCGAAATCGGTTTTTCGGCGCTCAAGCTGATTCGCGACGCCGGCTACGAAGTGATCGTGCCGCCCACGCAAACGTGCTGCGGCCAGCCGGCCTACAACTCGGGCGACCGCGCGCTCGCGCGCGACCTCGCGGAAAAGACGCTGCGCGAGTTTGAGCAGTTCGATTACGTCGTCGCGCCGTCGGGCTCGTGCGGCGGGATGATCCGCGCGCACTACGGCGACCTGTTCCGCGACGATCCCGAACTGATGGGGCGCTACGTGCGGTTCCAGCAGAAAGTCCACGAACTGACCGATTTCCTCGCGAACGTCGCGAAGGTGTCGCTCGCGCCGGGTGAATTCACCGGGCCGGTCACCTATCACGACGCGTGCTCGGGCCTGCGCGAGCTCGGCGTGAAGGCGCAGCCGCGCGCGCTGCTCGCGCAGCGCGGCGTGACCGTCACCGAGATGAAGGACTGCGAGCATTGCTGCGGCTTCGGCGGCACGTTCGCGGTGAAATACGGCGACATCTCGGCGGCCATCGCGGACGAAAAATGCGCGAACGTGCGCGGGTCCGGCGCGGGCGCCGTCGTGCTCGGCGATCTCGGCTGCATGCTGAACATCGAAGGGCGGTTGCGTCGCACCGGCGACCGCGACACGCGCGTGCTGCACGTCGCGCAGGTGCTGGCGGGCGATGTCTGACGCCCGGTTCCGCTCACATTTCCCCCGATACCGCGATGCAAGTCCAATCGATGCATTTCAAGGCGCGCGCCGGCCAGAAGCTGGCCGACCAGCGCCTGCAGCAGAACCTGAAGAAGCTGTCGACGAAGTTCGTGCCCGCGCGCGCCGATGCGATGACCCTGATCGACTTCCCGGCCACGCGCGCTGCTCTCAAGGCGCGCCGCAACCGTGCGCTGGAGAATCTCGACGTGTGGCTCGAGGCGTTCGAGCGCGAGGCGACGCGGCGCGGCACGACGGTGCTGTTCGCCGAAACGACCGCGGACGCCGCCCGGCTCGTGGCCGACATCGCACGCCGGCACGACGTGAAGAAGGTCATCAAGACCAAGTCGATGGTGTCCGAGGAAATGCGCCTGAACGCGGTGCTCGCCGAGATGGGCGTGCAGTCGATCGAGACGGACCTCGGCGAATACATCCTGCAGATCAACGACAACGAGCCGCCCAGCCACATCATTGCGCCCGTCGTGCACAAGGACAAGGACGAGATCGCCGATCTGTTCGCGCGTACGCACCAGCGCGAGCGGCTCACCGAGATTCCGGACATGACGCGCGAGGCACGCGAGGTGCTGCGCCCGCATTTCATGTCGGCCGACATGGGCGTGACCGGCGGCAACTTCGTGATCGCGGAAACGGGCTCGGTCGCCATCGTGACGAACGAAGGGAACGAAGGCATGTGCACGGTCATGCCGCGCGTGCACGTCGCGGTGACGGGCATCGAGAAGGTGCTGCCCACGCTCGAGGATCTCGCGACCGCGATGCGGCTGCTGCCGCGTTCCGCGACGGGGCAGAAGACGTCGAACTATTTCTCGCTGCTGACCGGGCCGCGCGGGCCGGGCGACGAGGACGGCCCCGAGCACAACTACGTGGTGCTCGTCGACGGCGGCCGCACCGGCCTGATCGGCGGCGAATTCCAGGAGATGCTGCGCTGCATCCGCTGCGGCGCGTGCATGAACCATTGCCCGGTGTACCAGAAGGTCGGCGGTCATGCGTACGGCTGGGTCTATCCGGGCCCGATGGGATCGGTGCTGACGCCGAGCTACGTCGGGCTCGACCGCGCGCTCGACCTGCCGCAGGCGGCGACGCTGTGCGGCGAATGCGACAGCGTATGCCCGGCCGGGATTCCGTTGTCGCACCTGTTGCGCACGCTGCGCGAGAAGCAGGTCGAGCGCCACCTGCGGCCGTGGCGCGAGCGGGCGGCGCTCGCCGCGTGGGGCTTCGTCGCACGGCGGCCGATGCTGTATGCGCTGACGACGAAGCTCGCGGTGCGCATTCTCGAGCGGCTGGGCGGCGATGCCGGCACGCTGCGGCGCTTGCCGATGATGGGCGGCTGGATGGATACGCGCGACATGCCGACGCCGACCGGGCGCACGTTCCGCGAACTGTACGCGGCGTCGCAAAGCCACCTCGGCTGACACTGTTCAGCGGGCGGCAACAGTGCGTTCGCTATTTGCATATTTATCTCGATAGATGCGATCTATAGAATCTCGTCTGTAGTCCCCGGAATCGGGTTTCGGGGTACGAGGTCAAGGAGGTCCGCATCATGAAAAAGACAATATCGATGTACTGGCCGCTGGCAATCGTGGTTCCGCTGGCAGCGGTTGCCTATCTGCATGCGATGGACGGTGCGCCGTCACGCGGCCCGCTCGCGGTTCACCAGGCGTCCGCCGAGCTGGCGCGCGCGGTGTCGTTCGGGCTGGTCGGCGACGCGGCGCAGCCGCTGCCGGCAGCATCCGGCGACATTGCGCTTGCTGCGCCGAAGGCGCTGTAAGGCAGGGCGCCGTCGCTTCGCGCGACGGCGCGATTTCGGCCCCCTTTGTATAATGTCGTGTTCTTCACCCACGCGGTCCGCCGCGGCTTTCCGATAGTGCGATGACCCGCGTTGCGATCTGTTTCGTCTGTCTCGGCAACATCTGCCGTTCGCCCACCGCGGAGGGCGTGATGCGTCATCAGGTCGACGCGGCCGCGCTGGCCGACCGGATCGCGATCGATTCGGCCGGCACCGGCGACTGGCACGTGGGCGAGCCGCCGGATTCGCGTGCGCAGGCGGCCGCCAGGAGCCGCGGCTACGATCTGTCGGCGCTGCGCGCGCGACAGGTGAGCGCGGCGGATTTCGAGCGGTTCGACCTGCTGCTCGCGATGGACGAAGCGAATCTCGCCGAACTGCGCCGCCGTTGCCCGCCGCAGCATCGCGACAAGGTGCGCCTGCTGATGGAGTTCGCGCCGGGCGCGACCGAAGCCGAAGTGGCGGATCCGTATTTCGGCGGCGCGCAGGGCTTCGAGCGAGTGCTCGATCAGGTCGAGCGCGCCTGCGCGGGCCTGCTGGAGACGCTCCGCGCACGTACGGCGCGCTGACCGCGCAATATTCAGCGGTTTGCGAATACCCTTTCAAAGACGTGGATACTTGACTAAAAACGTCAAATATTTATACTTGACCAAAATCGTCAAGATTGCAGTCCCCTAGACACCATGAGACTCACCACCAAAGGCCGTTTCGCCGTCACGGCGATGATTGACTTGGCGCTGCGCCAGGAGCAGGGCCCGGTGACGCTTGCAGGCATCAGTCAGCGCCAGCGGATTTCGCTCTCGTATCTCGAACAGCTGTTCGGCAAGCTGCGCAGGCATGAAATCGTCGAATCCGTGCGCGGCCCGGGCGGCGGCTACAACCTCGCGCGTCGCGCGCAGGACGTCACCGTTGCCGACATCATCATCGCGGTCGACGAACCGCTCGACGCCACGCAGTGCGGCGGCAAAGGCACGTGCGACGGCTCGAAGCAGCCCGACGGCCATTGCATGACGCACGAGCTGTGGTCGACGCTGAACCAGAAAATGGTCGAATACCTCGATTCGGTGTCGCTGCAGGATCTCGTCGATCAGCAGCGCGCACGCGAGGGCGCCCCGGCGGTGCTGCGCGACCGTCGCACGCCGGAGCCCGTCGCCGCACCGGCCGAGTCCGTGCGCACGATGCCGCTCGGCCCCAATTCGGTGTTCAACATCGCGAGTTCGTGAGCGCGAAGGCGCCGCCATACCCCATAACGCACATAGTCCCTGCACAGAATACCCGGAGCGACAGATGACCCAACAGACTCTCCACCTGCCCATCTATATGGATTACAGCGCGACGACGCCGGTCGATCCGCGCGTGGTCGACAAGATGGTGCCGTACCTGCGCGAGCAGTTCGGCAACCCGGCGTCGCGTAGCCATGCCTATGGCTGGGACGCGGAGCGTGCAGTCGAGGAAGCGCGCGAGCAGGTGGCCGCACTCGTGAACGCCGATCCGCGCGAAATCATCTGGACGTCGGGCGCCACGGAGTCGGACAACCTCGCGATCAAGGGCGCCGCGAACTTCTACAAGGGCAAGGGCAAGCACATCGTCACGGTGAAGACCGAGCACAAGGCCGTGCTCGACACGTGCCGCGAGCTCGAGCGGGACGGTTTCGAAGTCACCTACCTCGACGTGAAGGAAGACGGGCTGATCGACCTCGACGTGTTCAAGGCCGCGCTGCGCCCGGACACGATCCTCGTGTCGGTGATGCACGTGAACAACGAGATCGGCGTGATCCAGGACATCGAGACGATCGGCGAGATCTGCCGCGAGAAGGGCATCGTGTTCCACGTCGATGCCGCGCAGTCGACCGGCAAGGTCGGGATCGACCTCGCGAAGCTGAAGGTCGACCTGATGTCGTTCTCGGCGCACAAGACGTACGGTCCGAAGGGCATCGGCGCGTTGTACGTGCGTCGCAAGCCGCGCGTGCGCATCGAAGCGCAGATGCACGGCGGCGGCCACGAGCGCGGCATGCGCTCGGGCACGCTGCCGACGCATCAGATCGTCGGCATGGGCGAAGCGTTCCGCATCGCGCGCGAGGAAATGGCGACCGAGAACGAGCGTATCCGCATGCTGCGCGACAAGCTGCTGCGCGGCCTGTCGCAGATCGAGGAAACCTACGTGAACGGCGACATGGATCACCGTGTCCCGCACAACCTGAACATCAGCTTCAACTTCGTCGAAGGCGAGTCGCTGATCATGGCGATCAAGGACGTCGCGGTGTCGTCGGGTTCCGCGTGCACGTCGGCGTCGCTCGAGCCGTCGTACGTGCTGCGCGCGCTCGGCCGCAACGACGAGCTCGCGCACAGCTCGATCCGCTTCACGGTCGGCCGCTTCACGACGGAGCAGGAAGTCGACTTCGTGATCGATCTGCTGAACAGCAAGATCGCGAAGCTGCGCGAACTGTCGCCGCTCTGGGAGATGCACCAGGAAGGCATCGATCTGTCGACGATCGAATGGGCCGCACACTGATACCGCATTGAATGCAACCGCGCGCGGATTGACGCACGCAGACGTAACGAGTCAAGGAGTCTGAGTCATGTCTTACAGCAACAAGGTTCTGGATCACTACGAAAACCCGCGCAACGTCGGTTCGTTCGCGAAGGACGACGACGCGGTCGGCACGGGCATGGTCGGCGCGCCAGCCTGCGGCGACGTGATGAAGCTGCAGATCCGCGTCGGCGCGGACGGCGTGATCGAAGACGCGAAGTTCAAGACCTACGGTTGCGGCTCGGCGATCGCATCGAGCTCGCTCGTCACCGAATGGGTGAAGGGCAAGACGCTCGACGAGGCCCTGTCGATCAAGAACACGCAGATCGCCGAGGAACTCGCGCTGCCGCCGGTGAAGATTCACTGCTCGATCCTCGCGGAAGACGCGATCAAGGCAGCCGTGGCCGATTACAAGAAGCGCCACGACGCCAAGGAAAGCGATCAGGCAGCAGCCTGAGCGGCATCGAGAGCGGCTAGGGAAGGAAACGCGGCGGGCCCCGGTGGCGCGCCGCGGCAAGGACATCATGGCAATTACACTGACCGAAAAAGCAGCACAGCACGTCCAGAAATACCTCGTCCGTCGCGGCAAGGGGGTCGGCCTGCGGCTTGGCGTTCGCACGACCGGGTGCTCGGGGCTCGCGTACAAGCTCGAGTATGTCGACGAGCTCGCTCCCGAGGATCAGGTGTTCGAGAGCCATGGCGTGAAGGTGGTCGTCGATCCGAAGAGCCTCGCCTATATCGACGGCACCGAGCTCGACTTCGCCCGCGAAGGCCTGAACGAAGGGTTCAAGTTCAACAACCCGAACGTGAAGGACGAGTGCGGGTGCGGGGAATCGTTCCGCGTGTGACGCGGCTCCCTCCGCGCGATGCGGGCAAGAGGCGGCACGGGCCGCCTTTTTAATGTGCGGCGTTTGCCGCGCGACGAACCGGAATTCAACGCGACGATGGTTTCGCTGAAAGACAGCCATTTCGATCTGTTTCACCTGCCGGCGCAATTCGCGCTCGACGAGGCGGCGCTCGACGCCGCCTACCGGACGGTGCAGACGCAGGTGCACCCGGACCGCTTCGCGGCGGCCGGCGACGCGCAAAAGCGCATCGCGATGCAATGGGCCACCCGCGCGAACGAGGCGTACCGCACGCTGCGCGATCCGCTGAAGCGCGCGTCCTATCTGCTGTCGCTGCGCGGCGTCGACATCGGCGCGGAAAACAACACCGCGATGGAGCCTGCATTCCTGATGCAGCAGATGGAGTGGCGCGAGGGCATCGAGGATGCCGCGGCCGCCCGCAACGTCGACGCGCTCGACGCATTGCTCGCCGAGTTGCGCGACGAGAAGCGCGTGCGCGTCGAGCGCCTCGGCACGTTGCTCGACAGCGGTGCCGATCAGGCCGCCGCGGAAGCCGTGCGTCAGCTGATGTTCATCGAACGGGTCGCGTCGGAAGTGGGCGCGCAGATCGAGCGCCTCGAAACTTAACCGCGTGCCTTGCGGCACGCGCAGCAAACGGGCCAAGCGCCCGAACGAACCAAGATGGCTTTACTGCAAATTTCCGAACCGGGCATGGCGCCGGCGCCGCATCAGCGGCGGCTCGCCGTCGGGATCGATCTCGGCACGACGAACTCGCTCGTCGCCGCCGTGCGCAACAGCGTGCCTGAAGTACTGCCGGACGAAGCGGGCCGCGTGCTGCTGCCGTCGGTGGTCCGTTACCTCGAGAAGGGCGGCCGCCGCATCGGCCACGAAGCGAAGGAGCAGGCCGCGACCGATCCGCGCAACACGATCGTGTCGGTCAAGCGCTTCATGGGCCGCGGCAAGGCCGAAGTCGAAGGCGCGGCGAACGCGCCGTACGAATTCGTCGATGCGCCGGGCATGGTGCAGATCCGCACGGTCGACGGCGTGAAGAGCCCGGTCGAAGTATCGGCCGAAATTCTCGCGACGCTGCGGTATCGCGCTGAGGATTCGCTCGGCGACGAGTTGGTCGGCGCGGTGATCACGGTGCCCGCGTACTTCGACGACGCGCAGCGCCAGGCGACCAAGGATGCCGCGCGTCTCGCGGGCCTCAACGTGCTGCGCCTGCTGAACGAACCGACCGCCGCGGCGATCGCCTATGGTCTCGACAACGCGGCCGAAGGCCTTTACGCGGTGTACGACCTCGGCGGCGGCACGTTCGACCTGTCGATCCTGAAGCTGACGAAGGGCGTGTTCGAAGTGCTGGCGGCGGGCGGCGACTCCGCGCTGGGCGGCGACGATTTCGACCATGCGCTGTTCGATCACGTGCTCGCGCAGGCCGGTATCGACGCGAAGACGCTCGCGGCCGAAGACGTGCGCCTGCTGCTCGATCGCGTGCGGGGGCTGAAGGAGGCGCTGTCGTCCGCGCCGCAGGCAGCGCTCGACGTGACGCTGTCGAACGGTGCGCATCTGGTGCAGACGATTTCGCACGACACGTTCGCGTCGCTCGTCGAGCCGCTCGTGCAGCGCACGCTCGGGCCGACCCGCAAGGCGCTGCGCGATGCGCAGGTCACGCCGGCCGACATCAAGGGTGTCGTGCTCGTCGGCGGCGCGACGCGCATGCCGGTGATCCGCGATGCGGTTGCCAGGTATTTCGGCCAGCCGCCGCTCGTGAACCTCGATCCGGATCAGGTCGTCGCGCTCGGCGCGGCGATCCAGGCCGACCTGCTCGCGGGCAATCGCGGCACCGGCGACGACTGGCTGCTGCTCGACGTGATTCCGCTGTCGCTCGGTGTCGAGACGATGGGCGGCCTCGTCGAGAAGATCATTCCGCGCAACTCGACGATTCCGATCGCGCGTGCGCAGGAATTCACGACCTTCAAGGACGGCCAGACCGCGATGGCGATTCACGTCGTGCAGGGCGAGCGCGAGCTCGTCGCCGACTGCCGGTCGCTCGCGCGCTTCGAGCTGCGCGGCATTCCGCCGATGACGGCCGGGGCGGCGCGCATCCGCGTGACGTACCAGGTGGATGCGGACGGACTGCTGTCGGTGTTCGCGCGCGAGCAGCATTCGGGCGTCGAAGCGTCGGTCGTCGTGAAGCCGTCGTACGGCCTTGCCGACGACGACATCGCGAAGATGCTCGAGGACAGCTTCAAGACCGCCGAGATCGACATGCGCGCACGCGCGCTGCGCGAAGCGCAGGTCGAGGCCGAGCGGATGATCGAGGCGACGCAGGCGGCGCTGGCCGCCGACGGCGAGCTGCTCGACGACGCTGAACGCGCGCAGATCGACACGCTCGTCGCGGCGCTGCGCACGGTCGCGCAGGGCGACGATGCGGACGCGATTGAAACGGCGACGAAGACGCTCGCCGACGGCACCGACGAATTCGCCGCGCGCCGGATGGACAAGAGCATCAAGCGCGCGCTGTCGGGCCGGCGCCTCGACGAGATCTGAACGAACGACCTGCACGCGGGCCGGCGACGGCCCGCGCGATATTGAACCGTGCGGCGCCAGCCGCCGCACCCTGACTGACGGAACGGACATGCCTCAACTGGTGGTGCTGCCTCACGTCGAACTGTGCCCGGACGGCGCAGTGATCGACGCGACGCCCGGCAAGAGTATTTGCGACAACCTGCTCGACAACGGGATCGAGATCGAACATGCGTGCGAGAAGTCGTGCGCGTGCACGACGTGCCACGTGGTGATTCGCGAGGGTTTCAACGATCTCGAGCCGTCCGAAGAGGACGAAGACGATCTGCTCGACAAGGCGTGGGGTCTCGAGCCGACGTCGCGCCTGTCGTGCCAGGCGATCGTGAAGGAAGATTCGGACCTGGTGGTCGAGATTCCGAAGTACTCGATCAACCACGCGAAGGAAAATCACTGACAGGAACCGGAGGCAGGCGATGAAATGGACCGATTCGCGTGAAATAGCCATTGCGCTGGCGGAAAAGTACCCGGACATCGACCCGCAGCGAATCAACTTCGTCGATCTGCGCCAGTGGGTGCTCGAACTCGACGGCTTCGCCGACGATCCCGCGCACTCCGGCGAGAAGATCCTCGAGGCGATCCAGGCGCACTGGATCGACGAATCGGATTTCGACGACGAAGACTGACCGACCGGTCACGGCATGCGCTGCAACGGCGCACGCCGCGCCCATGAAAAACGGCTCGTGAGCGTTTGCTCGCGAGCCGTTTTCGTTTTGGGCGGACTGCCCGCGCACGATGCGCGGGCGGGGGCGTCGGCGATGACGCGCAGGTGCTTACGCGCCGACCAGCGTGCCGTTCTCGATCCGCACGCGCTGGCCCTGACCGAACGGCGGCGGGTTGTGGTACGTGAACGTGCGCGTTGCGCCGCTTTCCATCTGCACTTGCACTTGATAGTCCGTTTCCGCGCGCACCTGCTTCTCGACCTGGTTGCCGGCGAGACCGCCGCCGAGCGCGCCGATGATCGTCATCGCGGTGCGGCCGTTGCCGTGACCGAACTGGTTGCCGAGCAGGCCGCCGGCGGCCGCGCCGCCGACCGCACCGATCCCGGAGCTCTGGCCCGGCGTGCGCGTCTGCGTGATCGCGACGACCGTGCCGCAGCTCTGGCAGTAGGTTTGCGCGGGCGCCGACGGCTGCTGCGCGTATTGCGGCGGCTGCGGGGCGGCCGTGTGATGGCGATGCGGCGCAGCCGGGCGCGGCGCCGGCTTCGGTTCGGCTTGCGCGACGGCGGCCTTCTGCTGGGCGGCGGCCTGTTCTGCTGCCTGTCGCTGCGCTTGCGCGGCCAGTGCGGCGCTGGCAGCCGCGGCCGTGTCGACGGCCGGCTGCGACGCGATCAGCGCGGCCTGGGTCTGGCCGTTCTGTTCATTGCTGCTGCTGGCCTTCGGGAATACGCCCGTGATCGCTGCCGTCGCCGCGAGGCTGGCGACGATGACGGCGCCGGCCGCGGTGGCGATGAGCGGGTGGAGGCGTTGCTTTTGCGGCGTGGTCTGATTCTGGTTGTCCATTTTGTTCTCCAATGTCGATCCGGATCGGCACACTGCGCCGGAGCAGGATCCCACGCTCGGGAGCGAGCAGACTTGGCGTTCCGGCGCCTCGTTCTGGTCCCGTGGTCATGCGTGGTGACGCAACAGGAGTGTCGTCCACGGCCAAGCGGTGCGCCGTATCAAGGTGTAACGAATTGCAGCACGGGTGCGGCGGGCGCCATCGGGAAAACCCGGAGAAGGCCGGTGCGACGAGGGAATAAAACGGGGGAGGAGCGAAAGCCGGCGAACGCCGGCGGGCAGGATTTACGCGCGGTTACAAAGCCGCTCCGTATGCACCGCGTGGCGCGGCGCATACGGGGGCACGGCGTCAGTCTTCGCGGCGCAGATGCGGGAACAGCAGCACGTCGCGAATCGTCGGGCTGTCGGTCAGCAGCATCACGAGACGGTCGATGCCGATCCCGCAGCCGCCCGTCGGAGGCATCCCGTATTCGAGCGCGCGGATGTAATCGGCGTCGAAGAACATCGCTTCCTCGTCGCCTGCATCCTTTTGCTCGACCTGCTTCTTGAAGCGCGCGGCCTGGTCTTCCGGGTCGTTCAGCTCCGAGAAGCCGTTCGCGATCTCGCGGCCGGTCATGAAAAGCTCGAAACGCTCGGTGATGCCCGGCACCGTGTCCGATGCGCGCGCGAGCGGCGACACCTCGACCGGATAGTCGATGATGAACGTCGGTTCCCACAGCTGCGCTTCGGCCGTTTCCTCGAACAGCGCGAGCTGCAGCGCGCCGACGCCGGCGTTCAGGAACGCCGGCTGCGACACGTCGACGCCTAGGCGCTTCAGTTCGGTACGCAGGAACGCGTCGTCCGACAGCTGGCCGTCGGTGTAGTTCGGTGCGTACTTCTGGATGGCCTGGGTGATCGTCAGGCGATGGAACGGCTTCGCGAGGTCGAGCTCGCGGCCCTGGTACTGGATCGTCGCGGTGCCGAGCGCGTCGATCGCCGCCTGGCGGATCAGTTGCTCGGTGAAGTCCATCAGCCAGCGGTAGTCGGTGTACGCGGCGTAGAACTCCATCATCGTGAATTCCGGGTTGTGACGCGGCGACACGCCTTCGTTCCGGAAATTGCGGTTGATTTCGAACACGCGCTCGAAGCCGCCGACGATCAGGCGCTTCAGGTACAGCTCCGGCGCGATGCGCAGGAACATCTGCATGTCGAGCGCATTGTGATGCGTGACGAACGGCTTCGCGGCCGCGCCGCCCGGGATCGGGTGCAGCATCGGCGTCTCGACTTCCATGAACTCGGCGTTGTCCATGAACTTGCGGATCGACGCGATCGTCTTCGTGCGGGCGCGGAACGTGTCGCGCGTTTCCGGCGTGACGATCAGGTCGACGTAGCGCTGGCGGTAGCGCATTTCCTGGTCGGACAGGCCGTGGAACTTGTCCGGCAGCGGCCGCAGCGCCTTCGACAGCAGGCGCAGCTCCTTGCACTGGACCGACAGCTCGCCCTTGTTGGTGCGGAACAGCACGCCGCGCGCGGCGACGATGTCGCCGAGGTCCCACTTCTTGAACGCGTCGTAGGTGTCGGCGCCGACGTCGTTCGGCGTCACGAAGAACTGGATCTGGCCCGACCCGTCCTGCACCGTCGCGAAGCTCGCCTTGCCCATCACGCGCTTGAGCATCATGCGGCCGGCCACCGACACCTCGACCGGGTTCGCTTCGAGCGCGGCCTTGTCCGAATCGGCGAATTTGGCCTGCAGGTCGGCTGCGTGGTGCTCGGGCCGGAAGTCGTTCGGATAGGCGACGCCTTGCTCGCGCAACGCGCGCAGCTTCTCGCGGCGCTCGGCGATGATCTGGTTGTCGTCCGCCGTGACGGCGGGCTGCGTTTGGGTCGATTCGGTCATGATGGTCGGAATTCGGAGTGGGGTGCGGCAACGCGAACGGAAAGGGCGGCGCGGACAGGCCGCGCCGCGGCGCTTACACGCCCTGTTTGAGGCTCGCGCTGATGAAGTCGTCGAGGTCGCCGTCGAGCACCGCCCGCGTGTTGCTCATTTCGACGTTCGTGCGCAGGTCCTTCACGCGGCTCTGGTCGAGCACGTACGAGCGGATCTGGTGGCCCCAGCCCACATCGGTCTTGCTCGATTCGAGCTTGTCTTGCTCGGCCTGGCGCTTGCGCATTTCGACTTCGTACAGGCGCGACTTCAGCATCGCCATCGCTTCGGCGCGGTTGCGGTGCTGCGAGCGGTCGTTCTGGCACTGCACGACGATCCCCGTCGGCATGTGCGTGATCCGCACCGCGGAGTCGGTCTTGTTGATGTGCTGGCCACCCGCGCCCGACGCGCGGTACGTGTCGATGCGCAGGTCCGCCGGGTTGATCTCGACTTCGATCGAGTCGTCGATTTCCGGATAGACGAACACCGACGAGAACGACGTGTGACGGCCGCCCGACGAGTCGAACGGCGACTTGCGCACGAGGCGGTGGATGCCCGTTTCGGTACGCAGGAAGCCGTATGCGTATTCGCCCGTGACCTTGACCGTCGCGTTCTTGATGCCGGCGACGTCGCCGTCGGACTCTTCGAGTACCTCGGCCTTGAAGCCCTTGCGTTCGCAGTAGCGCAGGTACTGGCGCAGCAGCATCGACGCCCAGTCGCATGCCTCGGTGCCGCCGGCGCCGGCCTGGATGTCGATGAAGCAGTTGTTCGGATCGGCCGGGTTCGAGAACATCCGGCGGAACTCGATGTCGCCGACGCGCGCTTCGAGCTTCGCGGCGTCTTCCTCCGACGCGAGCAGCGTATCCTCGTCGCCTTCCTCGCGTGCCAGCTCGAACAGGTCGAGCGCGTCGCGCAGGTCGCTATCGAGCGCGGTGAGCGTCATGACGACGCCTTCGAGCAGCTTCTTCTCGCGGCCGAGCGCCTGGGCGTTCTTCGAATCGTTCCAGACGTTCGGGTCTTCGAGTTCCTTGTTGACTTCGGTCAGACGCGCAGCTTTGGCGTCGTAGTCAAAGATACCCCCGAAGCTCGCCCGCGCGATTGCGCAGGTCGAGCAGGGAGCTTTCGATCGCGTTGAGACGTTCCGCTTCCATGATCGTTCGCTGTTCCGGCTTCGTAAAAAAGCGGAATTATAGCCGATCGGCAGGGTTGCCCGGTGACGCAAACGGTGCCTGCACGCGTGTCGACGGCCCCGTCCGGCGCGGCGCGCACGTGTGCGGCGGCGCGTCGCGGGCCGGGCGGCGTGCTCAGCCGGCCGCGTGTTCGACGACCAACTGGACGCGCGTGACGCCGTTCCACGTATCGGCGACGAGCCGGTACGCGACCAGCGCGCTCGCCGGCAGCGGCTCGGTGTGGTTGAACCAGATCGCATTGAAGCGCTGGCGGCCGCGCGCAAGCTGCAGCTTCAGGTGCTTTTCCTTCACGAGCGACTGCGACACGACGTCGAATTCCCCCGAGAAAAGCGGGGCCGGAAACCCTTGTCCCCAGACGGCCTCGTCGAGCAGGCCGACGAACTGCGGCGTGAAGTACGCGTCCTCGAGTTCGCCGTCGGTCTCGATCACGCGGGCGAGCGCGTCGTCGGACAGCCATTCGCGCGCGACGGCTTCGAACGCGGCCGCGAAGCGCGGCACGTTTTCGGTGTCGAGCGTGAGGCCGGCCGCCATCGCATGGCCGCCGAACGCGACGATCAGGTCCGGTTCGCGTTTCGAGACGAGGTCGAGCGCGTCGCGCAGGTGAAAGCCCGCGATCGACCGGCCGGACCCCTTGACCCGCTTGCCTTCGTCGTCGGCATGCGCGAACGTGAACGACGGGCGGTGGAATTTTTCCTTGAGCCGGCCGGCGACGATGCCGATCACGCCCTGGTGCCACGCGGGATTGAACAGCGTGATCGTGCACGCGTCGGCCGGATCGACGTCGGCGAGATCGGCGAGCGCCTGCTGCTGCATGCCGGCCTCGATTTCGCGGCGCTCGCGGTTCATCGCGTCGAGCTGCTGCGCGAGGTCCCACGCGCGGCCGATGTCGTCGGTGATCAGGCATTCGATGCCGAGCGACATGTCGGACAGCCGTCCGGCGGCGTTCAGGCGCGGGCCGAGGCCGAAGCCGAGGTCGAAGCCCGACGCGGTGCGCGCGTCGCGCGCGGCGGCGCGGAACAGCGCGGCGACGCCCGGCTGCATGCGGCCGTTGCGGATGCGCTGCAGCCCCTGCGCGACGAGCACGCGGTTGTTGCCGTCGAGCCGCACGACGTCGGCGACGGTGCCGAGCGCGACGAGGTCGAGCAGGCCGTCGAGGCGCGGCTCGGCTTCCTTGCTCGCGAACGCGCCGCGGCGGCGCAGCTCGGCGCGCAGCGCGAGCAGCACGTAGAACATCACGCCGACGCCGGCGAGGTGCTTGCTCGGGAACGCGCAGCCCGGCTGGTTCGGGTTGACGATCGCGCGCGCGGCGGGCAGCGCGTCGCCGGGCAGGTGGTGATCCGTCACGAGCACGTCGATGCCGCGCGCGTTCGCGGCTTCGACGCCGGCGACGCTCGCGATCCCGTTGTCGACGGTGATCAGCAGGTCGGGCTTGCGCGCGGCCGCGAGCTCGACGATCTCGGGCGTGAGGCCGTAGCCGTATTCGAAGCGGTTCGGCACC
This sequence comes from Burkholderia sp. MSMB2157WGS, assembly GCF_001532755.1. Lineage (NCBI taxonomy): Bacteria > Pseudomonadati > Pseudomonadota > Betaproteobacteria > Burkholderiales > Burkholderiaceae > Burkholderia > Burkholderia sp. MSMB2157WGS. The sequence continues at coordinate 68,189 of NZ_LPJG01000014.1, read as the reverse complement.
AGGTAGTCGATCTGCGCGCCGAACATCCGCAGGCCGCGCACCGCGACCGCGCAGGCGGTCGCGCCGTCGCAGTCGTAGTCGGCGACGACCAGCAGGCGCCGCTTGTCGGCGATCGCGTCGGCGAGCAGCACCGCCGCATCGGCGCAGCCTTTCAGCTCGGTGGGCGGCACGAGGCGCGCGAGCGCGGTCTCGATGTCGACGGGCGACTGCACGCCGCGCGACGCGTACAGGCGCGCGAGGACAGGGTGCAGGCCGTGGCGCGCGAGCGCTTCGGCGTCGGCGGGCGCGACGGGGCGGGTAACGATCCGGGTCATACGGGTTGGCGTTGTTATTCGAACAGGGAGGCGAGCGCGCGGCGGCGCCAGAACTTGCGCAGATCGCCGCGGGTCGCATGCAGCGTCACGGAGCTCGTGTCGCCGCACAGCGTGAAATCGACGGCCGCCAACTCGCCGTTCTGCAGCGCGGCGAGCGCCGGCGCGAACCAGTCGCGCTCGAGCGCGGCGAGCCCGTCGTGCCAGCGCGCCCAGTCCTGCTCGATGAACGGGGTGGTCAGCGCCGGCAGCTCGACGAGCGTCGCGCCATCGGCGGCCGGCAGCGCGCCGAACGTCGCGGGCGGGCGGCCGGCTTCGGATTGCGCGGCGCGTGCGAGGCCGAGTGCGGCGGGCGACGCGGACAGCACGCGCGCGAACGGCTTGCCGACCGGCTTCAGCGTGCCCTGTGCATGGAACCAGATCGAATTGACGGCTGGCAGCCCGCGGGCCTCGCGGGCTTCGTTCACCGGATGCTGGAACCACGCCATCTGTACTTCGTTCTGCAGTTTCATCCACATCCGCGAGCGCTCGCCCGTATGTGCCTCGTGGGGCAGCCAGATCTCGATGTTGCGGCCGCTGGCGCGCAGCGGCGCGGCGCCGGCGAGGCGCGCAAGCTGGTCGCTCGACAGATACCAGCGCGCCGGGTTCGGCGCTTCGAGCCGCACGCCCATCTCCTCGATCAGCGGCCGCGCGACCGCGAGCAGCGCGGCTGCGTCGCCGTCGTCGAGCGCGAGGGCGGCCGGATCGACGAGCACCAGGTGATCGTGCGCGATTTCGACGTGCACGGGCTCGACGCACGCCCATGCATGCGCGCCGGGATCGCCGCCGTCGGCCAGCAGCATGTAGGGCGCGAGCGGCGCCTCGTCCGCGGCGTTGCCTTGCGTGGCGCCGAACCGGCTTGCCAGCCAGCGTTCGTGCGGCAGCGTGCGCTGGAAGTCCTCGCCGGCCACGCGCTCGACGAGGCTCGCGCGGGCGAGCAACTTTTGGAGCGCGGGGCTGTCCAGCGTGTGCAGGGACGAGGCCGCATCGGCCGCCGACGGCAGCGCGAACGGAACGAGAAAATGGAGGCGTCGGTCGTGCATGATGGTGCGCATTGTATGGCAAACTGCGCGCGTGATCGGGCCGGCCGACGGCCCGTTCGCGTCCGGCGACCGTTTTTTCGCTCGCGCCCGGGCGGCTGCCGCCGGATGGCGGTCCGGCCGCGGGCCGCCATCCCCGCCGTAACCAGCAGAAAGGATTCGCTTGAAACTTCCGTACGAATGGCAAATCGGCTGGCGCTACACGCGCGCCGGCAAACGCACGACCGGCAACGGCTTCATTTCCTTCATCGCGCTCGTCTCGATGCTCGGGATCGCGCTCGGCGTCGCGGCGCTGATCGTCGTGCTGTCGGTGATGAACGGCTTCCAGAAGGAAGTGCGCGACCGCATGCTGTCGGTGCTCGCGCACGTCGAGGTGTTCTCGCCGACGGGTTCGATGCCCGACTGGCAACTGACCGCGCAGGAAGCGCGCCGCAATCCGTCGGTGATCGGCGCGGCGCCGTACGTCGACGCGCAGGCGCTGCTCACGCGCCAGGACTCGGTGAGCGGCGTGATGCTGCGCGGGATCGAGCCGTCGCTCGAACCGCAGGTGTCGGACATCGGCAAGGACATGAAGGCAGGCAAGCTCGATGCGCTCGTGCCGGGCCAGTTCGGCATCGTGCTCGGCGACGCGCTCGCCGGCAACCTCGGCGTGACGGTCGGCGACAAGGTCACGCTCGTCGCGCCCGAAGGGTCGATCACGCCGGCCGGCATGATGCCGCGCCTGAAGCAGTTCACGGTCGTCGGCGTGTTCGAATCGGGCCACTACGAATACGACAGCACGCTCGCGATGATCAACATCCGCGACGCCGAGGCGTTGTTCCGGATGAGCGCGCCGACCGGCGTGCGGCTGCGGCTCACCGACATGCAGAAGGCGCCGCAGGTCGCGGTCGAGCTGTCGCATACGCTGTCGGGCAGCCTGTACATTCGCGACTGGACCCAGCAGAACAAGACCTGGTTCTCGGCCGTGCAGATCGAGAAGCGGATGATGTTCATCATCCTCACGCTGATCATCGCGGTGGCCGCGTTCAACCTCGTGTCGTCGCTCGTGATGACGGTGACCAACAAGCAGGCCGACATCGCGATCCTGCGCACGCTCGGCGCGCAGCCGGGGTCGATCATGAAGATCTTCGTCGTGCAGGGCGTGACGATCGGCTTCGTCGGCACCGCGTCCGGCGTCGCGCTCGGCTGCCTGATCGCATGGAGCATCCCGTGGCTGATCCCGATGATCGAGCACCTGTTCGGCGTGCAGTTCCTGCCGCCGTCCGTGTACTTCATCAGCGAACTGCCGTCCGAACTCGTCGCGAGCGACGTGATCCGGATCGGGTTGATCGCGTTCGCGCTGTCGGCCGTCGCCACGCTCTATCCGAGCTGGCGCGGCGCGAAGGTGAAGCCCGCGGAGGCGCTCCGCTATGAATGACCGCGCGACCGCATTCGCGGATTCACGACAACACAACAGACAGGATTCGGCAGGTATGCAGGAATACGTGCTTCAGGCGCGCGGGATCACGAAGGCGTTCGTGCAGGGCGGCTTCAACGTGCAGGTGCTCAACAACACCGAGCTGACGGTGCGGCGCGGCGAGAAGCTCGCGGTCGTCGGCGCGTCGGGCTCCGGCAAGAGCACGCTGCTGCACGTGCTGGGCGGGCTCGACGAGCCGAGCGCCGGCGAAGTGTCGCTGCTCGGCAAGCCGTTTACGCAACTCGCCGAGCGCGAGCGCAACGAGCTGCGCAACCGCGCGCTCGGCTTCGTCTACCAGTTCCATCATCTGCTGCCCGAGTTCACGGCGCTCGACAACGTCGCGATGCCGCTGCGCATCCGCCGGATGACGACCGAGGACGCGCGCGCGCAGGCACAGGCGATGCTCGAACGCGTCGGTCTCGGCCCGCGTGCGAAGCACCGGCCGGGCGAGCTGTCGGGCGGCGAGCGGCAGCGTGTCGCGATTGCGCGCGCACTGGTCACGAAGCCGGCGTGCGTGCTCGCCGACGAGCCGACCGGCAACCTCGACGGCACGACGGCCGACACGGTGTTCAACCTGATGCTAGAGCTGTCCGAGACGCTCGAAACGAGTTTCGTGATCGTCACGCACGATCCCGATCTCGCCGCGCGCTGCGACCGCATCATGCGGCTGCGCGACGGGGTGCTGCACGAGGAGCCGGCGCTGCCGGCGTAAGAAGCCACGCGCGTGCGGCCGGTCGCCGGCTCGTCCGGCACGGCGCAACGGCGCAGGACCGCTGCCATGTGGATCGACACGCACTGCCATCTCGATGCCGCCGAGTTCGACGCCGACCGCGACGCGGTCGCGCAGGCTGCGTGCGCGGCCGGCGTGTCGCGCATCGTGATCCCGAGCATCGGGCGCGACAACTTCACGACGGTGCGCGAACTCGCGCACCGCACGCCGGGCGCGGTGTACGCGCTCGGCATCCATCCGATGTATACGCCGCAAGCGCGCGATGCGGATCTCGACCGGCTGCGCATGGAGATCGAGGCGAGTCTCGACGATCCGCGTTTCGTCGCGATCGGCGAGATCGGGCTCGACTATTTCGTGCCGGGCCTCGACGAAGACCGGCAGCAGTTCTTCTACCAGGGCCAGCTCAGGCTGGCGCGGGAATTCGATCTGCCGGTGCTCTGCCACGTGCGCAAGTCGCAGGACCGCGTGCTGGCCGGGCTGCGCCGTTTCGGCGTACGGCGCGGCATCGCGCATGCGTTCAACGGCAGTTTCCAGCAGGCCGACGCGTATCTTGCGCAGGGGCTGCATCTCGGCTTCGGCGGCAACGTGACCTTCACGCGCGCGCGGCAGATCCGCCGGCTCGCCGCCGAATTGCCGCTCGACGCGCTCGTCGTCGAGACCGACGCGCCCGACATCGCGCCCGAATGGGCATACAAATCCCGCAATACGCCCGACCAGGTGCCGCGCATCGGCGGCGTGCTCGCCGAACTGCGCGGGCTCGATGCCGGCGAATTGTCCCTATGCACTTCGGCTAACGCGCTCGCCGCGCTGCCGCGACTCGCGCTTTCGTCCGCATAATCGTTGCCGGAAGGCGCCGCATGGGCAGGGGCGGCGCCGGGTCGACGAGGAGGCGGAATGCGCGTGTGGTGGATCGCGTTCGCGCTCGGCGTCGTCGTGCTGCAGCGGCAGGCGGCGTTGCCGGGGGCGATCGCATGGACGATCGGAGCGGCCGTGCTCGCGGCCTGCGCGGCGCTGGGCGCGTGGTGCGCGCGTCGTCGGCGCACGCGTGCGGTCGTCGTAGGCGGATGGATGTTGTGCGCGGTCGCGGCCTGCGTCGCGGGATTCGGCTATGCGGCCGCGCGGGCCGAATGGCGGCTGCGCGACAGTCTGCCCGTCGAGTGGGAAGGGCGCGACATCGTCGTCACGGGCGTGATCCGCGGGCTGCCCATCGTCGACGAGACAGGTGCGCGGCTGCTGTTCGCGGTCGAATCGAACGATGCGGGGCTCACCCGTTTTCCGCCGTTGATCCGGTTGTCGTGGCGCGCGTATGGCGCATCCGCGACACGCGATGCGCTTCCCGATTTGCGTGCGGCCCAGCGCTGGCGTTTCGTCGTGCGTCTCAAGCGTCCGCATGCCGAGGCCAATCCCGGCGTGCGCGACGGCGAGGCGGCGTGGCTCGCCGCGGGCATTCGCGCGATCGGCTATGTCAGTGCGCCGCGTCGGGCGGTATTGCTCGATGCGCGCGCATCGGGCTGGCGTGCATCGATCGATCGGGTGCGCGACATGCTGCGGGCACGCATCGGCGAGGGGCTCGGTACCGATGCGGCGCATCGCGGCATCGTCGCCGCGCTGGCGATCGGCGACCAGTCGGGCATCGGCGACGACGATTGGCGCGTGCTGCGCAACACGGGCACGAGCCATCTGGTCGCGATTTCCGGTCTCCATGTCGGGCTGGTCGGCGCGATCGCCGGCTGGCTCGTCTCGATGGTCTGGCGCCGCGTGCGCTGGCACGGACGGGCCGCGACGCTCGTGCTGCCGGCGCCGTACGCGGCCGCGCTCGCCGCGCTGGCTGCGGCGGCCGGCTACGCCGCGCTCGCCGGCTTCAACGTGCCGGCACAGCGCGCGTGGTGGATGATCGCGGGCGGCGGCATCGCGTATCTGGCCGGCCGCAGCGTGCCGACGTCGGCGGTGCTGTGCGTGGCGCTCGGCGGCGTGCTGCTCGCCGACCCGTGGGCCGTGCTGTCGGCCGGGTTCTGGCTGTCGTTCGGTGCGGTCGCGGTAATCCTGCTGGCCGTCGCCGGCTGGCGCGCGGTGCGCGAGGCCGACGAGCTCGACGAAGCGGGCGCGGAGAGCGGCGCGACCGGCTCGCGGAGCCGGTTGCATGCGTGGGCGACACGCTGCCGGCGCCGCGTCGCCGAGGCGACGCGCGTGCAGTACGCGGTGACGATCGGGCTCGCGCCGCTCACCGCCGCATGGTTCGCGCAGATTTCCCTGTCGGGGCCGTTCGGCAATGCGTTCGCGATTCCGTGGGTCAGCTCGGTCGTGACGCCGGTCGTGCTGGCCGGCATCGCGTTGCCGCCGCCGCTCGACGCGGCTGCCTTTCGGCTTGCGCATGCGGCGCTCGCGCCGATGATGACGCTGCTCGGGCACCTGGCCGATTGGCCGGCCGGCGTGTTCTGGCTGCGCATGCCCGACTGGCCGGTGCTGGTGCTGGCATGCGTGGGTGTCGCGTGGGCGCTGATGCCGCGCGGCTGGCCGCTGCGCTGGGCGGCGCCGCTGACGTGGCTGCCGCTCGTCGCGCCAGCGCCGGATGCGCCGCCGGCGGGCGGCTTCCGGCTGACCGTGCTCGACGTCGGGCAGGGCGCGGCGGTACTGGTCGAAACGGCGCGGCGGGCCTTGCTGTTCGATGCGGGGCCGGGTGCGGAGTCGTCCCACGCCGGTACGCGGATCGTCGCGCCGGCGTTGCGGGCGCGCGGCATCGCGACGATCGATTCGCTCGTGCTCAGTCATGCGGATGCCGATCATGCGGGCGGCGCAGCGGCCGTTTATGCGGCCGCCGACGTGCGCCAGTTGCTGGCCGGCATTGCGCCGCGGCACCGGCTGTGGCGCGATGCACAGGCGGCGGGCGTGGCCGATCGGCTGCCGTGCGCGGCCGGGCAGCGGTGGACCTGGGACGGCGTCGTCTTCACGATGCTGTGGCCGCCGGGCGGGGTGGGCACGGGTTCGTCGAACGGCCAATCGTGTGTGCTGCGCATCGATGCGGGCGGCACGTCGGCACTGCTGACGGGCGACATCGAGGCCGCCGCCGAGCGCCGGCTGGTGGCCGATGCGCGCGACGCGCTGGCCGCGCAGATCCTGGTCGTGCCGCACCACGGCAGCCGCACGTCGTCGGTCGAGCCTTTCCTCGATTCGGTCGGGCCGCGCGTCGCGGTATTTCCTGTAGGCTATCGCAATCGTTTCGGGCATCCGCACCGGACCGTGCTCGCCCGCTACGAGGCGCGTGGGATTCCGCTGCCGCGCACCGATCGCGACGGCGCCGTGCGGTTCGACGTCGCGCCGGCGGGCGCCGGGTTTACCTTCGCGCGCTATCGCGACGAACGGCGCCGGTACTGGATGGACCGGTAAGCGCGGAGAAGGCCGGCTTGTCCGGACGGAAGGCGCGGGGCCAGCGTAGCGTGCCGAAGCACGGTTCCGACAGAATACGAAGCACGGGATCGGCGCAAGCGCCGAAGCGCCCGCTTCCGTCGATCGCGAAGCATGGGACGGGAGCGCGTGCCGAAGCACCCGCTCCCGTCGACAAAGGAGACATCGGCATTTGAAGGACATCCTCCACTTCTCGCATGCGAACGGCTTCCCGGCGTCGACATACCGGACGATCTTCGCCGAACTGGCCGACGACTACGAGCTGCGCTACATCGAACGGATCGGTCACGACCGCCGCTACCCCGTGACGCGCGACTGGCCGCATCTCGTCGAGCAACTGCTCGACGACATCGGCAGCCGCTACGAGCGCCCGGTCTGGCTCGTCGGCCATTCGCTCGGCGGCTACCTGTCGTTGATGGCCGCGCTGAAGAAGCCGCAGTGGGTGCGCGGCGTCGTGATGATCGATTCGCCGATCATCGCGGGCTGGCGTGCCGGCGCGCTGCGCGCGAGCCAGTGGGCGGGGCTCGACGAGCGGCTGTCGCCGGCCGCGGCCACGCGCAACCGGCGCACACGCTGGACGAGCCGCGACGAAGTCTGGCGGCACTTTCGGGAGAAGCCCGCGTTCGCGCGCTGGGACGAACGGATGCTCGCCGACTATATCGACCACGGGATCCCGCAGGCCGGCGCCGACGGCGAACGCGCGCTGGCGTTCGACCGTCAGGTCGAGTACCTGATCTACAGGACGCTGCCGCACACGCTCGGCCCGCGGCTCGCGCACGGCGCGCCGGTGCCGCTCGGCTTTCTCGCCGGCACGCGCTCGCGCGAGGTCCGGCAGGTCGGGCTCGACGCGACGCGCCGCGCGACGCGCGGGCGCATCGAATGGATCGAAGGGAGCCACCTGTTCCCGATGGAGCGGCCGATCGAGACCGCCCGCGCATTGCAGCGGATGCTGAATTCGCTGAAGGCGGAAGAGGGTTGCGCTTCGCAGGCCGGCGCGCCGATCGCGAGGCGCGCCTGACGCTGGGTCCGGCGGACGGAACGACCGCCGGCGCATGCGCGCGGCGCCGGCGGGCCGGCCGGTTCGCGCCGTCGCGCACGGTTGGCGCGGGTCGGCACGAAAGGGCGCGATCATCGCGTCAATTGCTGAGAGAAGGGCGGGCTTTACGGTATAATCCGTTTTTCCCGCGAGCATCCAGCGATGACCAAATATGTTTTCGTCACCGGCGGCGTAGTTTCTTCCCTCGGCAAGGGTATTGCCGCCGCCTCTCTCGCCGCGATCCTCGAATCGCGCGGTCTGAAAGTCACCCTCCTCAAACTCGATCCCTACATCAACGTCGACCCCGGCACGATGAGCCCGTTCCAGCACGGCGAAGTGTTCGTGACGGAAGACGGAGCGGAGACCGACCTCGACCTCGGCCACTATGAGCGCTTCATCAGCACGAAGATGCGCAAGGCCAACAACTTCACGACCGGCCAGATCTACGAATCGGTGATCCGCAAGGAGCGCCGCGGCGACTATCTCGGCAAGACCGTGCAGGTGATTCCGCACATCACGAACGAAATCCAGGCGTTCATCGAGCGCGGGGCGGCATCGGCCACCTGCGGCGAGCCGGACGTCGCGATCGTCGAGATCGGTGGCACGGTCGGCGACATCGAGTCGCTGCCGTTCCTCGAGGCCGCGCGCCAGATGAGCCTGCGCCTCGGCCGCAACAGCGCGTGCTTCGTGCACCTGACGCTCGTGCCGTACGTCGCGACGGCCGGCGAGCTGAAGACGAAGCCGACCCAGCACAGCGTGCAGAAGCTGCGCGAGATCGGCATCCTGCCGCACGTGCTGCTGTGCCGTGCGGATCGCCGCATCCCCGACGACGAATCGAAGAAGATCTCGATGTTCTCGAACGTGCCCGAAGACGCGGTGATCTCGGTGTGGGACGCCGACAGCATCTACAAGATTCCGCAGATGCTGCACGACCAGGGCCTCGACCGGATCATCTGCGAAGAGCTGAAGCTGTCGCCGAAGGACGCCGACCTGAGCATGTGGTCGACGCTCGTCGAAAAGCTCGAGAACCCGCAGCACGAAGTGACGATCGGCATGGTCGGCAAGTACGTCGACCTGACCGAGTCGTACAAGTCGCTGATCGAGGCGCTGCGCCATGCGTCGATCCACACGTCGACCAGGGTCAACATCGAGTACATCGATTCGGAAGAGCTCGAGACGAACGGCGTCGACAGCCTGAAGCACCTCGACGCCGTGCTGGTGCCGGGCGGCTTCGGCCGTCGCGGCACGGAAGGCAAGATCGCGGCGGTCCGCTATGCGCGCGAGTCGAAGGTGCCGTACCTCGGCATCTGCCTCGGCATGCAGCTCGCGGTGATCGAATTCGCGCGCGACGTCGTCGGCCTGAAGCAGGCGAATAGCACGGAATTCGATCCGGACACGCCGGAGCGCGTGGTCGCGCTGATCACCGAATGGTACGACCGCGAAGGCAAGGTCGAGACGCGCACCGAGGAATCCGACCTCGGCGGCACGATGCGCCTGGGTTCGCAGCGCTGCCCGATCAAGCCGGGCACGATGGCGGAAGAAATCTACGGCAAGGACGTGAACGAGCGCCATCGCCACCGTTATGAAGTCAATAACCGCTTCGTGCCCCAGCTCGAAGCCGGCGGCCTTATCATCAGCGCCCGTACCCCGAGCGAGGATCTGCCGGAAATGATGGAGCTGCCGCGCTCGATGCACCCGTGGTTCGTCGGCGTCCAGTTCCACCCGGAATTCACGTCCACGCCGCGTGACGGTCATCCGCTGTTCAAGTCGTTCGTCGAAGCCGCGCTCGCCAACAAGCAAGCGCGCGGAGTGCAAGCATGAAGCTGTGCGATTTCGAGGTCGGTCTCGACAAGCCTTTCTTCCTGATCGCGGGTACCTGCGTCGTCGAATCGGAGCAAATGACGATCGACACGGCCGGCCGCCTGAAGGAGATCTGCGAGAAGCTGAACGTTCCGTTCATCTACAAGTCGTCCTACGACAAGGCAAACCGCAGCTCGGGCAAATCGTTTCGCGGCCTCGGAATGGACGAGGGCCTGCGGATCCTGTCCGAGGTGAAGCGCCAGCTCGGCCTGCCGGTGCTGACGGACGTGCATTCGATCGACGAGATCGAGCAGGTCGCGTCGGTCGTCGACGTGCTGCAGACGCCGGCGTTCCTGTGCCGTCAGACCGATTTCATCCATGCGTGCGCGCGCTCGGGCAAGCCCGTCAACATCAAGAAGGGCCAGTTCCTCGCGCCGCACGACATGAAGAACGTGATCGACAAGGCGCGCGACGCCGCACGTGAAGCCGGTCTGTCGGAAGACCGCTTCATGGCGTGCGAGCGCGGCGTCTCGTTCGGCTACAACAATCTCGTGTCGGACATGCGTTCGCTCGCGATCATGCGCGAGACGAACGCGCCGGTCGTGTTCGATGCGACCCACTCGGTGCAGTTGCCGGGCGGGCAGGGCACGAGCTCGGGCGGCCAGCGCGAATTCGTGCCGGTGCTCGCACGTGCGGCGGTCGCGACGGGCGTCGCGGGCCTCTTCATGGAAACGCATCCGAATCCGGCCGAGGCGAAGTCCGATGGCCCGAACGCGGTGCCGCTGAACCGGATGGGTGCGTTGCTGGAGACGCTCGTCACGCTCGACCAGGCGGTGAAGCGCAACCCGTTCCTGGAAAACGATTTCAATTAAAGATCGAATGAACCTTGCGACGGCTTTGCGCGTCTGTAGCGAAAGCGGTTCCGGCGCGCCCGCCGTCGCAGTTTGAAGAATCCATCGTCATTCTCAGAGGAAACCCATGAGTGCAATCGTAGATATCATCGGCCGCGAGATTCTGGATTCGCGCGGCAACCCCACCGTCGAATGCGACGTGCTGCTCGAATCGGGCACGATGGGCCGCGCGGCGGTGCCGTCGGGCGCGTCCACCGGCTCGCGTGAAGCGATCGAACTGCGCGACGGCGAAGCCGGCCGCTACAACGGCAAGGGCGTGCTGAAGGCGGTCGAGCACATCAACACCGAAATCTCCGAAGCCATCATGGGCCTCGACGCGTCGGAACAGGCGTTCCTCGACAAGACGCTGCTCGAGCTGGACGGCACCGACAACAAGTCGCGCCTCGGCGCGAACGCGATGCTGGCCGTGTCGATGGCCGTCGCGAAGGCCGCCGCCGAAGAAGCCGGCCTGCCGCTGTACCGCTACTTCGGCGGGTCGGGCGCGATGCAACTGCCGGTGCCGATGATGAACATCGTCAACGGCGGCGCGCACGCGAACAACAGCCTGGACATCCAGGAATTCATGATCGTCCCGGTCAGCCAGCCGACGTTCCGTGAAGCGCTGCGTTGCGGCGCGGAAGTGTTCCACGCGCTGAAGAAGATCCTGAGCGACCGCGGCATGAGCACGGCGGTTGGCGACGAAGGCGGTTTCGCACCGAACTTCGGCAGCAACGACGAGTGCCTGTCGACGATCCTGCAGGCGATCGAGAAGGCCGGCTACCGTGCGGGCGAAGACGTGCTGCTCGCGCTCGACTGCGCGGCATCCGAGTTCTACCACGACGGCAAGTACCAGCTCGCGGGCGAAGGCCTGCAACTGTCGTCGGCCGAATTCACCGACTACCTCGCGACGCTCGCCGACAAGTTCCCGATCGTGTCGATCGAGGACGGCATGCACGAAAGCGACTGGGACGGCTGGAAGCTGCTGACCGACCGCCTCGGCAAGAAGGTGCAACTCGTCGGCGACGACCTGTTCGTCACGAACACGCGCATCCTGAAGGAAGGCATCGAGAAGGGCATCGCGAACTCGATCCTCATCAAGATCAACCAGATCGGTACGCTGACCGAAACGTTCGCGGCGATCGAAATGGCGAAGCGCGCGGGCTACACGGCCGTGATCTCGCACCGCTCGGGCGAAACGGAAGATTCGACGATCGCGGACATCGCGGTCGGCCTGAACGCTGGTCAGATCAAGACGGGTTCGCTGTCGCGCAGCGACCGCATCTCGAAGTACAACCAGTTGCTGCGCATCGAGGAAGATCTCGGCGACATCGCGAGCTACCCGGGCAAATCGGCTTTCTATAACCTGCGCTAACGCGCTACTATCGGGTTCGTCATCTCGACGCCGCTCTGTGCCTGTGCGCGGAGCGGCGCTTCTTATATCTGCGTCTCTTACATGCGGCTTGTCACTGTCGTCCTGATTGCCTTGCTGGCGCTCATTCAGTACCCCCTATGGTGGGGACACGGCGGCTGGCTGCGGGTGCACGAATTGCGTCAGCAGCTCGACGACCAGCTCCAGAAGAACGCGGACGAGAAGCTGCGCAACGAGCGCACCGCCGGCGAAGTGCAGGATCTGCAGAGCGGCACCGCGGCGATCGAGGAGCGTGCGCGCTACGAGATGGGCATGGTGAAGGACGGCGAAGTATTCGTGCAGTTCGTGTCGCCGAATGCGCCTGCGGGGCCGCCGAACAACACGCCGTCGAATACGTCGACGCGCGGCGCCGTCTCCGCGGCGCCCGTGCGGGTCGTGCCGAATCCGCAGTCGATCGCGAAGCCGTCGCGCCATCATGGCGGCGACAAGGGCAAGGCGGCGCATCACTGAGCGCGATACGTCGAATGCATTGAAAGAGCGCGGGAAATGCCGCGCTTTTTTATTTCCTGCCAGTTTTCAATCGGTCGGGGCGATGCGTGCTCACCACCACCAGCCCGGATAGCCGTAACCGATGCCCGTGCCCCAGCGATTGCCCCAACCGCCGTAGTATCCGCCGTAGACCGTCACGGGCGGCGGCGAGTAATAGGCCCACGCGCGTGCGGCCGCTTCGGCCGCCATCGCGCTGTTCTGCTCGCGCAGGACCTGCTGGTCGATCTCGTCATAACGCTTGCGTTCGGCGCTCGACAGCACCGGCGGCTGGCCACCCGACGCGCTCGGTTCGGGCAGGCGGCTCAGGATCGTGGAACTCGGCGGCGGCATCGCGCAGCCGGCAAGCGCGAGCGTGCCGGCGGTCGTGCTCGCCACGACGATGCTGCGGATGGTGCCAAAGGGGCGGGGGCGATTCATGTGTTTCTCCTGCGGCGCGCCGACCGTGGAAAGCGGCTGGCACCGAAGGCCGGCCCTCCGGCGCCGGAGCCGTGCATGCGGCGCTCGTGCGTCATTATGCGCCCGTGCCGCGCCGGTGACGGGCACGGGCGCGCGGCTCAGTGACGCTGGTCGGTCGCGGGTGCGATGCCGGTTTCGATGCCGGGCGCCGCGAACAGCTGCGCGACGTCGACCGGATCGAACTCGTAGCGCTGGTTGCAGAACTCGCAGTGGATCTCGACGTGGCCGCGCTCGACGATCACGCTGTCGACTTCTTCGCGACCGAGCATGCGCAGCATCGCACCGACCTTCTCGCGCGAGCACGAGCACTGGAAGCGCGTGCCGGCCGGTTCGAAGTGCTGCACGTTTTCCTGCCAGAACAGCCGGCGGAACACCACTTCCGGTTCGACCTCGAGCAGTTCCTTCGCGGACAGCGTGCCGCCGAGCGTGCACACGCGCTCCCACGTGTCGATATCGGTTTCGGCGTTGCGCGGCACGATGCCGCCGTCGCCCGGCAGCTTCTGCAGCAGCATGCCGACCGCGCGGTCGCGATCGGCGGCGAGCCACAGCCGCGTGTCGAGCTGCTCCGAGTGATGCATGTAGTGCTCGAGTACTTGCGACACCGATTCGAGCGGGCCGTCGACGCCGTTCAGCGGCACGATGCCCTGGTACGGCTGCTGGCCGGGCAGTTTGTCGGCCGGATCGAGCGTGATCACGCAGCGGCCGTGGCCGCTCGCGTTGACGAGCGCCGCGAAACGCGTGTCGTCGCCGATCGTCTGCGCGGCGTCGCCCGAGAACTTCGCGGTGGCCCGCATCGACAGATCGGACCCGCACTGGACGACCAGCATCTGGACCGGCCCGTCGCCGAAGATCTGCATGATCAGGGTGCCGTGAAATTTCAGGTTCGCGGACAGCAGCGCGCACGCGGCCATCATCTCGCCGAGCACCGTGCGCACGGGGGCAGGGTAGTCGCGGCGGGTGAGTACTTCCTGCCACGTGTTGCGCAGCGAAACGATCTCGCCGCGCACGGGCGCCGCATTGAACATGAATTTCTGTAACTGGTCGCTCACTCTTCTTCCTTGAAATCCGTGCGAATCACCCGATCCGCACGAGTTGCTCCTTGAAATGCGCGCGTCGCTCGACATACGTCTTCGCGTTCGCGCGCAGCCGCGCGACGTCTTCGGCCGACAGCTCGCGCACGACTTTCGCCGGTGCGCCGAGAATCAGCGAGTTGTCCGGGAACGTCTTGCCTTCCGTCACGACCGCGCCGGCACCGACCAGACAGTTGCGGCCGATGACCGCTCCATTCAAGACCACCGCCTGAATCCCGATCAGCGAACCTTCGCCGATCGTGCAGCCGTGCAGCATGGCCTGGTGCCCGATCGTCACGTTCTCGGCAATCGTCAGCGGAAAGCCCGGGTCGGTATGCAGGACCGCGCCTTCCTGGACGTTGCTGCCGGCGCCGACCGTAATCGGCTCGTTGTCGCCGCGAATCGTCGCGCCGAACCACACGCTCGCGTTTTCCTCGAGCACGACTTTACCGATGATGGCCGCCGTATCGGCGACGAATACGCTTTCGTGGATCGTCGGGGCCGTCTCGCCCAGCTTGTAGATCGTCACGGAGTCTCCTTGTCTCTTCGATGATGGGCGCCGGTAGAATGGCGCGTCCGGTTTGCCCGGCGCGTGGCGCCGCTGAACAAACGCATATTGTAAACCGTCGCGTGCCTGTGCTCCCGCGACGCGTACGCAAGGTGTCCCTGTTTATGAGCATCGTGTCTTCTTCTTTCGGCCAGGTGCCGGCCTGCGTGCGCAGCGTGGCGCTCGATGCGCTGTGTGTCGCCGAGCCGGCGGCCAAGGCCGCGCAGGTGCGCGCGCTGCACGATGCGCTGCGGGCCGGGCAGGCCGCGATCGCCCCGTCGCTTCGACTGCGCGAACCGGCCGGTCTGCCCGGCCGCCCGGCGCGGCCGCCGCTCGTCGAGCCGCGCCAGCTCGAGCGGCGCAGCATGCGGTCGCCGGAAGGGCGCGCCGTGCTGCTGCACGCGCTCGCCCATATCGAGTTCAATGCGATCAACCTGGCGCTCGACGCGGTCTGGCGCTTCGCGGGCCTGCCGGACGCGTTCTATGCGGACTGGCTGAAGGTCGCGACCGAGGAGGCCTACCACTTCACGCTGCTGTCCGACCGGCTCGCGGCATTCGGGCACGCATACGGCGATTTTCCCGCGCACAACGGGCTGTGGGAGATGTGCGAGCGGACCAAGGACGACGTGCTGGCGCGCATGGCGCTCGTGCCGCGCACGCTCGAGGCCCGCGGGCTCGATGCGTCGCCGCCGATCCGCGCACGGCTCGTGCAGGCGGGCGACGATGCGTCGGCCGCGATCCTGGACGTGATCCTGCGCGACGAAATCGGCCACGTCGCGATCGGCAACCGCTGGTTCCGCCATTTGTGCGACGCAGCCGGCCGCGATCCCGTACCGACTTATCGGCAGCTCGCCGAGCAATACCACGCGCCGCGGCTGCGCGGCCCGTTCAATTTCGATGCGCGACGCGACGCGGGCTTCGAGCAAGCCGAACTCGACGAACTGGCCGAGCAGGACGCGGCGGACGGACGTCCCGCGCCTTAGCCGGACCACGCGTTCGGGTGCGTCCTTGGTGGCTGCCGGCCGGCTCGCACGGCCGATCGACGGCATGCTGCCGGCGGGCCCCGGGACGACCTTGCCACTAGAGCGGTACTTCGATTGCCGGCCGCCGGAACCGGACTGTCGCCGCTATAATCGAACGACCATTCTTTTTTTGGCGGCTGCGATGAGTGCCTCGAGTTCTGTTTCCGATTTCGTCACGGTGCGCGGCGTCCAGCTGCATGTGCGGCGCTGGGGCCGGCCCGATGCGCCGACGCTGTTCATGCTGCACGGCTGGATGGACGTTGCGGCGTCGTTCCAGTTCGTCGTCGACGCGCTCGCGGGCGACTGGCAGGTGATCGCGCCCGACGCGCGCGGCTTCGGGCTGTCCGACTGGCCGGTCGCGCGGCAGGGCGGCGGCCATTACTGGTTCCACGAGTACCTGGGCGATCTCGATGCGCTCGTCGACCGCTATGCGCCGACCGGCGAGGTCAATCTGGTCGGACACAGCATGGGCGCGAACGTCGTGTGTCTGTATGCCGGCGCGCGGCCGGAACGGGTGCGGCGCGTGGTCGACCTCGAGGGGTTCGGGCTTGCGCCGGCCCGCGCCGAACAGGCGCCGCGCCGGCTGCGCGGCTGGCTCGACGAGCTGCGCGAGCCGCCCGCGCTGCGGCCGTACGCGTCCCTCGACGACGTGGCGGCGCGCCTGATCAAGACCAATCCGCGGCTCGACCCGCGCCGCGCCGCGTTTCTCGCCGCGCACTGGTCGAAACGCGGCGACGACGGCCTTTACCACCTGCTGGCCGACCCGGCGCACAAGATGCCGGGCCCGCTGTTGTACCGGCTCGACGAAGTGATGGCCATCTGGAAGCAGGTGCGCGCGAAGGTGCTGCACGTCGAGGCCGTCAATTCGCCGACGCTCGCGCACCTCGCCGGCGACATCCCGCTGCCCGAATTCAAGGCGCGCTTCGACGCGTTCCCCGACTGGCGCGAGAAGCTCGTCGAGGATGCCGGCCACATGGTGCATCACGACCAGCCCGAGCAGATCGCGTCGCTGATCGAGGCGTTCTGCGCGTAGGCGCGTGGCGGCGCCGGCACGGCAGGCGGGCGGCGCAATTGCCGCGTTGCAGTAGAATGAGGCCTTACCTGCCATGCCGACGATGAACGCCGATCTCCACTGCCATTCCAATGTTTCCGACGGGTTGCTGTCGCCTGCCGACGTCGCGCGCCGCGCGCATGCGGGCGGCGTGACCCTGTGGGCGCTGACCGACCACGACGAGATCGGCGGCCAGGCGGCGGCACGCAGCGAGGCGGAAGCGCTCGGCATGCGCTATCTGAGCGGCGTGGAGATTTCGGTCACGTGGGCATCGCGCACCGTGCACATCGTCGGTCTGCACATCGATCCCGCCCATCCGGCGCTGGTCGACGGCCTGTACCGCACCCGCCACGGCCGCGCGGCGCGCGCGCTGGCGATCGCGGAGCAGCTCGCGACGCTCGGCATACCCGGCGCGTACGAAGGCGCGCTGAAATACGTATCGAATCCCGATCTGATCTCGCGCACGCACTTCGCGCGCTTTCTCGTCGAGAACGGCCACGCCGAATCGACGACCGACGTGTTCGACCGCCTGCTCGGCGACGGCAAGCCCGGCTTCGTCCCGCATCGCTGGGCGTCCTTGTCCGACGCGGTCGGCTGGATCCGTGCGGCGGGCGGCGAAGCGGTGGTCGCGCATCCGGGCCGCTATCGCTATACGCCGGTCGAATTCGACGCGTTTTTCGGCGAGTTCATCGATCTCGGCGGTCGCGCGATCGAGGTCGTCACGGGCAGTCACACGCCCGACCAGTACCGCGAATACGCGGACGTCGCGCGCCGCTTCGGTTTCGAGGTGTCGCGCGGCTCGGACTTCCACGCGCCGGGCGAGGGCCGCATCGAGCTCGGCGGCCTGCCGCCGTTGCCGCCCGACCTGACGCCGGTCTGGGAGCGCTGGCTCTGACGCCGGGCGGCTTCGGCCGCCCGCGTTGCCGCCGATGCGCATCCGACTTCTCCCTCTTTACGTGTCCCCATGTCCCAGTTCTTCAGGATTCATCCGGATAATCCGCAGCCGCGCCTGATCAAGCAGGCGGTGGAGATCGTCAGCAAGGGCGGCGTGATCGCGATGCCGACCGATTCGAGCTATGCGCTCGCGTGCCATCTCGACGACAAGGATGCGGTCGAGCGCGTGCGCCGGATTCGCGGCCTCGACGAGAAGCAGCATCTGTCGCTGCTCGTGCGCGACCTGTCGGAGCTCGCCAACTTCGCGATGGTCGACAATCGCCAGTATCGGCAGATCAAGTCGGTGACGCCGGGCCCGTACGTGTTCATTCTGCAGGCGACGAAGGAGGTGCCGCGCCGGCTGTCGCACCCGTCGCGCAAGACGATCGGGTTGCGCGTGCCCGATCACGCGATCACGCTCGCGCTGCTGGAGTCGCTTGGCCAGCCGCTGCTCGGCACGACGCTGATCCTGCCGCCGGACGACGAACCGCTGAACGATCCCGAAGAAATCCGCACGCGGCTCGAGAAGCAGGTCGACCTCGTGATCGACGGCGGTGCGTGTCCGCGCGAACCGTCGACGGTGATCGACCTGACCGGCGATGCGCCCGAACTCGTCCGCGCGGGGCGCGGCGCGCTCGAACCGTTCGGGCTTTCGGCCGCATGATGTGTCGTGCCATTTTTGCGCGAGTGCGCTTGTTACAATAACGCGATATGGATGCTTCCCTGATACAGACCATCGCCGTCTACGCGCTGCCCGTGATCTTCGCGATCACGCTGCACGAGGCCGCGCATGGTTACGCCGCGCGCCTGCTCGGCGACAACACCGCCTACGCGATGGGACGCGTGTCGTTCAATCCGATGCGCCACATCGACCCGCTCGGCACGATCGCGATTCCGCTCGCGATGTACTTCCTGACCGGCGGCGCGTTCCTGTTCGGCTATGCGAAGCCGGTGCCGGTGTCGTTCGGCAACCTGCGCAATCCGCGCTGGGGCAGCCTGTGGGTCGCGCTCGCGGGGCCGGCCTGCAACTTCGTGCAGGCGCTGGTCTGGGGCCTGCTGACCCTCGTGCTGCCGGCCGTCGGCATCGACGAGCCGTTCTTCACGCGGATGGCGTTCGCCGGCGTCAGCGCGAACCTCGTGCTCGGCGTGCTGAACCTGTTTCCGCTGCCGCCGCTCGACGGCGGCCGCATCCTGGCGGCGCTGCTGCCGACCAGGCAATCGATCGCGCTGTCGCGCATCGAGCCGTACGGTTTCATCATCGTCCTCGTGCTCGTCACGACGGGCGTGCTGACGAATTTCTGGCTGCGTCCGCTCGTCAACGTCGGCTACGCCGTCCTGAGCGCCGTCCTGTCTCCCTTCGCCTCGCTTTTCTAACGACAATCATGTTCCCAGAACGTATTTTCTCCGGCATGCGACCCACCGGGTCGCTGCACCTCGGTCATTACCACGGCGTGCTGAAAAACTGGGTGAAGCTGCAGTCCGAGTACCCGTGCTTCTTCTGCGTCGTCGACTGGCATGCGCTGACGACGCACTACGAGACGCCCGAGGTCATCGAGAAGAACGTGTGGGACGTGCTGATCGACTGGCTCGCGTCGGGCATCGACCCGGCGCAGGCGACGCTGTTCATCCAGAGCAAGGTGCCCGAGCATGCGGAACTCGCGCTGCTGCTCGGCATGAGCACGCCGCTCGGCTGGCTCGAACGCGTGCCGACCTACAAGGAGCAGATGGAGAAGCTGAAGGACAAGGATCTGTCCACCTACGGCTTCCTCGGCTATCCGGTGCTGATGGCCGCCGACATCCTGCTGTATCGCGGCTCGCTCGTGCCGGTCGGCGAGGACCAGGTGCCGCACGTCGAGATGACGCGCGAGATCGCGCGCCGCTTCAACTACCTGTACGGCCGCGAGCCCGGTTTCGAGGAGAAGGCGCTCGAAGCCGCGAAGAAGCTCGGCGGCAAGCGCGCGAAGCTCTATCACGAGTTGCGTAACGCGTATCAGCAGGAAGGCGACGACGAGGCGCTCGAACAGGCGCGCGCGATGCTGCAGGAATCGCAAAGCCTGTCGATGAGCGACCGCGAGCGCCTGTTCGGCTATCTCGAAGGCGCACGCAAGATCATCCTGGTCGAGCCGCAGGCGCTGCTGACCGAAGCGTCGCGGATGCCGGGCCTCGACGGGCAGAAGATGTCCAAGTCGTACGGCAACACGATCGGCCTGCGTGAAGACGCCGAGACGATCACGAAGAAGGTCCGCACGATGCCGACCGATCCCGCGCGCGTGCGCCGCACCGATCCGGGCGATCCCGACAAGTGCCCGGTGTGGCAGCTTCACCAGGTCTATACGGACGAAGCGACGCACGAATGGGTGCAGAAGGGCTGCCGCTCGGCGGGTATCGGTTGCCTCGACTGCAAGCAGCCGGTCGTCGAAGGCATCCTGCGCGAACAGCAGCCGATGCTCGAGCGTGCGCAGAAGTACATGGACGATCCGTCGCTGTTGCGCGCGATCGTCGCGGACGGTTGCGACAAGGCGCGCAAGTACGCGACGGAAACGATGCGCGACGTGCGCGACGCGATGGGCCTGTCGTACAACTGATCCGGCGCATGAGCGAGTCCGTCATCGCCGCCGCGGGCGGCCACGTCGGCCAGGCCGAGCCGTCGCGCTGGGTTGCGCAATGGGCGCGGCTCGTGCCGGCCGGCGGGGCGGTGCTCGACGTCGCGGCGGGCGGCGGCCGCCATGCGCGCTGGTTCGCGTCGCGCGGGCATCCGGTCGTCGCGCTCGACCGCGATCCGGCCGCGCTGGCCGCGTTGCGCGCGATTCCCGGCGTCGCCGCCCGCGCCGCCGATCTCGAAGGCGCGCCATGGCCGCTGCCGGCCGACGAGCGGTTCGCGGCCGTGATCGTCACGAACTATCTGCATCGCCCGCTCTGGCCCCATCTGCTCGCTGCCGTGGCGCCCGGCGGCGTGCTGATCTACGAAACCTTCGCGCAAGGAAACGAAACGGTCGGAAAGCCGTCCAATCCCGCGTTCCTGCTCGCCCCGGGCGAGTTGCTGGACGCCGTGCACGGCCATCTGCGGGCGGTCGCGTACGAGAACGGTTTCGTCGCCGCGCCGCGCGAGGCGTTCGTCCAGCGTCTTTGCGCAGTGCGCGAGGGCGCGACCCCAAAGGCGGGGGCGGGAATTCCACGTTACGAACTGCCCGGCTAATCCGCTACAATCTCAATGTTTACCGGTACACAATCAATCGCGTTTCATGGCTAACGGCACCCAAGACGGCATTCAAATCCGCGGCAGCATCCCCGCGATCGTCACCCCGATGCTCGAAGACGGCAGTCTCGACCTGCCGGCGTTTCGCAAACTGATCGACTGGCACATCGCGGAAGGCACCGATGCACTCGTCGTCGTCGGTACGAGCGGCGAGTCGGCAACGCTCAACGTCGAAGAGCACATCCTGATGATCCGCACGGCGGTCGAGCATGCGGGCAAGCGCATCCCGATCATCGCGGGCGCGGGCGGCAACTCGACCGCGGAGGCGATCGAGCTGACGAAGCACGCGAAGGCGGTCGGCGCGGACGCGACGCTGCAGGTCGTGCCGTACTACAACAAGCCGACGCAGGAAGGCATGTACCGCCACTTCCGGACGATCGCCGAAGCGGTCGACCTGCCGGTGATCCTGTACAACGTGCCGGGCCGGACGGTCGCGGACATGGCGCACGAGACGACGCTGCGCCTCGCGCAGGTGCCGGGCATCATCGGCGTGAAGGAAGCGACCGGCAACATCGATCGCGCCGCCCACCTGATCAAGGCCGCGCCGAAGCATTTCGCGATCTACAGCGGCGACGATCCGACCGCGATCGCGCTGATGCTGCTCGGCGGCCACGGCAACATCTCGGTGACCGCGAACGTCGCGCCGCGCGCGATGAGCGAGCTGTGCCGCGCGGCGCTGGCCGGCGACGTGCAGACGGCCCGTACGCTGCACATGAAGCTGCTGTCGCTGCACAAGAACCTGTTCATCGAAGCGAACCCGATCCCGGTGAAGTGGGCGCTGCAGGCGATGGGCAAGATGCAGGGCGGCATTCGGCTGCCGCTCACGGCGCTCGACGAGCGCTGCCACGATGCCGTGCGTTCGGCCCTCGTCGAGGCCGGCGTTCTCGCCTGATGCCGAGGCGGCCGCGTCCTGCGGCCGCCGGCTCGACCCCTGATCAACCCGCACCGGCCGGCTCCGTCCGGCGCCGCTCCTGACGAGCGTTCTAGCAAGACGAAGGATTTCATGAAACGTTTCGCCTTTTCCTCTCGTGCCATCCAGTTGTCGGTGATGGCGCTGGCGCTGGGCGCGCTCGCCGGCTGCGATACGCTGAACGACTACCTGGCCCCTGACCGGGTCAACTACAAGAACACTGGTTCGGCGCCGCCGCTCGCGGTGCCGAGCGACCTGAAGCCGGTGCCGACGACGCAGCAGTTCGTCGCGCCGCCGACCAATGCCGGGCTCGGCACGCTGCCGCCGCGGGCCACGACGCAGGCCGGCAATGCGACCGACGGTATCCCGAGCGCGCAGGATCCGCTCGGCATGCACATCGAGCGCGACGGCGATCGCCGCTGGCTCGTCGTCGACGGCCGGACGCCCGAGCAGCTGTGGCCGATCCTGAAGGAGTTCTGGCAGGAGAACGGCTTCTCGCTGAAGACCGATGCGCCGTCGACGGGCATCATGGCCACCGACTGGGCCGAGAACCGCGCGAACATTCCGGACGACTGGTTCCGTCGCACGATCGGCAAGGTCATCGATTTCGCCTATTCGTCGGGGACGCGCGACCGCTTCCGCACGCTCGTGAACCGGACGTCGGACGGCAACACCGACATCTCGATCACGCACAGCGCGATGGAAGAAATGATGGTCGGCCCGCAGGGCGGCACGTCGTCGCGCTGGGAAGAGCGTCCGCGCAACCCGGTGCTCGAAGCCGTGTTCCTGTCGAAGCTGATGCAGAAGTTCGGCCTGACCGACGCGCAGGCGAAGCAGTTGCTGACCGATGCGCGCCCCGCGACGGCGCCGGCGCAGGTCGCCGACACGAGTGGCGGTGCAGCGACGCTGCAACTGGCCGAGTCGTTCGACCGCGCGTGGCTGCGCGTGGGCCTGGCGCTCGACCGGACCAACTTCACGGTCGACAATCGCGACCGCGAGAAGGGGGTCTACACCGTGCGCTACGCGAACTCGATGGAAGAGCTCAAGCGTGACGGCCTGTTCGGCAAGCTGTTCTACGGCGGCCCGTCGGCGGCCAAGCCCGGCAAGGAATATCTGATCAACGTGCGCGCGCAGGGCAATGGCGGTACGCAGGTCGCCGTGGTCGGCGCGGACGGCCAGATCGACAACTCGTCGGACGCGCAGCGGCTCATCTCGCTGCTGCACGCGCAACTGAACTGAGCGCGTGCGATTCGCCAGCCTCGGAAGCGGCAGCGAAGGCAACGCGCTGGTCGTCGAGGCCACGAGCGGCACGACGACCACCCGCGTGCTGCTCGACTGCGGCTTTTCCGCCAAGGAGGTCGAGCGCCGGCTCGGCCGACTGAATCTCTGCATCGCCGATCTCGATGCGATCCTCATTACCCATGAACACAGCGACCACGTCGGCAGTGCGCTGACGCTCGCACGCCGTGCGTCGCTGCCGCTCTACATGAGCTGGGGCACCGCGCGCGCGGTCGGCGCGGACGAGGCCGATGTCGATCTCCACGTGCTGTGGGGCGACGAGACGGCCGCGATACGCGATCTGGCCGTGATGCCCTATACGGTCCCCCACGATGCGCGGGAACCGCTCCAGTTCGTCTTCACGGACGGAAGCCGCCGGCTCGGCGTGCTGACGGACGTCGGGATGGCCACGCCGCACATCACGGCCGTCCTGAGCGGCTGTGACGCGCTGGTGCTCGAATCCAACCACGATACCGCGATGCTGGCCGCCAGCCGCTATCCGCAGTCGCTGAAGGCGCGGATCGGCGGCAACCACGGCCACCTGAGCAACGACGCGGCGGCGGACATCCTCGCGTCGCTCGAACGCAGCCGTCTCCAGCATCTGGTCGCGGCCCATCTAAGCCAGCAGAACAACCTGCCGGAACTGGCTCGCCAGGCGTTTGGCGGTGTACTCGGGACGGACGGGGAGGACGTGATCGTGGCCTCGCAGGACGCGGGCTTCGACTGGCTGATGCTCGTGTGAGCGGGCAGAGGCTGCTGCGGCAGCTTCAAGCGGCTGCCGGGCGCGCGATTCGAAAGCGGCAGACGTAAAAAAACCGGCCCTCGGGCCGGTTTTTTTCAGCTGATGCTGAAGGCTTACTGGCTTGCGCCCGAAGCCGGAGCAGCCGTCGCTGCCGAAGCAGCCGACGCCACTGCAGCAGCAGCGTCGCTCGCAGCAGCCGTTGCCGACGAAGCAGCAGCCGAAGCGTCGCTCGCAGCACCAGCAACTGCCGAAGCAGCCGACGAAGCAGCAGCAGCCGCGTCGCTTGCAGCCGACGAAGCAGCTTGATCAGCGCTCTTGTTGCAAGCAGCCAGTGCAACAGCAGCCAACAGGGAAGCTACGAGGAGGGATTTCTTCATGATCACGTCCTTTTATGGTTAAAGGTAAGCAACAGCGCGAAACAATACCGGTAATGTGCTCCAACACCGACCTGGGCCGCTGGTGGAGACGCACTTCTAGAGCGTGAATCTTCCCTACGGCTTGGGCGGAAATTATATGCACTTTCCTATCGACCGTCGACAAATGCGGGGTCAATACGTTGTCTTTCCCATACAGAATTTGATCTGTACGGGCATACGGGGCGACTCACACTAATTCCGGCTTCCGACCCGTATCCAGCCCGCACGATACCACTCGTGCAACAAAGCTGTCATCGACGGAACCCGGGATAGTGTTACAAACCGTTTCGCCTCCATCTGGCGTCGATTGGCCAGTTCGGGCAGCCATTCATCGGCTTGCTCGAGCGGCCCTTCCTCGCCATTAATGAAGTACGAGCGCGCGTTATACATCAATGCAGCCCTTCTGTCGAGACGCACGCCACGGCGTGACGCTTGCGTGACGAACGCGGCCTCGGACAGCGGACGCTCGGGCGGGTCGAAAACAACGCTCGGTTTCGGCTCGCTCAGGTAGCAGCCGAGGAATTCGGCGACGTCGCGCTTGCGCCAGCGGATCGCGTCGACGATCTCGGCGACACGGTCGATCATGGCCGGCGGCAATTGCGCGGGCGCGTCGACGGCCGGCTGCTTCGGATCGCGGTAGAGGTCGTCGCCGCGCGCGTCGCGCAGGCCGCCGCGCTCTGCGAGGTAGTACAGGAACTGGGCGCCCAGCTCGCCGGCGGACGGGGCCCGGAAGCCGATCGAGCAGGTCATGCACTCGCCTTCGGCGACGCCGTCGTGCGCGATGTGCGGCGGCAGGTACAGCATGTCGCCGGGCTCCAGCACCCATTCGTCGCTCGGCTCGAAGTTCTCGAGAATCTTCAGCGGCACGTCCGGCTGCAGCGACAGATCCTTCTGCGCGCCGACCCGCCAGCGGCGCCGGCCTTCGACCTGCAGCAGGAATACGTCATAAGAATCGAAGTGCGGGCCGACGCCGCCGCCGTCCGTCGCATACGAGATCATCAGATCGTCCAGCCGCGCGTCAGGGATGAAGCGGAAGCGGTCGAGCAGCGCGCGGGCCGCGTCGACGTGCAGATCGAGCCCCTGCACGAGCAAGGTCCAGGATTTGCGCGTGACCGCAGGCAGCGAGTCGGGCTCGAACGGACCGTGCGCCAGTTGCCACTTGTTACGAAAATGGGTGATCAATCGCGATTCCGCGTCATAGTCGGCGGCGAGCTCGAACAATGCGTCGCGCGTGACCGGCGACGCGACGCCGGGAATTGCCTGGCGGATCAGCAGCGGCTTTTTCTGCCAGTAGCCGCGCATGAATTGCGCCGGCGTGAGGCCGCCGAGCAGCGGCGTGGGAAGATCGGAGGGCGGCGCGCCGAGCGGGGCGGCAGCGGCATCCCGCGGTTCGGCTTGAGACCGGTTGCGCATCGTATAATGGGACTTGTACTTGGGAGAATTGGATGAAAATCGCAAAAAACACCGTCGTATCGGTCACTTACAAGCTGTCGGACGCACAGGGCAATCTGATCGAGGAAAGCGACGAGCCGATGGTCTATCTGCACGGCGGCTATGATGGCACGTTCCCCAAGATCGAGGAACAGCTCGACGGGCACGAGGCGGGCTACCAGGCGCAGATCCAGCTCGAGCCGGAGGACGCGTTCGGCGACTACGATCCCGAGCTCGTGAAGATCGAGCCGCGCGATCGTTTTCCCGAGCCGCTCGAAGTGGGCATGCAGTTCGAAGGCACGCCGGAAGACGCCGACGAGGAAGTCGACTCGCTGATCTATACGGTCACCGATATCGCCGAAGACAAGGTCGTGCTCGACGGCAATCACCCGCTGGCGGGCATGGCGCTGCGTTTCGCGCTGACCGTGAAGGACGTGCGCGAAGCCACCGAAGACGAAATCGAGCACGAGCACGCGCATGGCGCGGAAGGGCTCGAGATCGTCGACGAGGATGACGACGAGGACGGCGAAGCGCCGTCAGGGCGTACGCTGCACTGAGCTTGCCGGCAGGCCCGGCGCCGGCCCTGATGCGGCGGGCGGCGCCGGCCACGACGCGCCGCCCGGTGCGGCGCCGTCGCCCTGCAACGGCGGCGCGACCGACGACGCGTCGGGCAGCGCCGGCAGTGCGGGGATTTCCGGCATCTGCGGCAGCGGCACGTCGTCGCGTGGCACGAGCGGCAGCGTGGGCGGCACCGGCAGGTTCTTCGGCACCTCCTGCAGGCTCACGTTGAAGATCGTCTGCCGCGCCGGCGATACGGTCACCTTGACCCATTGATTCGCCGGATGGCGCGGTCCGATCGCGACGCGCGTCACGTTTCCTACCAGCTCACCGTCGTCGGCATGCAGCGGACGGTCGATCAGAAAGCCGTTCGCCAGCGGTTCGCCGCTCGCGTGCATCACCAGTATCGGGCCGCGGAACGTCGCCGCCGCCTTCACCAGCGTTCGTTTCAATTCACGGAAGCCGTCGCGCACGCGCGGCCGGTTGAAACGCAGCCACGCGAAGCGCTCCGAGCGTTCGTAGCGTTCGAACTGCGGATCGCCCTCGAAAATCACGACCATCGCGCGGGCTTCGCGCCGCTTCGCATATTCGGCGGCGTGGTCGATCCAGAAGCCGTTCGCGATGATGCGGTCCTCGAATTCGCCGTTGCGGCCGCCCGCCGTCAAATAATGATTGTTCGGCGCGGGCGCATTGAGTGCGACGTAGACAATGTCGTCGCGCATCCAGCGTGCGTTCTCGCGATATGGCCGGAACCGTGCGACTTCGCTTTCCCTCGTTATCTGCAGCGCACCGGGGTCGGGCAGCGCCGACTCGGCGAGCAGCGTCTGTCGCACGAAATCGAGCCGCTCGACCGGATCGTAGCCGCCGCCGGCCGCGGTGTTGCACGCGATCCAGTCGTCGTGGCCGGGAATGAACACGAGCGGCACGCGCGCCGAATCCAGGATCGCGCCGCGCTGCGAATACAGCGTGTCGCGGCATGCTTCCTTCGGGCCTTTGAGATCGCCCGCGTAGACCACGAACGCGAGATTGCGCTCGCGTGCGATCGCATCGAGCAGCCGCTGCGCGGCCGGTTCGTCCGCCGGCCCGTTGATGACGCCCGACACCACCGCGAACGAGTGGGGTGCGGTGCTGCGCTTGGGCGGCGCGGCCAGCGCGCCGGCCTGCGCCAGCGCAAGCATTGTCGCGGCGAGCGCGGCGGCAGCGCGGGCCGGCAGGCCCCGCGGAATGCGCTTACGCGTGCCCGTCGGCATCGTACGACCGGACCAGCGTGCGCAATTCGTACAGCAGGTCGAGCGCCTCGCGCGGCTTGAGATCGTCGGGATCGATGTCGCGCAGCTTTTCGAGCGCCGGATGCGGCGTGGCGGGCAGCGCGGGCGCATCCGCGCATTCGAGATCGTCGATGGTTGCCGGCGGCGCGCTGAAGAGATCGAGTTGTGGCGTGTGCTGGGATGCCGACTGCTGTTCGAGATACGCGAGGTGCTTGCGCGCGGCGCGGATTACGGGCGCCGGGACGCCCGCGAGCTGCGCGACCTGAAGGCCGTAGCTCTGGTTCGCCGGGCCTTCGTTGACCGCATGCAGGAATACGATCCCGTGGCCGTGCTCGACGGCCGACAGATGGACGTTGGCCGCCTGCGGGAATTCGGCCGGCAGTTGCGTCAGCTCGAAGTAGTGCGTCGCGAACAGCGTGTAGCACGCGTTGTGCGCCAGCAGGTGGCGCGCGATGGCCCACGCGAGCGCGAGGCCGTCGAAGGTCGACGTGCCGCGGCCGATCTCGTCCATCAGCACGAGGCTTTGCGGCGTCGCGTCGTTGAGGATCGCCGCGGCTTCGGTCATCTCGACCATGAACGTCGAGCGGCCGCCCGCGAGATCGTCGGCCGCGCCGATGCGCGTGAAGATTCGGTCGATCGGGCCGAAGCACGCCGATTTCGCCGGCACGTAGCTGCCGACGTACGCCATCAGCGCGATCAGCGCGGTCTGCCGCATGAACGTGGACTTACCGCCCATGTTCGGCCCGGTGATCAGCAGCAGCTTGCGATCGGCGCCGAACCGGCAGTCGTTCGCGATGAACTGCTCGACCTGCGCTTCGACGACCGGATGGCGACCCTGCTCGATTTCAATGCCGATCTCGTCGGTGAAGGTCGGGGCGACCCAGTCGAGCGCACGCGCGCGTTCGGCGAAGGCGGCCAGCAGGTCGAGTTCGGCGAGGGCCGATGCGACGCGCTGGCACTCGGGGATGAACGGCAGCAGCGCCTGCAACACCGAGTCGTACAGCGCACGCTCGCGCGCCAACGCGCGCTCCTGTGCGGACAGCGCCTTGTCCTCGAAGGTTTTCAGTTCCGGCGTGATGTAGCGCTCGGCGTTCTTCAGCGTCTGGCGGCGGCGGTAATCGTCGGGCACCTTGTCGGTCTGGCCGCGCGTGACCTCGATGTAGAAGCCGTGCACCTTGTTGTATTCGACGCGCAGGTTCGCGATGCCGGTGCGCGCGCGCTCGCGCGCTTCGAGATCGATCAGGAACTGCCCGCAGTTCTCCGAAATGTCGCGCAGCTCGTCGAGCTCGGCATCGTAGCCGCGCGCGATCACGCCGCCGTCGCGCACCATCGCGGCCGGCTCGGTGGCGATCGCGCTCGTCAGCAGGTCGAGGCATTCGGCGGGCGGCGCGAGCGCCGCGTCGATGCGAGCGAGCGCATCCGCGTTCGCGACGATCGCGCCGATGCGCTCGCGCAGCGCCGGCAGCGCGGCGAACGTATCGCGCAGGCTCGACAGGTCGCGCGGGCGCGCCGACAGCAGCGCGAGACGCCCGGTGATCCGTTCGACGTCGGCGATCTGGCGCAGCGCGCTGCGCAGCGCATCGAGGCTCGCGTTGGCCGGTGCATCGAGCAGCGCGCCGATCGCCTGTTGGCGCGACTGCGCGGCAACCGACGCGCGCGGCGGGTGATGCAGCCAGTGGCGCAGCAGGCGGCTGCCCATCGTCGTGCAGCAGGTGTCGAGCAGCGAATACAGCGTGGGCGACTCGGTGCCGCGCAGCGTCTCGGTCAGTTCGAGGTTGCGGCGCGTGGCCGGATCGAGACCGATGTATTCGGTTTCGTTCTCGACCTTCAGGCTGCGCACGTGCCGCAGTTGCTGGCCTTGCGTGGCCGCTGCGTAGAGCAGCAGCGCGCCGGCCGCGCCGCACGCGCTCGTCAGCGAATGCGCGCCGAAACCGTCGAGGCTCGCGACGTCGAGCTGGTCGCACAGGCGCTGCGTGCCCGACGCGATGTCGAAGTGCCAGGCCGGCACGCGCTTGCTTGCGCCCGCGCCGGCGGGAATGGCGTCGGTTGCACCGTCCGGCGTCAGGATTTCGGCCGGCCGGATGCGTTCGAGCGCAGCGGCAAGCTGCTCGGGCTCGATTTCGGCGAGCCGCAATGCGCCGCTCGCGAGGTTCAGCCACGCGAGGCCGATATTGACCGCGACGCCGCGCTTGTTGTGGCCGGTGCACATCGCGAGCAGGTAGACGTCGTTCTTGTCGGACAGCAGCGCGGCATCGGTCAGCGTGCCGGGTGTGACGACGCGTACGACCTTGCGCTCGACCGGCCCCTTCGACGTGGCCGGATCGCCGATCTGCTCGCAGATCGCGACCGATTCGCCCATCTTCACGAGCTTCGCGAGATACTGCTCGACCGCGTGATGCGGGACGCCGGCCATCTTGATCGGCGTGCCGGCCGACGCGCCGCGCTGCGTGAGGGTCAGGTCGAGCAGGCGCGCCGCTTTTTCCGCATCCTCGAAGAACAGCTCGTAGAAGTCGCCCATCCGGTAGAAGACGAGCGTGTCCGGATGATCGGCCTTGATGCGCAGGTACTGCTGCATCATCGGGGTATGGCCGGCAAAGGCCTCGGGCGACAGCGTGGTCATAGGTCAGGCATTAAGTTGTTGCTTGGGTTGCCCGAGTTTACCAGTGGCTTCGACGTCCACGCGCGAAGTTCGCCGTTTGGCCAGGTGCAAGCGATGGCCAGCGGCAGCGGGCGATGCCTACTTGCTCTCGTCCAGCGCGTCGTTCCAGACCTTCGCGCCTCGCTCGTGCGAGGCAACGCCTTTGAAGAACGACTCGATGGCGGCGCGCATGTCGAAGTCGTCACACTTGTCCCACAAGACGAGTTTGGGTTTGTGTACGCGGAAGTCGCCGGTGCTCTTCGGCGTGTATGCGACCGCAATGGCCGCCCTTGCCGACGGGAAAGCGTAGGACCGCGCTTCCAGAACGATCGCATCGAGCTTTTTGCCATCGGGAGTCGCGAGCCGGCCGTCGTACGCCAGTACGCCGTCGCTTGCGTTGGACGGATCGCTGTCGAGACGCTTTCGACCTTGCGCGACTGCCTCGGCTGCATCGTCGAACACCAGCCGCTCGATTTTCCGCTGACCGTCGTCGGTCTGAAATGCCGCGATGGGGGTAAGGCCATCTGCGTCGGAGACACACCAGACGGCATGCGCCGCAATAAAACCAGCTAGTTCGAAGGCGGTGAGCATGATAGTGGGGGCGGACAGGTCAGAGCCGAGCGCTCATATGACCGGGAAAGTTGCTTTCGACTGCACGAGTTTACCAGCGGTCCAAACGGGACCGCTCGCAGTTCGCCATTCGGTCGGTCGTCGGCGATGGCGATCGGCTGCCATGTGAGAGACGTGCCCACTCGACTGCCAGCCCACAAAGCAAAGCGTCCGACGTCGCCGGACTGCTCCCGCATCGCTGGATACCCCGCGCCACCAAACTGGCAAGATGGGTTCACCGGTGCCTACAATCAGACCAATGCGTGCGCCGATTCCGAAAGACTTTCCCCAACGCCCCGTATCGGCGACTCGATTTCGTCTCGCGGGCGCCGCCGCGTCGATTACCTTGGAGCAACAGGAGAACCCGATGATCAAAGTCAGTGTCATGTACCCGTACGCCGCAGGCGCGCGATTCGATCATGCTTACTATCGCGAGCGGCATATGCCGATGGTGAAACAGCGCCTCGGCGCCGCATGCCTGTACTACACGGTGGACAAGGGAATCGCCGGTGGCGCTCCGGGCATGGATCCCGTGTACGTGGCCAAGTGCGACTTCGTCTGTACTTCCTTCGAAGCTTTCCAGGCGGCCCGCGATCCGCATGCGCAGGAGATCATGGCCGACATTGCCAATTACACGGATATACGCCCCGTGCTGCAGATCAGCGAGGTGGTCGTGGAGCGTTCGGAAACCTGATCCAGGTTCCGATATCGTCAGGCATTGCATGCGCGCGCGACGTACGCGGCCTGGCCACGCCGCGCCTCGCCCCGCGGTGCCGATGTCCGGTTTCCGTCATGGCCACCGGTACGTCGCCTTGACCGGCCCTCATTTCGTCGGGGATGCAAGCCGGCGTATTGCGGGCGAGCGGGGAGAATCGGATCCGTCCGGAAACGCCATGACCTGTGAAACGTTTGGCAAACTGCGTCATCCGGCCCATCCGTCTTTCTGCTGGCCGATACGCTCGGGACTTACACCGATTCGCGTCGCAAAACTGAAACTTGGGCCCGTGTCGACGAGATCGGCGTGCTACGCTGAAACGTCGATGTATAAAAATACAATAGATTAACGGGGCACGAACATGAAGCAAGCCGTACAGGATGTCGGGGGAGCGTGCGCGCAAAGTACGCCGGTGTCGCCCATGACCGCGGTCGCGGGCAAGTCGGAGCGGATCGATCCGATCGAGCTTGGCGCTCGCGTGTCTTCGGTGACCGTGCTGGGCGCATTCGCCTATTTGATTTATATGCAGTGGCGATTGAATCCGAGCCGGATCACGCTGATCCTGCTGCTGGTTTCCGCGGGACTGACCGTCGGAATGTCGGCTTTCGCGAAACTGCCGAAGCGGCGCGACTGGCATCCCGTCGCGGTGATCGTGGCGCTGGGCGGTTCGTTCTACTGCCTTGCCTATCAGCTGAACGCCAGTACGCAACTGATTCCGGAATGGGCAGGCGGCGTCTGGCAAGTTTCCGGGATTGCGTGGCAACTGTTCGCGAAGCTGTCGCTGGGGCGCTCGTTCGGTCTGCTGCCGGCGAATCGCGGCGTGGTTTCGACCGGGGCGTACCGGTTCATGCGTCATCCGATCTATGCCGGTTACCTGTTGTCCGAAATCGGCTTCCTGCTTGCGAATTTCAGTACCCGGAACCTGCTCACGATCGGCATCTGGATGCTGCTGCAGATCGCGCGAATCGTCATGGAGGAGAGGGTGTTGTCGGAAGACGCCGATTATCGTGCGTACAAGACGAAGGTGCGGTACCGGTTGATTCCGGGCGTGTTTTGACGGGAACACCGAAAGCGCGCGACGGCCGGGCGCCGATCGCGCATGGGCGCGGCGGACACGCGAAAGCCGGCGCGTTCGGGTCACGGACCTTCGCGCGCCGGCCCCGTATCGCAGATCAGGACGCGTGCGCCGACGTCAGGCTGAGCGCCACTGCCTGCGCGACCTCGATCCCGTCGATCGCTGCCGAATAGATGCCGCCCGCATAGCCGGCGCCTTCGCCGGCCGGATACAGGCCTTCGACGTTCAAGCTCTGGTAGTCGTCCTTGCGCCGAATCCGGATCGGCGACGACGTGCGCGTTTCCACGCCGGTGAGCACGGCATCGTGCATCGCGAAGCCGGCGATCTTCTTGTCGATCTCGGGCAGCGCTTCGCGGATCGCTTCGATCGCGTAGTCCGGCAGCGCGGTGCTGAGATCGGTCGGATTCACGCCGGGCTTGTACGACGGTTCCACGGTGCCCAGCGACGTCGACGGCCGGCCCGCGATGAAATCGCCGACCAGTTGGCCCGGCGCGCGGTAATCGCCGCCGCCGAGTTCGAATGCGCGTTCTTCCCATTTGCGCTGGAACGCGATGCCGGCGAGCGGACCGCCCGGATAGTCGTCCGGCGTGATGCCGACGACGATGCCCGCATTCGCATTGCGCTCGGCGCGGGAATACTGGCTCATCCCGTTGGTGACCACGCGGCCGGGCTCCGAGGTCGCGGCGACCACCGTGCCGCCCGGGCACATGCAGAAGCTGTAGACGGCCCGCCCGTTGCTTGCGTGGTGGACCACCTTGTAGTCGGCCGCGCCGAGCTGCTTGTGGCCCGCGAACTTGCCGAAGCGGCTGCGATCGATCAGCCCCTGCGGATGTTCGATGCGAAAACCGAGCGAGAACGGCTTGGCTTCGATGTAGACGCCGCGGTCGTGCAGCATCTGGAACGTGTCGCGCGCGCTGTGGCCCACGGCCAGCACCACGCGGTCGCACCGCAGCGTTTCCCCGTTCGACAGCTTGAGCGCGCGCACCTTGCCCTGGTCGATGTCGATGTCGTCGACGCGGGTTTCGAAACGCACTTCGCCGCCGAGTTCGTGGATCGACGCGCGCATTTTTTCCACCATGCTGACGAGTCGGAACGTGCCGATGTGCGGCCGGCTCAGATACAGGATGTCCTCGGGTGCGCCGGCCTTGACGAATTCGTCCAGCACCTTGCGGCCATAGTGGTTCGGATCCTTGATCTGGCTGTACAGCTTGCCGTCGGAGAACGTCCCCGCGCCGCCTTCGCCGAACTGCACGTTGGATTCGGGGTTGAGCACGCTCTTGCGCCACAGGCCGAAGGTGTCCTTGGTGCGCTCGCGCACGGCCTTGCCGCGTTCGAGAATGATGGGACGGAAGCCCATCTGCGCGAGGATCAGCCCCGCGAACAGCCCGCACGGCCCCATGCCGACGACGACCGGGCGCAGGAAATCGGCGTGCTCGGGCGCCTTCGTGACGAAGTGATACGTCATGTCGGGCGTCACGCCGCAATGCGGCTTGCCGGCGATGCGCTCGAGCGCGGCCGCCTCGTCGGTGACTTCGACGTCGACGATGTACGTGAGCTTGATGTCGGCGCGTTTGCGTGCGTCGTGCGCGCGGCGGAACACGGTGTAACGGAGCAGTCCGTCTGCCGCCACGCCGAGCTCCGCGAGGCGCGCGCGAATCGCGGCCTCGAGCGCGCTGTCGGGGTGGTCGAGAGGGAGTTTGATTTCGCTTAGCCGTAACATGGGGACTCGGATGCGATTGCCACGGCGCCGTGGCGGTGTTGATACAGGCGGGGCCGGCACGCCGGCGGCGTCGTTCGCCGTGCGGGCATGCCGGACGCAAACCATGCGCTGTCGTTGCCGGACGAGCGGTGCGAGCGGCGGTACGCCGACCCGTACGGGCAACGCGAGCAACTTCAGGATAGGCGCACGAAGCGACCCGTGTGCACGGAAGATTGTCCCGCGTGTCGGGCGATCGGCGCGCCATCGTGACGATGCCGCGCGAGCGGTTTGCGCGAAAGCCGCGCCGCGCGGGCGCGGCCCGGGCTCATTCCGCTGCCGGATGCACGCGGCTGTAGCGGTTCAGGATCGGGATCATCTGCGCGTAGATCTTCGGGTTCGCGGCGACGATCTCGTGGCGATGCAGGAAATCGGCGTCGCCCGTGTAGTTGCCGACGAGGCCGCCGGCCTCGGTGATCAGCAGGCTGCCCGCCGCCATGTCCCACACGTTGATGCCTTGCTCGAAGAACGCGTCGAGGCGGCCGGCCGCGACGTTCGCGAGGTCGAGCGCCGCCGCGCCCGGGCGGCGCAGGCCCGTGCAGGCCTGCGTCATCTCGGTGAAGAGGCGCGCGTAGGCGTCGAGGCCGTCCTTCTCGCGGAACGGGAAGCCCGTGCCGACCAGCGCGTCCGACAGGCGGTCGCGGCGGCCGACGCGGATGCGGCGGTCGTTCAGGTACGCGCCGCGGCCGCGGGTGGCCGTGAACAGGTCGTTCTTGTTCGGATCGTAGACGACGGCCTGCGTGACGACGCCCTTGTGCTCGAGCGCGATCGATACGCAGTAGTACGGGAAGCCGTGGATGAAGTTGGTCGTGCCGTCGAGCGGATCGATGATCCACTTGAATTCGGATTCGTTCTCCGATTCGCCCGATTCCTCCGCGAGGATCGCGTGGTCGGGGTAGGCGGTCTTCAGCGTCTCGATGATCGCGTCTTCGGCGGCCTTGTCCACTTCGGTGACGAAGTCGTTCTGTTGCTTCTTGCGGATCTCGATCAGGTCGAGATCGAGGGACGCGCGATTGATGATCTGTCCGGCGCGGCGCGCAGCCTTGACAGCAATATTGAGCATGGGATGCATGAGCCTGGATCCTGTAGCCGGCGGCACGGGCCGCCACGAAGTGGGACAACCGCCCGGAACGGCGCAAGCGTGCCGGGGCGAGGTGAGACGCGAATTGACAAAGAGCGGGGTACGACCCGCGCTGCGCCGAGCGCAACACGTAAAGGCATGATTTTACCCGATTTTCGGCGCTTTCAGGCGACCGGCATGCGGGGAAACCCCCACTGGCCGTCCGGACGAGTGGGTTTGCGGGAGCGATGGCGATACCATACGGCCATTCTGATGAACCGAGTCGTATCGTAGTGGAAACCTCGCAGAACCCCGCCGCGCCGTCCGAATCGGGCGCGGCCTCGTCCTCGCCGCCGACCGGCGGCTTCACGTCCACCCGTTTCGTGCTTGTCGAGCCGAGCCATCCCGGCAACGTCGGGGCGGCCGCCCGCGCGCTGAAGACGATGGGCTTCTCGCGCCTCGTGCTGGTCGCGCCGCGCGTGCCGCACGTGCAGCGCGACCCCGAGGCGATCGCGATGGCCAGCGGCGCGGACGACGTGCTCGCGTCCGCGCACGTCGTGCCGACGCTCGGTGAAGCGCTGTCCGGCGTTCACTGGTCGATCGCGCTGACTGCGCGCACGCGCGAATACGGGCCGCCGCGCCTCGCGCCGCGCGCGGCCGCCGCGCAGGCGAGCACGCAGGTCGGCACGGGCGACATCGCGCTCGTGTTCGGCAACGAGCGCACCGGCCTCGCGAACGAGCATGTCGAGCAGTGCAGCGCGCTCGCGCACATTCCGGCCAACCCGGCCTACAGTTCGCTGAATCTCGCGCAGGCCGTGCAGGTGCTCGCATACGAGTTGCGCGTCGCGTTTCTCGAGCAGGCGAGCGAGCCGTCGGCGCAGCCGCAGGCCGAAGCCGGCACGCTCGCGCAGAGCGACGAAATCGAGCGGATGTACGTGCACCTCGAGAACGCACTGATCGCGCTCGACTTCCTCGATCCGCGCAACCCGAAGAAGCTGATGCCGCGGCTGCGGCGCCTGTTCGCGCGCACGGGCCTCGAGCGCGAGGAGGTCAACATCCTGCGCGGTGTCGCGAAGCACATCCTGCTGAAATCGGGCAAGCCGGGCGGCGACGCGTAAGGGGCCCGCGCTGCGATTGTCAGGCGCGGGGGAGTTCGCCGATGAAGGCGGCGTGTGGCCGGACAGGCCATGCAGCGGCCGACCGGCCACGCCGAACCCACTGTTTCTCCCGATCGACCCTCCGCGGAAACCCCGTCGCAGCAAGCGTCCCGGCCGAATACCCGTGCCGGCCGCGGGGTGAACGCGCGGCCGCGTGCGGCCCAGCGCGACTGGCCCTACAATCGCCGGACGTCATAAGCAAATGACCCGGCGCGATAACGGCCGGCATTGCCGGCGATGCGCGCCGGCCTTTTCCCTGATCACATCATGTTCACGAGACTGCGCGAAGACATTGCAACGATTCGCGAGCGGGATCCCGCCGCTCGCAGTGCGTGGGAAGTGCTGACCTGTTATCCGGGGCTGCATGCGCTCGTGCTGCACCGTTTCGCGCATGCATGCTGGCGCGCGAAACGCTACTGGCTCGCGCGATTCGCGTCGCAGGCCGGTCGATTCCTGACCGGGATCGAGATCCACCCCGGCGCGACGATCGGCCGGCGCGTGTTCATCGATCACGGCATGGGCGTCGTGATCGGCGAGACGGCGATCGTCGGCGACGACTGCACGATCTATCAGGGCGTGACGCTGGGCGGCACGTCGCTCACGCGCGGCGCGAAACGCCATCCGACGCTCGAGGCCGGCGTGATCGTCGGTGCGGGCGCGAAGGTGCTCGGCGGGTTCACGGTCGGCGCGGGCGCGAAGATCGGCTCGAACGCGGTGGTCGTCAAGCCGGTGCCGGCGGGCGGTACGGCGGTCGGCAATCCGGCGCGCATCGTGATGCCGGCGCAGCCGAAGCTGCAACCCGAACGCGCGGCATTTTGCGCATACGGGATCACGCCGAACGCCGACGATCCGATGTCGCTCGCGATTCACGGGCTGATCGATCACGCGGCGAAGGAAAGCCGCCGCGTCGACGAGATCGTCGCGGCGCTCGAGCGGCTCGGCACGCATCTGGAAACGCTGCAGGGCGCCGACGCGGCGGGCCTCGACCTGCGCAGGCTGTCCGCGGTGCTGGAAGGCAGGACGGTCGAACGCCAGATGTAACGAACGGGAAGGGCGCCGACGGCGGCTGTCGGCGCGGCCGCGGCGGCGTCAGTCGAGCGGCATCGCGTGGATGCCTTCCGCATCGACGCGCAGGTAGCCGCCGCGCGGCGTGCCGTGATCGAGATCCCAGTCGGGCAGCACCCAGCGGATTCCACCCGGTTCCGCGTGGCGCGCGGGGCGGTGCGTGTGGCCGTGAATGATCACGCTCGCGCGGCTTTTCCGGAACAGCGCGGCCACGCCTTCCCGCGTGACGTCGTAGAGGGCCGAAGCGGGGCGCATGCGGCCCGCTTCGCTGGTCGAGCGCATGCGTTGCGCGAGCGCGCGGCGCCAGCGGAACGGCCACGCGAGAAACAGCCATTGCGCGACGCGGTTGCGCGCGAAGCGACGGAACATCTGGTAGCCGCGGTCAGCTGTGCATTGCGCGTCGCCGTGCGCGAGCACGATGCGCTGGCCGAACGCGACGATCAGCGAAGGATCGGGCAGCAGCATCGCGCCGGCCGCCTTCATGAAGCGCCGGCCAAGCAGGAAATCGCGGTTGCCGTGCATCACGTAGAGCGCGATGCCGCGTTCCGAGAACGTGTGCATCAGCGCGGCCATGCGCGCGGCGAACGGATCGTCGTCGAGGATGTCGTCGCCGATCCAGTATTCGAACAGGTCGCCGAGGATGAACACCGAATCGGCGCTGTCGGCGGTGTATCTCACGAAATGCTCGAACGCGGCGACCGTCTTCGGAATCGCTTCGCTCAAGTGCAGATCGGAGAGAAACAGGAACGGGCGTGCGGCTTGCGCGTATTCGCGCTCGCCCGGCACGCCCGCGGAGACGCTTCGCGGCGGACTCTCCTGCAACATCGAAGTGCCTCCGTAACGACTGCGCGTCAGACCACCACGGCCTTTTCGATCACGACGTCGTCGGTCGGCACGTCCTGATGGAAGCCGGCGTTGCCCGTCTTGACGCCCTTGATCTTGTCGACCACGTCCTGGCCTTCGACGACCTTGCCGAACACCGCGTAGCCCCAGCCCTGCGGCGTCGGCGACGAGTGGTTCAGGAAGTCGTTGTCGTTCACGTTGATGAAGAACTGGGCGGTCGCCGAATGCGGATCGTTCGTGCGCGCCATCGCGATCGTGTAGTTGTCGTTCTTCAGGCCGTTGTTCGCTTCGTTGTCGATCGGCGCGTCGGTCGGCTTCTGCTTCAGGCCCGGCTCGAAGCCGCCGCCCTGGATCATGAAGCCGTTGATCACGCGATGGAACACGGTGCCGTCGTAATGGCCCTTCTTCACGTAGTTCAGGAAGTTCTCGACCGTCTTCGGTGCCTTCGCGGCGTCGAGTTCGAGCTTGATCACGCCGTGGTTCGTATGCAGTTCAACCATGATGAATTCCTTCGGTGAGGCGGTTTAAATGGCACGCGGCCGGTCGTGCGACGCGGCCGCGTGAGGCGCCGGACGTGCCGGCAGGTGCTTACTTCGAGACGATGCTCGCCGATTCGATCACGACCGGCTGGGCCGGCACGTCCTGCATCGGGCCGCGCGAGGTCGTCGCCACGCCTTCGATCTTCTTCACGACGTCGAGACCCGACACGACCTTGCCGAACACCGCATAGCCGTTGCCGTCCGGGTTCGGGTAGTCGAGGCCGCCGTTGTCGACCGTATTGATGAAGAACTGCGCGGTCGCCGAATTCGGGTCGCTGGTGCGCGCCATCGCGATCGTGCCCGTCAGGTTCTTCAGACCATTGCGGCTCTCCAGCGGGATCGGCGCACGGGTCGGCTTCTCCTCGAAGTTGGTCTTGTAGCCGCCGCCCTGGATCATGAAGCCCTTGATCACGCGATGGAAGATCGTGCCGTTGTACTGGCCGGACTTCACGTAATCGAGGAAGTTGGCGACGGATTTCGGCGCCTTCTCCGGATAGAGCTCGACGCGGATGTCGCCCTGCGAGGTCTTCAGCTGCACGACGGGGTGCGCGGTGGCCGTTTGCGCGAACGCGGGTGCGGTCGCGAGAAGGGCGGCGCCGCCAAGCGCCAGCAACAGAC
This sequence comes from Burkholderia sp. MSMB2157WGS, assembly GCF_001532755.1. Taxonomy (NCBI): domain Bacteria; kingdom Pseudomonadati; phylum Pseudomonadota; class Betaproteobacteria; order Burkholderiales; family Burkholderiaceae; genus Burkholderia; species Burkholderia sp. MSMB2157WGS. The sequence goes on along the minus strand of NZ_LPJG01000014.1, from coordinate 28,554 downwards.
GTTTCATTGCGATCCTCAGGTTGGGAGGGGAAGGAAGGCCGCGCCGCTTATTTCGACGGCGCGACGTACGGCGCCGCCAGTGCGCCCGACGGACCGCTGAACTGGAACGTCGGCGACATCGGCAGCGTGGTGGTGCTCACGTTCGCGGCGGCGCGATCGGTGTAGTCGCGCGTGGTCGGCGTCGTCGCGCGGGCGTTCGGCGCGGCCTTCGACGGCGACACGATCTTCTGGAGATCAGCGAGGCGCTGCGCGGTCGCGCCGCTCGTGCGGCCGAGCGATTGCGCGCGCTTGTACGATTCGGCCGCGAGCCGCAGGTACAGATCGCCGAGGTTCTCGTACGCGAGCGAGTAGCTCGGGTTCGATTGCGTCGCGGTGACGAGCGCGGTGCGCGCTTCGTCGTAGCGGCCGTGTTTCGCGTAGAGCGCCGCGAGATTGTTGTACGGCTCGGGCAGTTCGGGGTACGCCTGCGTGATCGCGACGAACTGCTGGATCGCGTCGTCGTCGCGGTTCAGGCGGGCCAGCACGGTGCCGCGCTTGAACTGCGCCTGCACGTCGTGCGGGTTCGACGCGATGCGTGCGTCGAGCTGCGCGAGCGCCTGCTTCCACTGCTTGCCGGCGATCGACGCGTCGATTTCGGGGGTGCCGTCGGCGACCGCCGGGGCCTTTTGCGCATGCGCCGCGGGAGCCGCGAAAAGCGTCAGCGCGACGCCCATGACGGTGGTCGCAACGAGGGTCGCAGCGCTCGGCGCGCGGCCGCGATGAGGTTTCATAGGCGTAAATCGGAATGTTATACTCCGAGCCATTCTAACAAAACGTCTGCGCGTTCCGGCGAGCGTCAGACAGTCTTTCTCAGCCTCTCGTGGCCGTCACCGCTGTGCTTGCAGCCTGACCGCCCCATGTGATATCGAGGACGCGCGGCCTGGCGCCGCGGCAGATGGTCCGTCCGTTTCACATGCTGGGCGAGCTTCGCCAGGGCGGTTTCCTTCGGCTCACGGTTCATCTCTATGGAATCACTGCGCATCTACAACACGCTCGCGCGTGACAAGCAAGTTTTCGTGCCGCGCCAGTCCGGCGAAGTGCGGATGTACGTATGCGGGATCACCGTCTACGACTATTGTCACGTGGGCCACGCGCGCATGCTGGTCGTGTTCGACCTCGTCCAGCGCTGGTTGCGTGCGATCGGCTATCGGGTCACGTATGTGCGCAACATCACCGACATCGACGACAAGATCATCCGCCGCGCGGTCGAGAACGGCGAGACGATCAAGTCGCTGACCGACCGCTTCATCGGCGCGATGCACGAGGACGAAGCCGCGCTCGGCATCCAGCGGCCCGACATCGAGCCGCGCGCGACGCAGTTCATCCCGCAGATGCTCGGCATGATCGAGACGCTCGAGACGAACGGCTACGCGTACCAGGCGACCGACGGCGACGTCAATTACTCGGTGCGCAAGTTCACGAACTACGGGAAGCTGTCGGGCAAGTCGCTCGACGATCTGCGCGCGGGCGAGCGCGTCGCCGCGAACGACGCGAAGGAAGATCCGCTCGACTTCGTGCTGTGGAAGCGCGCGAAGCCGGAAGATCCGGAAGGCGCGTCGTGGGCGTCGAAGTACGGGATGGGGCGCCCGGGCTGGCACATCGAGTGCTCGGCGATGGGCTGCACGCTGCTCGGCAATCACTTCGACATCCACGGCGGCGGGCAGGATCTGCAATTCCCGCACCACGAGAACGAGATCGCGCAGAGCGAAGGCGCGACCGGCGAGACGTTCGTCAACTACTGGATGCACAACGGCTTCGTGCAGGTCGACAACGAGAAGATGTCGAAATCGCTCGGCAACTTCTTCACGATCCGCGAAGTGCTCGAGCGTTACGACGCGGAAGTCGTGCGCTTCTTCATCGTGCGCACGCACTACCGTTCGCCGCTCAATTACAGCGACGTGCACCTCGACGATGCGCGCGCGTCGCTCACGCGTCTGTACACCGCGCTGAAGGACGTCGACGCCGATACGCTCGCGCTCGACTGGAACGAGCCGCACGCGCAGCGTTTCGCGGCCGCGATGAACGACGATTTCAATACGCCGGTCGCGGTGGCGACGCTGTTCGAGCTGGCGGGTGAAGTCAACCGCACGCGCGATGCGTCGCTCGCGCGGCAACTGAAACAGCTGGCGGGCCTGCTCGGCCTGCTGGGCCGCGAACCGCGCGCGTTCCTGCAGCAGGCGTCGGGCGCCGCGCAGGCGGGCGGGCTCGCTGCCGACGAGATCGAAGCGAAGATCGCCGCGCGCGTCGCGGCGAAGCAAGCGAAGGACTATGCCGAAGCGGACCGGATCCGGGCGGAATTGCTCGACGCCGGCATCGCACTTGAAGACAAACCGGGTGGATCGACCGAATGGCGTCGCGTATGAGCGCGGTGCGTTCCACTGACCGATCCGTCAGGTAGGAGGCAAGATGGCAACGGCCAGAAAAGCGCCGGTCAGGCGCGCGACCCCGGTCGCCGCGCGTCCGGCAGCCAAGCGCGTACCGGCGACGAAGGCGGACGCGACGCGCGCCGTGCCGAACGGCGCGCTGAACGGTCATGCGCAGCCTGCGGCCGCGCCGCCGGCCGCCGACACGGCCCGCAAGACACGTGTGTCCGAAGCGGACGGCGAGGAGGTCGTCGTGCGTCCTGCCTATTGGGACAAGGCGTGCGCGGACCTCGTCAAGCGCGACCGGATCCTGAAGAAGCTGATTCCGAAGTTCGGCCCCGCGCATCTCGTGAAGCGCGGCGACCCGTTCGTCACGCTCGCGCGCTCGGTCGTCGGCCAGCAGATTTCGGTGCCGTCCGCCCAGTCGCTGTGGGCGCGCATCGAGGACGCCTGTCCGAAACTCGCGCCGCAACCGGTGATCCGGCTCGGCGCGGACAAGCTGATCGCATGCGGGCTGTCGAAGCGCAAGACGGAATACATCCTCGATCTCGCGCAGCATTTCGTGTCGGGGGCGCTGCACGTCGACAAATGGACGTCGATGGACGACGAGGACGTGATCGCGGAACTCACGCAGATCCGCGGCATCAGCCGCTGGACCGCCGAGATGTTCCTGATCTTCAACCTGTCGCGGCCGGACGTGCTGCCGCTCGACGACCCGGGCCTGATCCGTGCGATCAGCGTCAATTACTTCAGCGGGGAACCCGTCACGCGCAGCGAGGCGCGCGAGGTCGCGGCCAACTGGGAACCGTGGCGCACCGTCGCGACCTGGTACATGTGGCGCAGCCTCGATGCGCCCGACGCCGACGCCTGAGCGCCGGCTATCGGGTTTTAAACATCAATAGTTGAGAGCCGGTTTTGAGCGTCGCCCGCGCGGGTAGAATACGCGCTGCCGCAAGACCCAAGGATTCGAACACATGAAGACCACGTTTCTGGATTTCGAACAGCCGATCGCCGAACTCGAGGCCAAGATCGAAGAGCTGCGATTCGTGCAGGACGACTCGGCTGTCGATATTTCGGAAGAAATCGAGCGGCTGTCGAAGAAAAGCCAGCAACTGACGAAGGACCTCTACGCGAACCTGTCGCCGTGGCAGGTTTCGCAGATCGCGCGGCATCCGCAGCGTCCGTACACGCTCGATTACGTCGCGGAGCTGTTTACCGATTTTCACGAGCTGCATGGCGACCGCGCGTTCGCGGACGACCTGTCGATCGTCGGCGGTCTCGCACGCTTCGGCGGCCATCCGTGCATGGTGATCGGTCACCAGAAGGGCCGCGACACGAAGGAGCGCGCCGCGCGCAACTTCGGGATGCCGCGCCCGGAAGGCTATCGCAAGGCCGAACGCCTGATGCGTCTGGCCGAGAAGTTCGGGCTGCCGATCTTCACGTTCGTCGACACGCCGGGCGCGTACCCGGGCATCGGCGCGGAAGAGCGCGGCCAGTCGGAGGCGATCGGCCGCAATCTGTACGTGATGGCCGAGCTGAAGACGCCGATCATCACGACGGTGATCGGCGAGGGCGGCTCGGGCGGCGCGCTCGCGATCGCGGTGGCCGATACCGTGATGATGCTGCAGTTCTCGACCTACTCGGTGATCTCGCCGGAAGGCTGCGCGTCGATCCTGTGGAAGAGCGCCGCGAAGGCGCCGGAAGCGGCGGAAGCGCTGGGCCTGACCGCGCACCGCCTGAAGGCGCTCGGCCTGATCGACAAGATCGTCAACGAGCCGCTCGGCGGCGCGCATCGCGATCCGAAGGGCATGGCCGCGCTGCTGCGCCGTGCGCTGGCCGATTCGCTGCGCCAGTTCCAGGGCATGAGCATCGATGCGCTGCGCGAGCGCCGCTTCGAGCGCCTGATGGCCTACGGCAAGTTCAAGGAAACCACGCCCGGCGCATGACCGGCTGCGTATTCGATTCGCGCGCCGCTGCGCGCGCGTCCCGCTCGTGATCCCGCCCACCGAATTCTCCGCCGACCGTGTCGTATTCGACGCGGTCGGCGTTGCGCTTTCCGGCCTGCCGCCGGATGCGCGCATCGCGATCGCCTACAGCGGCGGTCTGGATTCGACGGTGCTGCTCGATGCGGCCGTGCGCGTCGCGGGCGCATCGCGCTGTGTCGCGCTGCACGTGCATCACGGCCTGAGCGCGAACGCCGATGCATGGGTCGCGCATGCCGAAGCGGAGGCGGCGCGGCGCGGTGTCGCATTCGAATCGATGCGCGTCGACGTGCCGCGCGACAGCGGGCTCGGTCTCGAGGCGACCGCGCGCGAGCGTCGCTACGCGGCGCTCGACGAGATGGGCGAGCGCCACGGCGTGGCGGCGTTGTGGCTCGCGCAACATGCGGACGACCAGGCGGAAACGGTGCTGCTGCAACTGTTGCGCGGGGCGGGAATCGCGGGGCTTGCCGCGATGGCGCCGCGTTATCGCCCCGACGGCACGCGCATCGAGCGTGTGCGTCCATTGCTGCGACTGTTGCGCGCACAACTCAAGCGCTATGCGGAGCAGCACGCGCTCGCGTGGATCGACGACGAATCGAACGGCGATACGCGCTATGCGCGCAATGCGCTGCGCATCGACGTGCTGCCGGCGCTGGCCGTGCATTTCCCGGGCTTTCGCGACGCGCTCGGTCGCGCGGCCCAGCATGCGGCGGCCGCTCAGCGGCTGCTCGACGATCTGGCCGAGCTGGATTTCGCCGTCGCCGCGCGCGACGACGGTCGGGCGCTGTCGCGCGATGCGCTGGTCGCGTTCGACGACACGCGAGGCGCGAACCTGCTGCGCTTCTGGATGCGTCGGCTCGGTTTGCCGGGCGCGTCGGCTGCCCGGCTGGCCAACATGATGCGGCAACTGCGCGCGGCGCGCGACGCGCATGCGCTGCGCGTCGATCATGCGGGGCAGTGCCTGCGGCTCTATCGCGATGTCGTCTACTGGGAAGCGGGCGACAGCAGCGAACCGGCCGACGACGGTACGGGCACGCCGCAACCGGAGGCGGCGCTCGCCTGGGACGGACAGGAAGTGTGGCGCCTGCCGGGATGGCGCGGCACGTTCGTGTTCGCGCCGGCCGACGCGGGCAGCGCGGACGCGGTGCCGGAGGCGCTGCTGCGCGGCGCGCGACTGGCGGTGCGCACCCGGGCCGGCGGCGAAAGGATGCGTACGTCGCCGGGCGGGCCGGGCCGGACGCTGAAGAATCTGTTCCAGGAGCGCGGCGTGCCGGCGTGGCAGCGCGACGTGCCGCTGCTGTTCGCGGGCGACCGACTGATCTACGTGCCGCGGCTGGGCGTCAATCGCGACATCGACGTGCCCGAGGACGCGGCGCCCGGCGCCCCCGCATCCCCCGCATGGCGCCGGATCGAATGGCGCCCGGACCTGCTGATCGCCTAGCGGCGGCGGGCTGCCGGCGGCGCGACGGCGGGCCCTTTTTCACCATTTGGTAAACAGCGCCGGAACGGCCGTCGACACGGTGCGCGGCTTGTCAAGCGGGCTTCTATCGGGTACGCTCGGTCGTTTGCTCGGCTCGATTTTTGAGCGTTTTGTGCAGGTTTTCCGCGTGACGTACCCGGTTTGCGCGGCCTGATCGGCCTTCCGGGCAAAATCCGTCACGCTTGCGTGTTGCGTCCCAGCCGTCCCCCTCGTCGTCCGTCCACAGCCACAAGCCGCGTGACCGAACGGCTCCGCGGCCTGCCCAGCGCGCCCGTGCGGTTTCTCCTCCAGTTCAGAACGACAATGGCACTCATCGTACACAAATACGGCGGCACTTCGATGGGCTCGGTCGAGCGCATCAAGAACGTCGCGAAACGCGTCGCAAAATGGCATCAGGCCGGGCACCAGATGGTGGTCGTGCCGTCGGCGATGTCCGGCGAAACCAACCGTCTGCTCGGTCTTGCGAAAGAGATTTCGAGCCAGCCGAGCCCGCGTGAGCTCGACATGATCGCGTCGACCGGCGAGCAGGTCAGCGTCGGCCTGCTGTCGATCGCGCTGCAGGAAATCGGCGTCGAGGCCGTGAGCTATGCCGGCTGGCAAGTGCCGATCAAGACCGACAGCGCATTCACGAAAGCACGCATTCACTCGATCGACGACGAGCGCGTGAAGGACGATCTGAACGCGGGCAAGGTCGTGATCATCACGGGCTTCCAGGGCGTCGACCCGGACGGTCACATCACGACGCTCGGCCGTGGCGGCTCGGACACGTCGGCGGTGGCGGTGGCGGCCGCGCTGGGTGCCGAGGAGTGCCTGATCTATACCGACGTCGACGGCGTCTACACGACCGATCCGCGTGTCGTCGAAGAGGCGCGCCGCCTCGATCGCGTCACGTTCGAGGAGATGCTGGAAATGGCGAGCCTCGGCTCGAAGGTCCTGCAGATCCGCTCGGTCGAATTCGCCGGCAAATACCAGGTGAAGACGCGTGTGCTGTCGAGCCTGACCGATCCGCTGATTGCGCTCGACGAAGAAATGCGCTCGGGCACCCTGATTACTTTTGAAGAAGACGAGACCATGGAAAAGGCAGTCATTTCCGGCATCGCGTTCCAGCGCGACGAAGCACGCATTGCGGTGATGGGCGTGCCCGACAAGCCGGGTATCGCATATCAGATCCTCGGCCCGGTGGCCGATGCGAACGTCGACGTCGACATGATCATTCAGAACCAGAGCGTCGAAGGCAAGACCGACTTCACGTTCACGGTCGGCCGCGGCGACTACCAGAAGGCAATGGACATCCTCACCAACCAGGTGCAGGGCCATGTGAGCGCCGAGCGCGTGCAGGGCGACCCGAAGGTGTCGAAGGTGTCGGTCGTCGGCGTCGGCATGCGTTCGCACGTGGGCGTCGCGAGCAAGATGTTCCGCACGCTGTCGGAAGAGGGCATCAACATCCAGATGATCTCGACGTCCGAAATCAAGATTTCGGTGCTGATCGACGAGAAATACATGGAACTGGCCGTCCGCGCGCTGCACAAGGTATTCGAACTCGACCAGGCATCGTGAATTTTTCGTGATGCATTGAAGAAAATGCATCACGGAAATTGACGTACGGTTCGAAACCCTTTATTATCTCGTTCTCGTCGCACTGCCTCCCTGGTGCGAGCGAAAGTTTGGGAGACGTGGCCGAGAGGTCGAAGGCACTCCCCTGCTAAGGGAGCATCTGGGCCAAAACCTGGATCGAGGGTTCGAATCCCTCCGTCTCCGCCAAAAGCGGTGACAAAGCCCCGCAAGTTCTCGGACTTGCGGGGCTTTTTCTTTTTCAGCCTGAGGCTTGCCCAATTTCGCGAACCCGCCTCGACGCAACATGTTTGCCGTCGTCGATCGGCGCCTGCTAGTCCGGCACACGGATGTTGAACGGCTTGCCGGGTATCCAGGCCCACGTGGCAAGAACCTTCGCCCCTGCCGGCCCGGCAGTCGTCACGTGGACGGCACCGGCCGGCATCCGGTAGCTCTCGCCGGCGTGAACGACTCGCGTGGCTTGACCGTCGGCCTCCACCGTGACCTCGCCGGACAGCACGTATGCAACCTCGGGCCCAGTCGCCTTGTGCCGCGGCTTCGACGCGTTCGGAGGAAATTCGGCAATGCCCATGCCCATCTCGTGATCCGATCCCGGGACCGGAACGCGTTGCAAGACGACGGTGTCCTTGGCCGCGGGTGCCCGATCGACGGCTTCGGCGAGTCGAGCGCTCGCCAGGGTCAGCAAGATGAGAGGAAGGCAGTGATAGATTTTCATGGGACAGTCTCTGACTAGCATGCGCCGTTGGCGCGTGACGGGAGAATCCGGTATGCGGAGGTCGCTCCATCGATCGAGGTGTGCTCGCCGGCAACGACGATCCCGACCGCTGTCGGGGAACGAAGGAATGCAGCGAACGTACCGAAGCCACCGGTCGAGCCGGCTTTGCTGCGATCTGCACGGCGAGCGAGGAACTATGCCTACCGTCCGGCCCGTCGACAATCGAGAACATCTTGTCCACGCCGAAAGAAAATCTTTGGGGCGAACGGAGCAGGTGCGGCGTAGGGATATGAAGCGGGAATCGTCCGCGAGCGACTTTGTCCGGCTAACCCGGGTCTATCGGCATGCAATGTGCAATGGTCGACGACTCCCGCACCACGCGATCACTAACGTGCGATGACCCTGCGCGTAGGGAATTGCTCGAGATATCGGCGTTAGCGGCGGGCCACGTGAAACCGACAGGCGAGGGCAACGCTTTGCCCGGCTTGCGCTACGCGAAATGAATCGAAATAGTAATGAAAGTATTCGTGTAAGACGGAGAAGGCGAAGCGACCGCTGCATCGCGGAACGTCAGCCATCTCGTTCCAACCCTTTGAAATGATCGGTTGACGTCAAAAATGCGGCAGCGCGTCGATATGCGTGGCGTAGCCGATCACGTACTACGAAAAATTACTCATAAAAATCAGTGAACTATGTCGACTCCCAAAAATAACACTCTGCTGCGCTGCAGAAAATAATCAATCGCCTTATGCTGGTTAACCCGATCGCGTTTGAGCGACATCAAGTTTTCCGGTGATGCCGCTTTACATTTAGCCAACATTGGCGATTCACGAAATCTACCTGTCGATTCGATTTCGTTCCTTTCGTCGCGCCTGTCCCCGATGCAACGCGCGACCTCCTCAAGGCTTTGTTGACATGCATGATTTCCCCTTCCTGAGCCTGGCCATCTGGGTTCCGATACTGTTCGGCGCGGGGTTGCTGCGCGCCGGTTCCGACCGGCATTCACGCCGGATACGACTGATCGCGCTGGTCGGCGCGATTGCCGGGCTCGCGGCCGTCGTCCCGCTGATTGCCGGCTTCGACGCGCATTCGGCGACGATGCAGTTCGTCGAAAGACGCGACTGGCTGGCGGCGTTCAATGCCGGATGGCGGGTCGGCATCGACGGCGCGTCGCTGTGGCTCGTCGTGCTGACCGCGTTCACGACGCTCGTGGTGGTGGTGGCGTCGTGGGAATCGGTCACGGTGCGCGTCGCGCAGTACTACGCGTCGTTCCTGATCCTGTCGGGGTTGATGGTCGGCGTGTTCGTCGCGCAGGACGGGCTGCTGTTCTTCATCTTCTTCGAAGCGACGCTGATCCCGCTGTATCTGCTGATCGGCACGTGGGGGCGCGAGCGCCGCGTGTATGCGGCCGTGAAGTTCTTCTTCATCTCGTTCGCCGGCTCGCTGTTGCTGTTGATGGCAATGCTGTACCTGTACGCGCAGTCGCATACGTTCGACATGGCCGTGTGGCGCACGTTGCAACTTGGCTTCGCGCCGCAGTTGCTGGTGTTCCTCGGTTTCTTCGCCGCGTTCGCGGTCAAGGTGCCGATGTGGCCGGTCCACACGTGGCTGAGCGACGTGTACACGGACGGTCCGACCGGTGCCGCGCTGATGCTCGCGATGCTCAAGCTCGGCGGTTACGGATTCCTGCGCTTCGCGCTGCCGATCACGCCCGATGCGAGCCACTTCTTCGCGCCGGCCGTGATCGCGCTGTCGTTGTTCGCGATCGTCTACGCGAGCCTGATCGCGCTCGCGCAGACCGATCTCGGCAAGCTGCTCGCGTATTCGACGGTCGCGCACATGGGGATCGTCACGCTCGGGCTGTTCCTGTTCAACCGGATCGGCGTCGAAGGCGCGATCGTGCAGCTTGTCTCGTACGGTTTCGTGGCGGGCGCGATGCTGTTGTGCGTGAACGTACTCGTGGATCGCACCCGGCAGCGCGAGATCGCCGCGTACGGCGGCGTGGCGGGCGTGATGCCGCGTTTCGCGACCTTCACGCTGCTGTTCGCGATGGCCAACGTCGGCCTGCCGGGCACGTCGGGGTTCGTCGGCGAGTTCATGGTGATCATGGGCGCGATTCGCTTCAACTTCTGGATCGGCGCGATCGCGGCGCTCACGCTGATCCTCAGCGCGTCGTACACGCTATGGATGCTCAAGCGCGTGGTGTTCGGCAAGGTCTCGAGCCAGCGGATCGCGAAGCTCGCCGATCTGAACCGTCGCGAGATCGTGATGTTCGCGTCGCTCGCGCTGATCGTGCTGGCGGTCGGCATCGATCCGAAGCCCTTCACCGATGCGATCGATCCGACCGTCGGCAAGCTGATCCAGGAAGCGAGCCGTTCGAAAGTGCCGGCAGGGGACGGCCCCGTGCAAGCGCTGCCGTCGTACATGGCATCGACGCACGACTGATCGCGGCGCACCGAGCTGCGCCGATCGAGCGGGCCGCATCGCGCGGCGCGCATCGTTGCGCACGCATCGATCGAGGCCCGGAACGGCGCGTGCCGGGCTCGCTCCCGGCTGCGTGAAATTGCCCCGCGACAATGTGACTCACGGCAGATTTTGCAATGATGATTTGCCGCATGCACCGGTTTTTCATCGCACCCGCGCGACGTATGATTCGGCCAATTTCGTGAATCGAATGCGCATCGGGCATACGCAAACGGATTCAATGACCCTCGGGCGGTGTGATGAAAAGAAGCGTTTCAAGAGGCTGGACGGCGCTGATGTCGAGCGGCGCGGCGTTGAGCCTGTCAGGCTGTAATTTAGATGTGCTAAATCCGAAAGGAAGCGTCGGCGCCGCCGAAAAGGCGCTGATCGCCACCTCGACGTGGGCGATGCTGATCGTCGTCGTGCCGGTGATCCTGCTCACGCTGTGGTTCGCGTGGCGTTATCGCGCGTCCAATCGCAGTGCCACCTACGCGCCGAACTGGTCGCACTCGACCGCGATCGAGGTCGTGATCTGGACGGTGCCGACGCTGATCATCCTGTTTCTCGGCGTGCTCACGTGGAAGACCACGCACGAGCTCGATCCGTACAAGCCGCTCGAATCGGCGGTGAAGCCGATCGACGTCGAGGTGGTCGCGCTCGACTGGAAGTGGCTGTTCATCTATCCGGAACTCGGCATCGCGTCGGTGAACCAGCTCGCGATTCCGGTCGGCACGCCGGTGAACTTCCGCATCACGTCGGATTCGGTGATGAATTCGTTCTTCATCCCGCAACTCGGCGGCCAGGTCTACGCGATGGCCGGCATGCAGACGCGCCTGCACCTGATCGCCGACGAGCCCGGCAACTACGCGGGCACGTCCGCCAACTTCAGCGGCCGCGGGTTCTCCGATATGAAGTTCCGCACGCTCGCCGAGCCGCGCGAGCAGTTCGACGCGTGGGTGCAGAAGGTGAAGGCGTCGCCGGACCGGCTCGACGCGACGATGTACGGCGGCGTCGCGCAGCCGAGCGAGAAGGCGCCGGTGCGCTACTTCTCGTCGGTCGACCCGCGGCTCTTCCACAACATCATCGCGAAATACAACGATGGCCACGTCCTCGACCTGAAGGACGCCGCCTGCGGCACGAAGGGGTAACGCATGTTCGGCAAACTCACACTTTCGGCGATCCCGTTCGATCAGCCCATCATCATGGGGGCCGGCGCCTTCATGGGGCTGGTCGTGCTGGGCATTCTCGCCGCGCTGACGATCACCGGCCGGTGGAAATGGCTGTGGACGGAATGGCTGACCACGGTCGACCACAAGAGACTCGGCGTGATGTACATCATCGTCGCGCTGATCATGCTGCTGCGCGGCTTCGCCGACGCGATCATGATGCGCATGCAACTCGCGCTCGCGTACAACGCGCCCGGCTACCTGCCGCCGCACCACTATGACCAGATCTTCACGGCGCATGGCGTGATCATGATCTTCTTCATGGCGATGGTGTTCATGGTCGGCCTGATGAACCTGGTCGTGCCGCTGCAGATCGGTGCGCGCGACGTCGCGTTCCCGTTCATCAACTCGCTGTCGTTCTGGATGACGGCGGTCAGTGCGATCTTGATCAACGTGTCGCTCGTGATCGGCGAATTCGCGCAGACGGGCTGGCTCGCATACCCGCCGCTGTCGGAGCTGCAGTTCAGTCCGGGGGTAGGGGTCGACTACTACCTGTGGGCGCTGCAGATCTCCGGCGTCGGCACGCTGCTGACCGGCGTGAATTTCTTCGTGACGATCATCAAGATGCGCGCACCCGGCATGACGCTGATGAAGATGCCGGTATTCACGTGGACGGCCCTCTGCACGAACGTGCTGATCATGGCGTCGTTCCCGATCCTGACCGCGACGCTCGCGCTGCTCGGCCTCGACCGCTACCTCGGCATGCACTTCTTCACGAACGACGCCGGCGGCAACGCGATGCTGTACCTGAACCTGATCTGGGCGTGGGGTCATCCGGAGGTCTACATCCTGATCCTGCCGGCGTTCGGAATCTTCTCGGAAGTCATCGCGACGTTCGCGAAGAAGCCGCTGTTCGGCTACAAGACGATGGTGTACGCGACCTGCGCGATCATGGTGCTGTCGTTCCTCGTGTGGCTGCATCACTTCTTCACGATGGGTTCGGGCGCGAACGTGAACGCGTTCTTCGGGATCATGACGATGATCATCGCGATTCCGACCGGCGTGAAGGTATTCAACTGGCTGTTCACGATGTACCGCGGCCGGATCGAATTCACGACGCCGGTGCTGTGGACGATCGGCTTCATGGTCACGTTCACGCTCGGCGGCATGACCGGCGTGATGATGGCGATTCCCGGCGCGGACTTCGTGCTGCACAACAGCCTGTTCCTGATCGCGCACTTCCACAACGTGATCATCGGCGGTGTGTTGTTCGGCTATCTCGCGGGCTTCAACTACTGGTTCCCGAAGGCGTTCGGCTTCAAGTTGAACGAGAAGCTCGGCAAGGCCGCTTTCTGGTTCTGGCAGGTCGGCTTCTACGTCGCGTTCGTGCCGCTCTACGTACTCGGCTTCATGGGCATGACGCGCCGCCTGAACCACTACGACAATCCGGCGTGGCATCCGTGGCTGCTGGTTGCCGCATTCGGCGCCGTGCTGATCGCGATCGGCATCGCGTGCCAGCTGCTGCAACTGGTGGTCAGCATCCGCAACCGCCATCTGCCCGAGTACCGCGACACGACGGGCGACCCGTGGGGCGGCCGTACGCTGGAGTGGGCGACCTCGTCGCCGCCGGCCGACTACAACTTCGCGGTGATCCCGCAGGTGCGCACGCTCGACGCGTATGCGGACATGAAGGCGCGCGGCGAAGGCCGGCCGAACCCGGCGGCGATTCGCGACATCCACATGCCGTCGAATACCTGTGCGGGCCTCGTGATCGCGATCTTCAGCCTGGTGCTCGGCTTCGCGCTGGTATGGCACATCTGGTGGATGGCGATCGGCGGGCTCGTCGGGATCGTCGCGACGCTCGTGATCTACAGCTCGCGCGATAACGACGGCTATTACATCCCTGCGTCGACGGTGCGCAAGACCGAAGACAAGCAGCCGACGAAGCGCCCGGCTGCGCGCGTCGACGACGTGGAACTGGAGGCCAACTGATGTTGCAGAAAACCTTGAGCGCAACCCTGCTCGAGCACGACGACCATCCGCCGTCGCATTCGGTGTTCGGTTTCTGGCTGTACCTGATGACCGACTGCGTGATTTTCGCGGCGCTGTTCGCGACGTTCGCGGTGCTCGGCCACCAGTACGCGGGCGGGCAGACCGCGAAGGAGCTGTTCGACATTCCGGGCGTCGCGGTCGAAACCGCGGCACTCCTGTTGTCGAGCATCACGTACGGTTTCGCGATGCTGGCGGCGTACAAGCAGCGGCGCGGCGCGCTGCTCGCGTGGCTCGCGGTGACGTTCGTCCTCGGCGCGGCGTTTCTCGCGATGGAACTGCGCGAGTTCTCGCACCTGATCGCGGAAGGCGCCGGCCCGCAGCGCAGCGCGTTCCTGTCGGCGTTCTTCACGCTGGTCGGCACGCACGGGCTGCACGTGACGGCCGGCCTCTTGTGGATGATCGTGCTGGCCGCGCAGATCGTATTGCGCGGCGGCGACCTGACCGATCGCGACCTGCGACGCCTGACGTGCCTGAGCCTGTTCTGGCACTTCCTCGACATCGTGTGGATCTGCGTGTTTTCCTTTGTCTATCTCGCGAGCGTGATCTAAATGGCCCATTCGCATTCGTCTCAACTCGAAGAAGGGCACGGCAGCGTCGGCGGCTACGTCGCCGGTTTCATCCTGTCGGTGCTGCTCACGGCCGCGTCGTTCGGCCTCGTGATGGGCGGCGTGCTGTCGCCGCATGCGTCGCTGGTCGGGCTCGCCGTGCTCGCGTTCGTGCAGATCGTCGTGCACCTCGTGTACTTCCTGCACATGAACGGCTCGTCGGGCCAGCGCTGGAACGTGATGGCGTTCAGCTATACGGTGTTGACCGCGGCGATCCTGATCGTCGGCACGCTTTGGGTGATGCACAACGTCAGCATGAACATGATGTCGCGTTGAGCGGCAGCGTGGCGCAGCGGGTCGATATCCGTGCGGATTCACGAAGCGAAGGCGGCACGTACGTGCCGCCTTTTTGTTTTTTTCGGCTGCTGCGTTGCGCCGGGCAGTGCAGTCAGTGTCGCGCGCCCGCGTCGGCCGTCAGCGCATGCGTGCAGTCGGCGCGGTACTCGGCCGCGAGCCGATGCTTCGCGCCGTCGAGATCGTCGGGGTAGTACGGGCTCGCATGGGCCGGGTCGTAGCCGACCTGTTCGAGCTCGGTCAGCTCGCGCACGAGGTCCGCACGCGTGACGCCGCGACCCGTGTGCACGAACGGGTACGCGGTGCATTCCTGCGGCGTGAGGTGCGGCCCCGCGAACGCGGCGGTGCTGGCGCATGCGAGCAGCATGCAGGCGACGGTGGTCGACAGTTTCATCCGATGGCTCCTGGTTTCGCGGCCCGATGCCGCATGAGGGCAGCGTAGGCGGACCCGGTCGCAGGGTGGCCGACGCACGGATGAAACATGTTTCATGTGCGCGCGGTGCGATGCAGGATGAAGCTATTTTCATCTGGCGCCACACGGCGATCGTAGCGCTTACGATAGTGGCGGGCGCATCGTGCGCGCCCGTGTTGAAGTTGATTGCGAGGGCAACCATGCGAGTACTGACGGTCGAGGACGATGCGGTGACCGCGAACGAAATCGTCGGCGAACTGACCGCACGCGGGTTCGAGGTCGACTGGATCGACAACGGCCGCGAAGGCATGATGCGCGCGATGAGCGCATCGTACGACGCGATCACGCTCGACCGGATGCTGCCGGGCGCGGACGGACTCGCGATCCTGACCGCGATGCGCACGGTCGGCATCGATACGCCGGTACTGATGCTGAGCGCGCTGGGCGACGTCGACGAACGCATCCGCGGGTTGCGCGCGGGCGGCGACGATTACCTGACGAAGCCGTTCGATTCCGGCGAACTGAGCGCGCGCATCGAAGTGCTGCTGCGCCGCCGGCAGGCATCGGGCGTACCGCAGCAGACGCTGCTGAAGGTCGGCGCGCTCGAGCTCGACCTCATTTCGCGCTGCGCGCGCCGCGGCGCCGACGAGATTCCGCTGCTGCCGACCGAGTTCCGCGTGCTCGAATTCATGATGCGCAACGCGGGCCAGACGATCACGCGCACGATGCTGTTCGAGGCCGTGTGGGGCTATCACTTCGATCCCGGCACCAATCTGATCGACGTCCACATGGGCCGGTTGCGCAAGAAGATCGACCCGCCCGGAGCGGACCCGATGATCCAGACGGTGCGCGGGTCGGGCTACATGCTCGCTTGACGGAGGCGCGAATGGACGCAGCCCGCGCGGCGAACTTCACGCGCCGCTGGCATACGACGACGTTTCGCTGGCTGTGCGCGTACGCGGCGATCTTTTCGGTGTCGCTGCTGCTGCTCGCGGGCGTGATCAGCGTGGCCGCGACGCACACGATGACACGCGATACCGACGAGGTGCTCGCGTGGCAACTGATCTATTTCGATTCGATTCCCGATGCCGCGCTGCCGCTTGCGATCCATCGGCGGCTCGAGCACGAGCACATGCATACGAATTTCTACGGGCTGTTCGATGCGAACGGGCGCCGCTTGGCCGGCGACATCGCGACGCCGCCCACGCTGCGCACGGATCGCCACGGCCGTACGCTGGACCGCACGCTCGCGCTGCTCGACGGCCAGGCGGCGCCGGTCGCGCGCGCGATGGCCGTGCGCCGCGACAACGGGATGACGTTGGTGGTTGCACGCGACCTGTCGCATTTCATCCAGATCCGCGACGTCGCGATCCGCGGGCTCGTGGTCGGCGGCGTGATGATCCTGATCGCGGGCATCGCGGGCGGCAGCATGCTCGGGATGCGGCAGATGCGCCGCGTCGCCGCGATCCGGAGCGTCACGCGACAGATCGCCGAAGGCGATCTCGGCAAGCGGCTGCCGGTCGGCCGCTACGACGAACTCGATCTGCTCGCGCATCTCGTGAATCACATGCTCGACGAAGTCGAGCGACTGATGGGCGAGGTGCGGCATACCTGCGACGGGATCGCGCACGACCTGCGCACGCCGCTCGCACGCGTGCATACGATGCTGGCGCGGCTTGCCGACCAGCCGTTCTGCGCACACGATCCCGCGTCGGCGGCGCTGCTGGCGTCGGCGCGCGACGAAACCGACCGCCTGCTCGAACGTTTTCGCGCGATGCTGCGCATCTCCGAGATCGGGACGCTGAGCCGGCGCGGCGGTTTTGCCGCGGTCGACGTCGCGGCGTTGCTGCGCGACGTGTGCGAACTTTACGAGCCGCTGGCCGAGGCCGTCGACGTGTCGTTCGAGCTCGATGCGGCCGCGGTCGACGGCATCCATGGCGATCGTGCGTTGCTGTTCGAGGCGTTCAGCAATCTCGCGGACAACGCGATCAAGTTCACGCCGCCGGGCGGCCGCGTGCGCGTCGTGCTCCGGACGACGCCGCATGGTCCGCTCGTCCGGTTCGACGACACCGGGCCCGGCATTGCGCCCGGCGAGCGCAATGCGGTGCTCGAACGCTTCTATCGCGGCGAGCGCACGCGCCATGTGAACGGCTCGGGGCTCGGGTTGAGCATCGTGTCGGCGGTGATGCGCGTGCACGGTTTCGCGTTGCGGATCGGCGATGCCCAGCCGGCCGGTGCGGCGATCACGGTCGAATGCTGGCCGCGTTCGCTCGCGTGACGCAGGCGGGGGCGATCGATGCGCATCCTGCTGATTGCGCCGCCGACGCCGGACGCGTTGCGGCTCGACAAGGCGTTTCGCGAGAGCATGCACGGCGTCGAGCGCATCGGCGACTGGCGCGACGGCTGTTTCGCGGCGACGCAGGAGCGGTTCGACGCGATCGTGATCGTTGCGACCGACGGTGCCGCGATGCCGGCGATTCTCGACGGATTGCCGCCGCTCGCCGCGTCGGCCGGCAGCGCGACGATTGCCGCGATCGTCGCCGGCACGACGTCCGCCCAGCGTGCGCGGATGCTCGAGGCCGGCTGCGACGTATGCCTCGCCCATCCGTGTTCGTTCGTCGAATTGCACGAGCGGTTGCGCGCGCTGTGGCGCCGCGCGGGCATCGTCGCGATGCGTGACTCGATCCGGCTCGACACGGCGACGCGCGCACTCGACGAGCGTGGCCGGCAGCTCGCGCTCAGCGCACGGGAATTTCGCGTGGTCGAATGCCTGCTGCGCGAAGCAGGGCGGCCGGTCGGGCGCGACGCCGTGCTGCGTTACGCGTGGGGCGATGTCGACGTCGAACCCGAAACGGTCAATGCGCTGATCGTGCGGTTGCGGCGCAAGCTGGCCGCGCATGCGTTTTCCGCGCGGATCGAAACGGTTGCGCGATTCGGCTTCCGGTTCGACACGGGCGGATGACGGCCGAGGATATCGCCGCCCGGCTCGAAGAAGGTCTTGACGACCGCCGAAGCTGCCAAACAGCCGCGACTCGGTATGCGCGGGCTCGGCGGGGCAAATCGGCGTCGATTGTTACAAGACGTTAGCGCGGGCTTTCCGTTGCGATGCCGCGCATCAGTTCTTACAAACTTGAAATATGCGGGGACGGCGCTTGCCGCTATAGTCGAATCACACATGACACAACCAGAAGAGGAATCCATGAAGACTTTGCGTGTTGCCTCGCTCCTGACCGGTATGACGGCCTTGCTCGTGTCGGGCGCAGCAATGGCGGGAGTCAATGTCGGGATCAACGTCGGCGTGCCGGCACCGGTCTACGTCGCGCCCGCGCCCGTGTATGCGCCGCCGCCTCCGCCGGTCGTCTATCAGCCGGCGCCTGTCTATGCACCGGCGCCCGTGTATGCGCCGGCGCCGGCGATCGTGATCGGCTGGCACGGCGACCGCTACTGGGACGGCCGCCGCTACTGGGGCCGCGACGAGTGGTATCGCCACCATGGGCGCGGCTGGGGCGGCGATCGCGGCCACTGGGATCACGGCCGCCACAACGGCTGGCGCTGATCGGCGACCGGTCGCGCATGCGTGCCGCGTGCGCGACAGTGGCTCGCGAGGAAACCGCCCGTGTGGCGGTTTTCTTTTGGCTCGACGGATTGAATGGGTAGAATCGCTCCACGTTACTACCCTCATTCGACGACAGGGCCTCTATGACGAAGGGTTCGCCCCGGACCGCCGCCGCGCGCGCCTGCGTCGGCGCGCTGCGGGCCGCCGGCCGCATGGCCGCGGTGCTGGCGCTGCACGCGGCGCTCGCCGCGCCGTCCGCGCACGCGGCCTACGCGATTGCGCAGTACGGCGAGCCGAAGTATCCGCCGGGCTTCCGGCATTTCGACTACGTGAACCCCGACGCGCCGAAGGGTGGCACGCTCGTGCTCGCGAACCCGAACCGGATGACGTCGTTCGACAAGTTCAATCCGTTCACGATGCGCGGCAACTCCGCGCCCGGCATCGACATGCTGTTCGAGAGCCTCGCGACCGGCAGCTCCGACGAACCGGCGTCCGCATACGGGCTGCTGGCGGACGACATCGACGTCGCGCCGGACCGCCGCTCGGTCACGTTCCACCTGAATCCGCGCGCGCGCTTCTCGAACGGCGATCGCGTCACGGCCGACGACGTCAAGTTTTCGTTCGACACGCTGAAGAGCAAGCAGGCCGCACCGCAGTTCGGCGCGTATTTCGCGGAGATCGCGAAAGCCGTGGTCGTCGATCCGGCGACGGTCCGGTTCGAGTTCCGCAGCGCGAATCGCGAGTTGCCGCTGATCGCCGGCGGCGTGCCCGTGTTCTCGCGCAAGTGGGGATTGCGCGCGGACGGCTCGCGCGTCCCGTTCGACCAGCTCGCGTTCGAGCAGCCGATCGGCAGCGGCCCGTACCTGATCGAGCGCTACGACAACGGCCGCACGATCACCTACCGGCGCAATCCCGCGTACTGGGGCGCCGATCTGCCGGTACGGATCGGCACCAACAACTTCGAGCGGATCGTCTACAAGCTGTACGGCGACGGCGTCGCGCGGCTCGAGGCGTTCAAGGCCGGCGAATACGACGTGCTCGTCGAGTACGTCGCGCGCAACTGGACGCGGCGCGACGTCGGCAAGCGCTTCGACAGCGGCGAGCTCGTCAAGCGCGAATTCCGCCAACATAACGGCGCGGGCATGCAGGGCTTCTTCATGAACCTGCGCCGGCCGCTGTTCCGCGACGTGCGCGTGCGCCAGGCGCTCGATCTCGCGTTCGACTTCGAATGGCTGAACCGCCAGTTGTTCTACAGCGCATACACGCGCCTCGACAGCTATTTCGCCGATACCGACCTGCAGGCGACCGGTACGCCGGGCGAGGGCGAGCTGAAGCTGCTGGAGCCGCTGCGTGCGCAGCTCGATCCGGCCGTGTTCGGCCCGATGGTCGCGCAGCCGGACACGAATCCGCCAGGCTCGCTGCGCGCGAACCTGCTGAAGGCGCGCGCACTGCTCGAGCAGGCCGGCTGGACCTACCGCGACGGCGCGCTGCGCAATGCGAAGGGCGAGCCGTTCGCGTTCGAGATCCTGGACGATGCGGGCGGCGCGATGGAAGGCGTCGTGACCGCCTACCGGCGCAACCTCGCGAAGCTCGGCATCGACGTGCGCTTTCGCACGGCCGATTACGCGCTGCTGCAAAAGCGCCTCGATGCGTTCGACTACGACATGACGACGATCCGCCTGCCGGGCGTGCAGGTGCCGGGCGCCGAGCAATACTCGCGTTACGCGAGCAAGTTCGCCGACGAGCCGGGCTCCGACAACTTCATCGGGCTGAAATCGCCGGCCGTCGACGCGTTGCTGCATGCGCTCGGCACCGCGCAGACGCGCGAGGAACTGCTCGACGCGACGCACGCGCTCGACCGGGTGCTGATGCACGGCTACTACGCGGTCCCGCAGTGGTACAGCACGACGCACCGCATCGCGTACAAGCGCACGCTGGCCTATCCACAGACGCTGCCGCTGTACTATTCGGCCGAGGGCTGGGTCGTGTCGACCTGGTGGGCGAAGCCCGATCACTGACCCGCGCCGGCCCTCCGTCCAACCCGCCATCCGATCACGAGTCGACGCCCTATGTGGAGCTACATCCTCAAACGCCTGCTGCTGATGATCCCGACGCTCGTCGGCGTGCTGACGCTCACGTTCGCGGTGATCCAGTTCGTGCCGGGCGGCCCGGTCGAGCAGGCCGTGCAGGAGTTGCGCAAGGGCGCGACGGAGCAGGGCGCGACGCCGTTCGGGATGCGCGCGCACACCGGCGTCGACGCGCAGCAGCTCGCGCAGCTCAAGGCGCTGTACGGTTTCGACAAGCCGCCGCTCGAACGCTATTGGCTGATGCTGAAGCGCTTCGCACGCTTCGATCTCGGCGACAGCTATTTTCGCCACCAGAGCGTGTGGTCGCTGGTCGTGCAGAAACTGCCCGTGTCGATCAGCATCGGGCTGTGGACGTTCTTCCTCACGTACCTGATCTCGGTGCCGCTCGGCATCGCGAAGGCGGTGCGCAACGGTTCGCCGTTCGACGTCGCGACGAGCCTCGTCGTGCTCGTCGGCTATGCGATCCCGGGCTTCGTGCTCGGCGTGCTGCTGCTCGTGCTGTTCGGCGGCGGCTCGTTCTGGCAGCTCTTTCCGCTGCGCGGCCTCACGTCGGACAACTTCGCGCAGTTGTCGCTCGTCGGCAAGGTGCTCGACTACCTGTGGCACATCGCGCTGCCGATCACCGCGTCGGTCGTCGGCAGCTTCGCGGTCGTCACGATGCTCACGAAGAACGCGTTTCTCGACCAGATCCGCCGGCAATACGTGCTGACCGCGCGCGCGAAGGGGCTCTCCGAGCGCAGCGTGCTGTGGAAGCACGTGTTCCGCAATGCGATGCTGCCGCTGATCGTCGGCTTCCCGGCCGCGTTCATCGGTGCGTTCTTCACGGGCAGCCTGCTGATCGAGACGCTGTTCTCGCTCGACGGCCTCGGGCTGCTGTCGTACGAATCGGTCGTGCGGCGCGACTACCCGGTCGTGCTCGGTACGCTGTACCTGTTCACGCTGATCGGGCTCGCGACCAAGCTGGTCTCCGATCTTTGCTATGTGTGGGTCGATCCGCGCATTCAATTCGACAACCTGGAGCGCTGACATGAAACGAGCCATTCGCATGCCCGGCGCCGGCGGGCGAGGTGCGCGATGAACCGGGCCGTCGTCTCTTCCCGCATCGACGCCGCGCGGGCGCGCGTGTCGCCGTCGCCCGCCCGCCGCGTGTGGCAGCGCTTCAGGCAGCAGCGCCTCGGCTACTGGAGCTTCGTGATCTTCGTCGTGGCCTTTGCCGCGAGCCTCGCGGCGCCGCTGTGGTCGAACGACAAGCCGCTCGTCGTGCGCTACGACGGCCAGACCTATTTCCCGATGTTCCATGCGTACCCGGAGACGACCTTCGGCGGCGATTTCCCGACGCCGGCCGACTATCTCGATCCGTATGTGCGCAAGCGGCTCGAGGCGCCCGGCAACTTCGTCGTGTACCCGCCGAACCGCTACTCCTACGACACGCTGAACTACTTCTCGACCGTGCCGAACCCGGCGCCGCCGTCGCGCGAGAACTGGCTCGGCACCGATGCGCAGGGCCGCGACCTGCTCGCGCGGCTCGTGTACGGGTTCCGCGTGTCGGTCGAATTCGGGCTGATCCTGACCGTGATCGGCACGCTGCTCGGGATCGCCGCGGGCGCCGTGCAGGGCTTCTTCGGCGGGCGCATCGACATCGTCGGGCAGCGGCTGATCGAGATCTGGAGCTCGCTGCCCGAGCTGTACCTGCTGATCATCTTCGCGTCGATCTTCGAGCCGAGCTTCCTGTTGCTGATCGTGCTGCTGTCGCTGTTCGGCTGGATCGGCCTTGCCGACTACGTGCGCGCGGAATTCCTGCGCAACCGCACGCAGGACTACGTGCGCGCGGCGCGGGCGATGGGACTCACGAACTGGCAGATCATCTGGCGCCACGTGCTGCCGAACAGTCTCACGCCCGTGATCACGTTCCTGCCGTTCCGGATGAGCGGCTCGATCCTCGCGCTGACGAGCCTCGACTTCCTCGGGCTCGGCGTGCCGCCGCCGACGCCGAGCCTCGGCGAGCTGCTCGCGCAGGGCAAGGGCAACCTCGACGCGTGGTGGATTTCGCTGTCGACGTTCGGCGTGCTGGTCGCGACGCTGCTGCTGCTGACCTTCATGGGCGATGCGCTGCGCAACGCGCTCGACACGCGCATCACCGACTCGATGCGCGTCGCGGGAGGCCAGCGATGAGCGACGCAGCCGTATCGAAGGTGGACGAACCGCTGCTGTCGCTCGAGCATCTGCACGTGCGCTTCGGCGACACGGTGGCCGTCGACGACGTGACGCTCGCGATCGGGCGCGGCGAGCGGGTCGCGCTCGTCGGCGAGTCGGGCTCCGGCAAGAGCGTGACCGCGTTGTCGATCCTGCGGTTGCTGCGCGACGCCGAAGTCGGCGGCGCGATCCGCTTCGCGGGGCAGGATCTGGCAAGCAAGAGCGAGCGCGAGATGCGCGGGCTGCGCGGCTCGGACATCGCGATGATCTTCCAGGAGCCGATGACGGCGCTCAACCCGCTGTATACGATCGGCGTGCAGATCGGCGAGACGATCGTGCTGCACGACGGCGTATCGGCGGTGGAAGCGCGCAAGCGCGCGATCGCGTTGCTCGCGCGCACCGGCATCGCCGAGCCCGAGAAGCGCGTCGACAGCTACCCGCATCAGTTGTCGGGCGGCCAGCGGCAGCGCGCGATGATCGCGATGGCGCTCGCGTGCCGGCCGCGCCTGCTGCTGGCCGACGAGCCGACCACCGCGCTCGACGTGACGATCCGCGCGCAGATCGTCGACCTGCTGCTGGAGCTGCAGCGCGACGAAGCGGAAAAACGCGGGATGTCGATCCTGCTGATCACGCACGACCTGAATCTCGTGCGGCACTTCGCGCAGCGCGTCGCGGTGATGGAGCGCGGCCGGCTCGTCGAGAGCGGGCCCGTCGAGCGGATCTTCGCGGCGCCCGAGCATCCGTATACGCAGCGGTTGCTGAACAGCCGGCCGCAACGCGCGGTCACGCCGGTGATGCCGATCGCGCCCGTCGTGCTCGACGCGCGCCACGTGAGCGTACGGTTCGCGCGCAAGCGGCCGGGCTTCGCGGGCTGGTTCGGCACGGTGCCGGTGACGGCCGTCGCGGACGTGTCGGTGTCGGTGCGGCAGGGCGAAACGCTCGGCATCGTCGGCGAATCGGGATCGGGGAAATCGACGCTCGCGATGGCGCTGCTGGGGCTGCAGAAGACGGCCGGCGGCGAGATCGAATTCCAGGGGCGCGCGCTGTCGGCCTATCGCGGCCGCGAACGGACCGCGTTGCGCTCGAACATGCAGGTGGTCTTTCAGGATCCGTTCAGTTCGCTTTCGCCGCGTCACACGATCGAGCGGATCGTCGGCGAAGGGCTCGCGCTGCATCGCCCGGACATGACGCCCGACGCCCGCCGCGCGAAGTCGCTCGCGGTGCTGCGCGAAGTCGGCCTCGACCGTACGGTGCTGCACCGTTATCCGCACGAATTCTCGGGCGGCCAGCGCCAGCGGATCGCGATCGCGCGCGCGCTCGTGCTGGAGCCGCGCATCCTGATCCTCGACGAGCCGACGTCGGCGCTCGACGTGTCGATCCAGCAGCAGGTGCTGAAGCTGCTCGCGAATTTGCAACAGAAATACAACCTCGGCTACGTGTTCATCAGCCACGACCTGGAGGTGATCGGCGCGATGGCGCACCGCGTCGCGGTGATGCAGGACGGCGCCGTCGTCGAGTCGGGGGAGGTGGCCGACATCTTCACCAGACCGTCACATCCTTACACACAAAAGCTGTTGAAAGCGGTCTGGAAAGCGTGATAGGCGTCCAATGGTCTGACCATCTCGATTGTATTTATTAATTTGTTTTGACAAACGATTACGCGCTGGCTAGTATCGACCGAAATTTTCCGCCAATCAGCTGATTTTTAAGCACATTCCATCGACCAATGCAGCATCGATCCCTGACCCAGGCATGCGCGCGCACCATCGCCGGGCTATTCATCGGCGCCCTGTTCGCAGCAGCTCCCGGCGCGTTCGCCGACGAAGTCAGCAGTTTTAACCAGAATGTCACCAATTCGACTCAGATCGGGTCGGGTGCCTCCCTCCAGCAGACCAGCGCACAGCCGACGAGCGGCGGCGCGAAGTCGTTCCTTGCCGGCATGGCGGGCAAGGCGGGCGACGTGGTGGTCGGCGCGCTGAACATGATCGGCGTGCGATATCGCTGGGGCGGCAACTCGCCGGATTCGGGCCTCGACTGCAGCGGCTTCGTGCGCTACGTGTTCCAGGACACGCTCGGCATGTCGCTGCCGCGTCGCGCGGAAGAAATGAGCCGCGTCGGCGAGAAGGTGAGCATGAGCAACCTGAAGCCGGGCGATCTCGTGTTCTTCAACACGATGCGCCGCACGTTCTCGCACGTCGGCATCTACATCGGCGACAACAAGTTCGTGCATTCGCCGTCGACGGGCAGCACCGTTCGCGTCGACGATCTCGACAGCGGCTACTGGGAAAAGCGTTTCACCGGTGCGCGCCGGATCGAATCGGAATTCCCGATGAAGCCCGAAGATCTGCGTCAGCGCGTGCGCGCGACGATCGGCGACGATTCGGCGAACGGCAACAACTGACGTTTGCCGGGCAGTCGGGCCGGACGATAAAAAACCCTGTCACCGAAAGGCGGCAGGGTTTTTTGTTTTAGGGGCGGCGGCGCCAACGACGCGCAAGTCGTTCCGCCGGCCAGCGGGGAAGCGGCCGGCGACGCGCCCCCGCTATTGCGGCTTACGCGGTGGCAGCCACGCCACGCGCCGCCGCGAGCTTGCGCTGCAGTTCCGGCATGATGCGCGCGACCGCTTCCTCGCCCGCGAGGATCGCCGCGTTGCGCTGGTTGAAGTCGCTGCCGCCCATCGCCGCGAGGTTCGGGCGAATCACGGCGTCCGCATACTTGTCGAGCTCGTAGGTCTTGATCGTCTGGCCCATGATCGTGAAGGTCTGCAGCAGCATCTCGATCGGGTTGTTGGTCGCCGCGCCGTCCGGCCGGGCCGAGATGTCGACCGCGATCACGAAGCTTGCCCCCATCTTGCGCGCGAACGACGCCGGCACCGGGCTCACCAGGCCGCCGTCCACGTATTCGCGATTGCCGATCTTCACCGGCTCGAACACCGACGGCACGCTGCACGACGCGCGTACCGCGAGCCCGGTATTGCCTTGCTGGAACAGGATCGGCTGGCCGCTTTGCAGGTCCGTCGCGACGATGCCGAGCGGCTTCGCCATCTTCTCGATCGGCCGGTTGTTGAGCGTCTTGTTCAGGAAGTTCTGCAGCGCGACGCCTTGCAGCAGGCCGCGCGAGCGAAACGGCAGCGCCCAGTCGCTGATCGACGCCTGGTCCATGTCGAGCGCGATCTTGTTGATCTGCAGCGCGCTCATGCCGGACGCGTAGAGCGCGCCGACCACCGAGCCCGCGCTCGTCCCGGCGACGATTTCGACCGGAATGCCGCGCGCCTCGAGCGCCTTCAGCACGCCGATGTGCGAGAAGCCGCGCGCGGCGCCGCCGCCGAGCGCGATGCCGATCTTGACGGGCTTCTCCTGCGGCAGGGCCGTGCCGGGACGGGACTTGTCGCCGAAGGACGTGCAGGCGGCGAGGCTGGCGGACGCGCACGCGATCGTGAAGTGGCGGCGCGACAGGCGAGGGGACGACATCGAATGGTTCTCCGGCGGCTTGGCGGCGGGTTACACGGCCCGCGGCGGCGATAGGTTGCGAGCGGCCGCGCAGCGGGTTCCGGGCGGCCGGCGCCGGGCCGGCTGGCGGCCGCGGCGCGCACATCATAAAGCAAGCGGCGCGCTTGGCGCGATGTCCGGCGCGAGTATAATTCCGGCTTCTTTCCCGTTCCGGGCGTCGCCGGCTCCGTTGCTGTCGGGGCTGCCGTCGTCCCGCGTCGAATCATTCATGCGCCCCTGGCGTTCGAGTTACCGTTTATGACCCGTCCTGTCCGTACCCGCTTCGCGCCGAGTCCCACCGGCTTCATCCATCTCGGCAACATCCGCTCCGCACTCTATCCGTGGGCGTTCGCCCGCAAGATGAAAGGCACGTTCGTGCTGCGCATCGAGGATACCGACGTCGAGCGCTCGTCGCAGGAAGCGGTCGATGCGATCCTCGAAGGGATGCAATGGCTCGGGCTGGATTTCGACGAAGGCCCGATCTACCAGATGCAGCGGATGGACCGCTATCGCGAAGTGCTCGCGCAGATGCTCGAGAAGGGCCTCGCGTACCCGTGCTACATGTCGGCCGAGGAGCTCGACGCGCTGCGCGAACGCCAGCGCGAAGCCGGCCTGAAGCCGCGCTACGACGGCACGTGGCGTCCGGAGCCCGGCAAGGTGCTGCCGGAGCCGCCGGCCGGCGTGAAGCCGGTGCTGCGCTTTCGCAATCCGCTGACGGGCACGGTCGTGTGGGACGACGCGGTGAAGGGGCGTGTCGAGATCTCGAACGAGGAGCTCGACGACCTCGTGATCGCGCGCCCGGACGGCACGCCGATCTACAACTTCTGCGTGGTGGTGGACGACATGGACATGGGCATCACGCACGTGATCCGTGGCGACGACCACGTGAACAACACGCCGCGCCAGATCAACATCCTGAATGCACTCGGCGGCGAGCCGCCCGTCTATGCGCACCTGCCGACCGTGCTGAACGAGCAGGGCGAGAAGATGAGCAAGCGGCATGGCGCGATGAGCGTGATGGCGTATCGCGACGCGGGCTTCCTGCCGGAGGCCGTCGTCAACTATCTCGCGCGGCTCGGCTGGTCGCACGGCGACGCCGAGATCTTCTCGCGCGAGCAGTTCGTCGAATGGTTCGATCTCGAGCATCTCGGCAAGTCGCCCGCGCAGTACGACCACAGCAAGCTGAGCTGGCTGAACGCGCATTACATCAAGGAAGCCGACAACGCGCGCCTCGCCGAACTCGCGAAGCCGTTCCTCGACGCGCTCGGCATCGACGACGCGGCGATCGCGACGGGCCCCGCGCTCGACGCGGTGGTCGGCCTGATGAAGGATCGTGCGACGACGGTCAAGGAAATCGCGGAAGGCGCGACGATGTTCTACCGCGTGCCGGCGCCCGACGCCGATGCGCTCGCGCAGCACGTGACCGATACGGTGCGGCCAGCGCTGGCCGATCTCGTCGTCGCGCTGAAGGCGGCCGACTGGACGAAGGAGGCGGTGTCCGCCGCGTTGAAGGCGACGCTCGCCGCGCACAAGCTGAAGATGCCGCAGCTCGCGATGCCGGTACGTCTGCTGGTGGCGGGCACGACGCACACGCCGTCGATCGATGCGGTGCTCGTGCTGTTCGGCCGCGACGTCGTGGTGTCGCGCATCGAGGCCGCGCTGGCCTGACGTTCTTGCGCGCGCGAAGTGGTCCGCGGATGAGCGAACGGACCGCTTCGCAAAAAATTTCGCGCGAATCGTAAAAAGGGTATTTACAAGTTCGAAATCGGTCCATATAATCTCATTTCTGTTCTGCAAGGGGGTATAGCTCAGCTGGGAGAGCGCTTGCATGGCATGCAAGAGGTCAGCGGTTCGATCCCGCTTACCTCCACCAACAGAACAAGCTGGATTGATTTGCGAAGCAGCGGTAGTAATAAATGCTTCACAAAATGATTCAAAGCAGTTAGAATTTCGGCCTTCGCTGTTGAATGAAAAGTAAATAGCGAAAGTCAGACGAATCTGAAAAGATTTTGTCCCCTTCGTCTAGAGGCCTAGGACATCACCCTTTCACGGTGAGTACAGGGGTTCGAATCCCCTAGGGGACGCCA
>NZ_LPJG01000013.1:0-125324 GCF_001532755.1 Burkholderia sp. MSMB2157WGS | reverse complement strand
GACGGCGCGCCGGCATGGAACGACGACGTGTTCGTGTCGTGGTCGCCGGCCAGCGGCGTCGTGCTGACGCAGTGAGGTCGCCATGACGAAACGCTCCGCCTCCATGCTGTCGCGCTTCCTGCCGTCGGGCCGCGGCGTCGCGATCGGCGTGCCGTTCCTGTGGCTGACCGTGTTCTTCGCGCTGCCGTTCGTGCTCGTGCTGAAGATCAGTTTCGCCGACCCGATGGTCGGCATTCCGCCCTACACCGCGCTCGCGCGAATTGAGGCCGGCACGGTGCAGTTCGTGCTGTCGCTGAAGCATTACGCGCTGCTGCTGCAGGACGACCTGTACCTGAAAACGTACGTCAGTTCACTGAAGATGGCGGCCGCGTCGACGGTGATGTGTCTGCTGGCCGGTTACCCGATCGCGTACTGCATTGCACGCGCGGCGCCGGCGCGCCGCAACCTGCTGATGATGGCCGTGATGCTGCCGTTCTGGACGTCGTTCCTGATCCGCGTGTATGCGTGGGTCGGGATCATGAAGGACGACGGGCTGCTGAACCGGGCGCTGGCCGCGCTCGGCGCGATCGCGACGCCGCTGCGCCTGTATCACACCGACGCGGGCGTCTACATCGGGATGGTCTATTCGTACCTGCCGTTCATGGTGATGCCGCTGTACGCGCACCTCGTGAAGATGGATCTCACGTTGCTCGAGGCTGCGTACGACCTCGGCGCGACGCCGTGGTCCGCGTTCTGGCGCATCACGCTGCCGCTGTCGAGAAACGGCATCGTCGCGGGCAGCCTGCTGGTGTTCATCCCGGCGGTCGGCGAATACGTGATCCCCGAACTGCTCGGCGGGGCGAACACGCTGATGCTCGGCCGCGTGATGTGGGACGAGTTCTTCAACAACATGGACTGGCCGATGGCGTCGGCCGTCACGGTGACGATGGTGCTGCTACTGCTCGTGCCGATGGCGCTGCTCCATTACAACCAGAGCGAAGCGGAGGCGCGACCATGACCCGTGCGAATCGCATCCTGTCCGCGTGCGTGCTGGGCGCGGGCTTCCTGTTCCTGTACGTGCCGATCATCAGTCTCGTCGTCTATTCGTTCAACGCGTCGAAGCTCGTGACGGTGTGGTCGGGGTTCTCGCTGAAGTGGTACGGCGCGCTGCTGCACGACGGCGAACTGCTCGCGGCCGCCTGGCTGTCGCTGAAGATCGCGCTCCTGACGGCCACCGCATCGGTCGCGCTCGGCACATGGGCCGGTTTCGTGCTGGCCCGCATGGGCCGCTTTCGCGGCTTCACGCTGTATGCCGCGATGATCAACGCGCCGCTGGTGATTCCCGAAGTGATCCAGGGTATCTCGCTGCTGCTGCTGTTCGTCGCGATGCAGCAGGCCTTCGGCTGGCCGGCCGGGCGCGGCTGGCTGACGATCTGGATCGGCCACGTGATGCTGTGTCTGTCGTTCGTCGCGGTGATCGTGCAGTCGCGCGTGAAGGAGCTCGACCGCTCGATCGAGGAGGCCGCGCTCGATCTCGGCGCGCGGCCGTTGAAGGTGTTTTTCGTGATCACGCTGCCGCTGATCGCACAGGCGCTGATCTCCGGCTGGCTGCTCGCGTTCACGGTATCGATCGACGACGTGATTCTGTCCGCGTTCCTGTCGGGCCCGGGCTCGACGACGCTGCCGCTCGTCGTGCTCTCGCGGGTGCGGCTCGGCCTGAACCCGGAGATGAATGCGCTCGCCACGGTGTTCATCACGGTCGTGACGATCGGCGTCGTCGTCGTGAACCGCGCGATGCTGGCCCGCGAACGGCGACAGGCGCGTGACGCGCGGGCATGGCACGCCAGCGCCGCACCGGATCTGCCGACATCCCCTGCCGCGTTGTCGCCCGCTCGCCCGTCGGTCGTGCAGCGTCGGCACGCCCCCGCGCCGCGCCCCGTGAAGTGAAGAACGACAAGGAGATTTTCCGTGAAAAAGAAAATACTGTGCGCGCTGATCGCCGGTGCGTTGCCGGGGCTCGCGGCCGCGAGTTCGAGCGCCGACCAGATCAGGGCGCTGCAACAACAGCTCGCCGCGCTGCAGCGGCAGATGAACGCGCTGCAGTCGCAACTGGCCGCGAAGCCGGCGACCACGCCGGCCGTGACGACTGCCGCGGCTGCGACCGACCCGTCGACGCCCGGCTACGGGCAGGCGGCCGCCGTGCTGTCCAATGACGACGTGACCGAGATTCGTCAGCAGGTCGCGAACCAGCAACTGAAGGTCGATTCGCTGACCGACGCCGCGCGCACGGGCCCGATCGCGGGGTTGTCGGTGACGGGCTATCTCGATCCGGCCTATGTGTACAACCGCGGCGGCGGCACGTCGTCGTTCCAGTTCGCGAACCACGAAAACGCGTATACGTACTACAACAGCACGTTCGGCGACGTGTTCCTCGACATCAAGAAGACCTTCGGCGTCGGCCCGACCGCGCCGTCCGCGGAAATCACGCTGATGCCGAACCGTGGGGCGGGCTTGTCGATGATGACGGGCAGCGGCGCGAGCGGGCTCGACATCGTGAACACGGCGAGCGTCACGGTGCCGTTGTCGGGTACGACGTCGCTCATCGGCGGGCTCGTGCTCGGCTTCGGCGGCTACGAGTACCAGCAGTCGAACCAAATGCTCACGCTCACGCACAACCTGCTGTACGACTTTTCCGACCCGGGTTCGTCGATCGGCGCGGGCGTCAACTATCTGAGCGCGGACGGCCACTGGGCCTGGAAGTTCTTCGTCGGCAACGAGCAGTTCCGCAGCGCGGGCGCGGTCACGCAGACGGGCATCAATGCGTTCGGCGATCCGGTCACGACGAGCAACAAGGTGCCGACCTTCACCGCGCGGGTCGATTACATGCACGGCAGCGCGCTCGATATCGGCGGCTCGATCAACGTCGGCCGCCAGACGCTGATCAGCGCGATCGATCCGGCGACCGGCAACGTGCGCTACGGTGTGGGCGGCAATGCGCCGAGCGCGTACGGCGCATTCTTCTTCGGCGAAGCCGATGCCACCTACACGCTCGCCGATGCGCAGTACAACGCGGAGATCGACTATGGCCAGCAGCAGCACGGCGCATTCAACGGCGGGCTCGCGCAGTGGTTCGGCCTGTCGCTGCTCGCGCACCGCAAGTTCAACCTGCCGGTGGTCGGACGCATGGGCGCGACGCTGCGCTACGACCTGCTCGTGAACCGCAAGAACGGCGGCGGCGGGTCGTCGATCGGGCTGAACGGCAACGGGATGGACCCGAACAACGGCTTCGGCATCGATGCGGATTGCCTGGCGCAGTCGAAGGCGAACGGCGGTGTCGGTTTCGAGTGCAAGGGCGCGACCCGACAGGCCGCTGCGTTCGACCTGCTGTTCTATCCGACCCAGCAGGTGACGGTGAAGGTCGAATACCGGCACGACTGGGCGAGCAACAAGGTCTTCCTGCTTCACGACGGATCGTATGCGAAGTCGAACGACCTGCTGGCGACCCAGCTCATCTACGCATTCTGACAGGACGCCGTTCGCGAGTCTTACCCATGCTCAAGTTCGAAAACCAGCAACATGTTCAATCCTACTATGCAGCGACGCTCAACAGTCGCGTGTTTCATCCGCCGCTCGACGGGGCGGTGACCGCCGACGTATGCGTGATCGGCGGCGGGCTCACCGGCCTGTCCGCGGCGCTCGATCTCGCCGAGCGCGGCCATTCGGTCGTGCTCGTCGAGGCGTCGAAGATCGGCTGGGGCGCGAGCGGCCGCAACGGCGGCCAGCTGATTGCGGGGTACTCGTGCGACATCGACACGTTTTCGGCCTGCCTGCCGGAAGACGATGTGCGGCGCGTATGGGCGATGGGACTGGAGTCGGTCGATATCGTCACGCAGCGGGTCGAGCGGCACCGCATCGATTGCGACCTGCGCTTCGGTTACCTGACCGCCGCGAACAAGCCGCGCCATCTCGACGCATTGCGCGCGAGGCGCGATATCGCGGCGAAGCGTTTCGGCTATCACGGCTACGACGTCGTCGAACGTGCGGACATGCCGCGCTTCGTCGCATCGGACCGCTATGTCGGCGGCTTGCGCCACGAAGGCAGCGGCCACCTGCATCCGCTGAACTACACGCTCGGCCTCGCACGGGCCGCGCGCGACGCCGGCGTGACGATCCACGAGAACACGCCCGCGGTCGCGCTCGATCGGGTCGCGCCGCGCCACCGCGTCCGCTGCACGCGCGGGCACGTCGATGCACGTTACGTCGTGCTGGCCTGCAACGCGTATCTCGGACAACTGGCGCCATCGGTCGCGCGCAAGATCATCCCGGTCGCGACTTACCTGATCGCAACGGAGCCGCTCGGCGATACACGTGCCGCGCAGACGCTGCCGACGAACGCCGCGGTCAGCGACTGCAACTCGGCGCTCGACTATTTCCGGCTGACGCGCGACGGCCGGCTGCTGTGGGGCGGCAAGGCCAGCAGTTCGACGAACGCGCCGCGCGACCTCGCGGCTTCGATGCGGCGCGACATGCTGAAGACGTTCCCGCAGCTGGCCGACGTGCGGATCGACTACGCGTGGGGCGGCCTGATCGACGCGACGATGAATCGCGCGCCGCATTTCGGCCGGCTCGAGCCGACCGTGTATTTCGCGCAGGGCTTTTCCGGGCACGGCGTCAACGTGACGGCGCTTGCCGGGCGGCTGATCGCGGAGGCGATCGATACGCAGGCGGCGCGCTTCGACCTGTTCGGCCGGATGCGTCATCGCGACTTCCCGGGCGGGCGCCTGTTGCGCACGCCGCTGCTCGCGCTTGCGATGGCGTGGCACCGGACGATGGACCTGCTTTGACCCGCGCGGGCCGGGTTGCACGGCCGCGCGGCACCTCACCGTTTCGAATCATTCATGCCATGGAGGCACTCATGTCCAACATCACGCATCTCGTCGACCTGATCGGGGCGCCGGCGAAGCTCACGCAAAGCCGCGTGCCGAGCGGGCTGCTGCTCGACGGCCACCCGATGCAGACGCTGTCGCATCACTACATCAGCCCGTGCGGGCAGTTCAGCTGTGGAATCTGGGAATGCACGCCCGGCCGCTGGACGATCGAATACGACGAATCGGAATATTGCGAGATGCTGAGCGGCGTCGCGATCGTGCGCGACGCGGACGGCCGCGAGCGCGTGCTGCGTGCCGGCGACCGGTTCGTGATTCCGCCGGGCTTTCGCGGCACATGGGAAGTCGTCGAGGCGTGCCGCAAGATCTATGCGTCGCATGCGCCGCACACCGGGCAGCCGCGCGCGTAACGCGAACGCATCAAGTCAACCCGATCATCGAGATCAACGAGGAGCAACTCATGGCTCAGGAATGGTGGCGTCTCAGCGCAGCCGAGATGGCAGCGCATGTCGCGCGGCGCGACGTGTCGGCAACCGAACTCACGCGCAGCTGTCTGCAGCGGCTGGAACAGGTGAACCCCGTCATCAATGCGATCGTCGACGTGATGGCCGACAGCGCGTTGC
The DNA here is from genome assembly GCF_001532755.1 of Burkholderia sp. MSMB2157WGS. NCBI lineage: Bacteria > Pseudomonadati > Pseudomonadota > Betaproteobacteria > Burkholderiales > Burkholderiaceae > Burkholderia > Burkholderia sp. MSMB2157WGS. The sequence continues at coordinate 119,836 of NZ_LPJG01000013.1, read as the reverse complement.
AGGCGGCGTCGGAAGCCGATGCGGCGATCGCGCGCGGCGCGTCGCTCGGCCCGCTGCACGGCGTGCCGGTGACCGTGAAGATCAACGTCGACACGGCCGGACGCGCGACGACCAACGGCGTGTGCGCGTTTTCCGACCTGATCGCGCAGCACGACAGCCCGGTGACCGCAAACCTGCGCAAGGCCGGCGCGATCGTGATCGGACGCAGCAACGCGCCGGCGTTCTCGTACCGCTGGTTCACCGACAACGAGCTGTACGGCCGCACGTCGAACCCGTGGGATCCGTCGCTGACGCCGGGCGGCTCCAGCGGCGGCGCGGCCGCGGCGGTGGCGGCCGGGATCGGCGCGATCGCGCACGGCAACGACCTCGGCGGGTCGATCCGCTACCCGGCCTACGCATGCGGCGTCGCGGGGCTGCGACCGAGCACCGGCCGCGTGCCGGCGTACAACCCGACGCAATCGAGAGACCGCACGCTCGCGGTGCAGCTCGCATCGGTACAGGGCCCGCTCGCGCGCACGGTCGGCGATTTACGCATTGCGCTCGATGCGATGTCGGCTGGTGACGCGCGCGACGCATGGTGGATGCCGGTCGCGCCGGCCGCGCGTGAGGCGGCGTTCCCCGCGCGCGTGGCCGTATGCGCGTCGCTGCCCGGCGTGCCGACCGACCCGGCGGTCGCCGACGCGATCCGGCAGGCTGCACGCTGGCTCGAAGAGGCCGGCTGCATCGTCGAGGAAGCCGCACCGCCGCGGTTTGCCGAAGCATGCGAACTGTGGCTCGACCTCGTGACCAACGAAGCGCGCAGCGGGCTCGGCGACGTGATCGTGCAGCACGGCGACGCGGCGATCCGCACCGCGTTCGCGAGCCAGCGCAATCTCGCGGCGCCAATGGATCTCGCCGGCTACGTGAACGGCCTCGCGCGGCGAACCGCGCTGTTGCGCGACTGGCAGCAGTTCTTCGTGCGCCATCCGCTGCTGCTGATGCCGGTGTCGTGCGCGCGGCCGTTCGCGATCGACGCCGACCTGCAGGGCGATGCCGCGATGCGTGAGATCGTCGACCGGCAGGGGCCGCTGCTCGCGACCGCACTGCTCGGGCTGCCGGGGTTGTCGGTGCCGACCGGCATCCGCGACGGCGTGCCGACCGGTGTGCAGCTCGTCGCCGGACGCTTCCAGGAGGCGCTGTGTCTCGCCGCGGGCGAGGCGATCGAGGCGCGCGCGGGCATCATCACGCCGATCGATCCGGTGCGCGGATCGTGATGCGCGACTTTTCAGGAGGAAATGCATGACTCGACCGACATTCGAAGACTGGCAGGCGCGAGCGGCCGTGTTGCGGATCGACGGACGCGCATTCATCGACGGTGAAGCGCACCACGCGCAAGCGGGCGCGACTTTCGCGTCCGTCAGCCCGATCGACGGTAGCGTGCTCGCGCACGTAGCCGACTGTGGCGCCGACGACGTCGACCATGCGGTCGCGGCCGCGCGCCGCGCATTCGATGCGCAGGTGTGGGCCGGCTTGAATCCGCGCGCCCGCAAGGCCGTGTTGCAACGCTGGGCTGCGCTGATGCGCGAACACGCGGACGAACTCGCGCTGCTCGAGACGCTCGACAGCGGCAAGCCGATCGCCGATACGACGGCGATCGACATACCGGCCGCCGCGCACTGCGTCGACTGGTACGCGGAAGCGATCGACAAGGTCGGTGGCGAGGTCGCGCCGGCGGATCATCACCTAGTCGGGCTCGTCACGCGCGAGCCGATCGGCGTCGTCGTGGCCGTCGTGCCGTGGAATTTCCCGCTGCTGATGGCGGCGTGGAAATTCGCGCCGGCGCTCGCGGCCGGCAACAGCGTGGTGCTGAAGCCGTCGGAAAAGTCGCCGCTGACCGCGCTGCGCGTTGCGCAGCTCGCGTGCGACGCGGGCTTGCCGGCCGGCGTGTTCAGCGTCGTACCGGGCGGCGCGGAGCCGGGCAGGGCGCTGGCGCTGCATCGCGACGTCGACTGCATCGCGTTTACGGGATCGACACGCACCGGGCAGCAGATCATGGCGTGCGCCGCGCAGTCGAACCTGAAGCGCGTGTGGCTCGAACTCGGCGGCAAGTCGCCGAACATTGTGCTGCCCGACTGCCCCGATCTCGACCGTGCCGCGCAGGCCGCTGCCGATGCGATCTTCTTCAACATGGGTGAAGTGTGCACGGCCGGCTCGCGCCTGCTCGTGCATCGCGACATCAAGGATGCATTCGTCGCGAAGCTGGTCGACGCGTCGCGGCGCTTCGCCCCCGGGCATCCGCTCGATCCGTCGGTGACGATGGGTGCGATCGTCGATCGCGCGCAACTCGATCGCGTGATGGGATATATCGGGCTCGGGCGCGATGAAGGCCGCCTGGTGACGGGCGGCGCGCGCGTGCGCGAGGACACGGGCGGGTTCTACGTCGAGCCGACGGTATTCGAAGTGAAGCCCGATGCGGCGATTGCGCGCGAGGAGATCTTCGGGCCGGTGCTGTCGGTGATCGTGTTCGACGACGTGGACGAGGCTGTCAGGATCGCCAACGACACCGAGTACGGGCTGGCCGCGGCGGTATGGTCGGCCAACCTGTCGATCGCGCATGCGGTCGCGCGGCGCCTGCGTGCGGGCACCGTGTGGGTCAACTGCTACGGCGACGGCAGCGACGACATGAACTTCCCGTTCGGCGGTTACAAGCTGTCGGGCAACGGCCGCGACAAGTCGCTGCATGCACTCGACAAGTACACCGAGCTGAAATCGACGATCATGCGGTTGTAGCGCCGGGCCGCGCGGCACGCTTGCGGCGTGTCGCGCGATCCGGCGCCCTAGGTCGGTGGCGCGCGTCGCCCGATGCGAACAGGCGTTACTGCGCCGCGTTCACGGCGTCTTCCGCTTCCGCCGTTTCGCCGAGGAACCCGCCGCTCTGGTGCGCCCACAGCGCCGCGTAAATGCCGCCCGCCTGCAGCAACTGCTGGTGCGTGCCTTCCTCGACGATGCGCCCTTCGTCGAGCACGATCAGCCGGTCCATCGCGGCGATCGTCGACAGCCGGTGCGCGATCGCGATCACCGTCTTGCCGCGCATCAGACTGTCGAGGCTGCGCTGGATCGCGACTTCGACCTCGGAATCGAGCGCGCTGGTCGCTTCGTCGAGCACGAGGATCGGCGCGTCCTTGAGCATCACGCGCGCAATCGCGACGCGCTGCCGCTGGCCGCCCGACAGCTTCACGCCGCGCTCGCCGACTTCGACGTCGTAGCCGCTGCGGCCGTGGCGGTCGCGCAGCCGGCCGATGAACTCGGACGCTTCCGCGCGCTCGGCCGCGTCCTGCATCTCGCGCTCGGTTGCGTCGGGGCGGCCGTACAGCAGGTTTTCGCGCATCGTCCGGTGCAGCAGCGACGTATCCTGCGTGACCATCCCGATCGCGCCGCGCAGGCTGTCCTGCGTCACGTGTGCGATGTCCTGCCCGTCGATCCGGATCGTGCCGCCGCCGACGTCGTAGAAGCGCAGCAGCAGGTTCACGAGCGTCGACTTGCCGGCGCCCGAGCGGCCGATCAATCCGATCCGCTCGCCGGGCCGGATCGTCAGGTTCAGCCCGTCGAATACCGCGCGATCGTTGTCCTCGTGCGCGAACTGCACGTTGTCGAACACGATTTCGCCGCGCCGCACCGCGAGCGGCTTCGCATCGGGCGCGTCGACCACGCTGCGCACCTTCGTCAACGTGCTGATGCCGTCCTGGATCGTGCCGACATTCTCGAACAGCTCGGTCATCTCCCACATGATCCAGTGCGAGTAGCTCGACAGGCGCAGCGCCATCGCGATCACGGCCGCGACCACGCCCGCGCTCGCCTCGCCGTGCATCCACAACGCGAGTGCGAGCCCGGCCGAGCCGACCAGCAGCAGCGTCGACAGCAGGTGGTTGACGATCTCGAACGCGCTGACGAGCCGCATCTGCGCGTCGCCGGTCGCCTTGAACGCTTCCATCGCGCGCCGCGCGTGGTCGGCTTCGCGCCGCGTATGCGAGAACAGCTTCACGGTCGTGATGTTCGAATACGCGTCGGTGATGCGGCCCGTCATCAGCGCGCGCGCGTCGGCTTGCCGGCTGCCGATCGCCCCCAGGCGCGGCACGAAATACGCGCACGCCGCGCCGTAGCCGAGCGCCCACAGCGCGAGGGGAATCATCAGCCGCCAGTCGAAGCTGGCGGCGAGCACGAGAATGCCGATCAGATAGGCCGTGACGCCGATCACGACGTCGACCGACATGAACAGCGCGTCGCGCACCGCGAGCGCGGTCTGCATGATCTTGGTCGTCACGCGGCCCGCGAACTCGTTCGCGTAGAACGACAGGCTCTGGTCGAGCATCAGCCGGTGAAACAGCCAGCGCAGCCGCATCGGGAAGTTGATCGCGAGCACCTGGTGCTTGACCATCGTATGCAGCGCGATCAGCAGCGCGCTGCCGGCGAGGATCGCCGCGAAACCGGCGAGCGCGGCGAAGTGGCGGCCGCCGAATTCGGCCGGTGTCGACGACGACAGCCAGTCGACCACGTGCCCCATCATCGCGAACAGCGCGGCTTCGTACGCGGCCAGCGCCGCCGACGTCAGCGCGATCAGCAGGATCCAGCCGCGCGCGCCTTTCGTGCACGCCCAGACGAACGAGAAGAATCCCTTCGGCGGCGTGACGGGATCTTCGAGCGGGAAAGTCGGCAGGCGCCGTTCAAACCACGAATACATCGACTTGTTCTCCTTATACGGCCCGACGCGACGGGCGGGCCGATGGTGCCGGATCGGATGCGATGCGGTCATCGTGTGCCGGCACGTTCCTTTCGGCCGACGGACGTTACGCCGCGATCGCGTGGCCCGGCTCGAAGTGTCGCATCGATTCGACCGCGCTGCAGGCGGGTTGTAAGCCGTCGCCGGCCGTGCGAACGGCGCCGTACTCGCGCATCGGGCTCCCGGGAATGGACATCGCGCCCCTTAAAAAACCCCTTGACTATCTATCTACGAGTAGATAAAGTTCGATCCATGGAAACGAAACCGACCGTCCGCGAACAGATTCTCGACCACGCGATCACGCTGATGATGCAGCGCGGTTACAACGGCTTCAGCTATCGAGACCTGTCCGACCTGGTGGGCGTGAAGACGTCGAGCATCCACTACTACTTCCCGTCGAAGGACGATCTCGTGCTGGAAGCGGTGGCGGCGTACAGCGACGAAGTCCTCGCGGCCGTGCGGGCGATCGATCCGGCGTTGCCGGCCGACGTGAGGCTGAGCCTATACACGAAGATGTTCGGCCGCACGCTCGGTGACGGCAATCTGATCTGCCTGTGCGGGATGCTCGCGGCCGACATCGAAACGCTGCCGGAGAACGTGCGGCAGGCCGTGCAGGCGTTCTTCACGGCCAACGAGCGCTGGCTCGCGGAATTGCTCGCGCAGGGCGCGAAGGAAGGCACGCTGCAGTTCAGCGGCGAGCCCGACACGGCGGCGCGCACGTTGTACGCGGCGTTTCAGGGCAGCGTGCTGGCCAGCCGGCTGTTTCACACGCGGGCGCGTCTCGAGGACGTCGAGGCCGTCTGGAAAACGCGGTCCTGACGGGCGGCGCAAGCAGTGGGGCGGTTCGCCGCCCTTTTAGTGGATTTTGCTATCTATCATGTAGTAGATAGATGGCTGGCGCAGATGGATCGACCATCTGCATTTTTTGGGGATGTTTATCTATCTATGAGTAGATAAATTGACGCGAGGTCGGCGGAGAAAACGCCGGCACGCGGTCCCCGGTTCGAAGGCTGTTTCATTCATTTGCTGAAAAGGAGTCTGTCATGTCGATCGAAAAAGTGCTGTACCGCGCCCATGCAAAAGCCACCGGCGGCCGCGACGGCCGTGCGACGGTGCCCGAAAGCGGTCTCGACCTGAAGCTGACCACGCCGCGCGAGCTCGGCGGCGCGGGCGGGGCGGGCGCGAACCCCGAGCAACTGTTCGCCGCCGGCTACAGCGCGTGTTTCATCGGCGCGATGAAGTTCGTCGCGGCGCGCGACAAGATCGCGATGCCCGCGGACGCCGCGATCGAAGGCAGCGTCGGTATCGGCGCGATCCCGAACGGGTTCGGCATCGAAGTGGAACTGAAGATCTCGCTGCCCGGCCTCGATCGTGACATCGCGCAAACGCTGATCGATCGCGCGCACGTCGTCTGCCCGTACTCGAACGCGACGCGCGGCAACATCGACGTCACGCTCACGCTCGTCTGATCGATCGCACTGCAAAACATTCATCGTCATTCGAAGAAATCAACCAAGGAGTCGCACCATGAAGATCGTCAAGCCGCTGTTGATCGCCGCCGCCGTTGCAGCCGCGTTGTCCACCGCACCTGCCGCGTTCGCCGCCGGCACCGGCGCCGACATCGTCCGTCCCGATGCGAAGACGAGCGCGTTCCTCGCCGCGCTGAACGGCCAGAAGGGCCCGGGCCTCGAAACGCTGAGCCCCGCGAAGGCGCGCCAGGTGTTGGTCGACGCGCAGAATGGTGTGAAGGTCGATCTGTCCGGCATCGACGTGTCGAACCGCACGATCGAGCAGGACGGCCTGTCGGTGCCGGTCACGATCGTGCGTCCGCAAGGCGCGACGGGCACGCTGCCGGTATTCGTGTTCATCCACGGCGGCGGCTGGGTGCTCGGCGATTTCCCGACGCACGAGCGCCTCGTGCGCGATCTCGTCGTGCAGTCGGGCGCCGTCGCGGTGTTCGTGAACTACACGCCGTCGCCGGAAGCGCGTTACCCGGTCGCGATCAATCAGGCGTATGCGGCGACCAAGTGGGTGGCCGCGCACGGCGCGGAGATCGGCGTCGACGGCAGCCGCCTCGCGGTGGTCGGCAACAGCGTCGGCGGCAACATGTCGGCCGTCGTCGCGCTGATGGCAAAGGACAAGGGCGGCCCTGCGATCCGTTTCCAGGGGCTGATGTGGCCGGTCACGGATCACGACTTCGACACCGGTTCGTACCGTGCGTATCGGCAAGGCCACTTCCTGACGCGGCCGATGATGAAGTGGTTCTGGGACGCCTATACGAAGAACGAAGCGCAACGCAACGAGATCTACGCGTCGCCGCTGCGTGCGAGCCTCGCGCAGTTGAAGGGGTTGCCGCCCGCGCTGATCCAGGTCGCGCAGTTCGACGTGTTGCGTGACGAAGGCGAAGCATACGGTCGCAAGCTCGACGCGGCCGGCGTGGACGCGACGACCACGCGCTACGACGGCACGATCCATGATTTCGGTCTGCTGAACGCGCTGGCCGACGATGCACCGACGAAGGCCGCGATCAAGGCGATGGCCAATGAAATCGCGACGCGGCTGAAGTAACGCGATCGACGGTCGATCGAATCCGAACGGCGGGACGGTGGGCACGTGCCCGCCGTTTTCGCATGAAGGAGGGCGTCCCGCTCATGCCCGGCCGCGCGTCGGTCGAAACGGTCGAACGGCGATCGCGCAATCGCACGATCGCGCCCGGCCGCCGGCATTGTTGGTACGATCGCGCGTATCGTTCACGCCGGCGTCGCAATTCGCCGGCTCATCGGCCGTACGGCTGCACGCCAGCGCGGCCACGTTCGGGAGAAGCGGTTCATGTTGCAGGCGTTCGCGGTCTTGCTGATCTTCCAGTGTCTCGGGGAAGGGGTGTCCTATTTGTTCGGCCTGCCGGTGCCGGGCCCGGTGATCGGCATGCTGCTGCTGTTCGGCTTCGTGATGCTGCGCCCGCAGGTGGCCGATGCGATCGAGCCGACCGCGCTCGAGCTGCTGCGTCACCTGTCGCTGCTGTTCGTGCCGGCCGGCGTCGGCATCATGGTGTCGGCCGACCGCGTGCGCGGCGACGCGGTCGCGGTCGTCGTCGCGCTGGCCGTCAGCACCACGCTCGCGATCGCGGTGACGGCGCTCGTCACGCGTGCGTTGCTGCGACGCCAGCGCCGCGCGAGCGGCACCGCGGAGGGTGCGCAATGACGGCCTTCCCGAAGCTCGGCGCGATCTGGGTCTATCTCGCCGCGAGCCCGCTGCTCGGCCTGACCATCACGCTGGTCGCGTATCTGTTCGCCCAGGCCGTCTATGCGCGGGCGCGCTTCAACCCGCTCGCGAATCCGGTGCTGATCGCGGTCGCGGTGATCGTCGTGCTGCTGACGCTCACGCATACGCCGTATCCGACGTATTTCGAAGGCGCGCAGTTCGTCCATTTCCTGCTCGGCCCCGCGACCGTCGCGCTCGCGTTGCCGCTGTACCGCCAGTGGTCGAAGCTGCGGCGCACCGCGCTGCCGTTGCTCGTCGGCCTGCTCGCGGGCTCGCTGACCGCGATCGTGTCGGCGGTCGGTATCGCCGCGCTGTTCGGGGCGTCGCACCAGACGATCGCGTCGCTCGCGCCGAAATCGGCGACGACGCCGATCGCGATGGCCGTCGCCGCCGAGATCGGCGGCATTCCGTCGCTCACGGCCGTGCTCGTGATCTCGACTGGGATCTTCGGCGCGGTGTGCGCGCGCGGGATCCTCAATCTGCTGCGGGTCGACGAGCCGGCCGTGCGCGGCTTCGCGCTCGGCGTCGCGTCGCACGGGATCGGCACCGCGCGCGCGTTCCAGGTGAGCGAGGAGGCCGGCGCGTTTGCCGGGCTCGGGATGGGGTTGAACGGCGTGCTGACGGCGTTCGTCGTGCCGATCCTGCTGCCGGTGCTGTCGCGCTGGATCTGAGCGCGCGGCCGCCGGGGTATCGGTTTCCCCGATGGCGCGGACGACAGGCCGACGGGATGGCGCTCGCGGCGCGCATGTATCGTCGGCGTTATCAGGAGAATTCAGGAACGCCCAAGGACATTTGCGCAGCGATCGGCTAACGTTGCATCGGCGCCGTTGTCGCAAGCCGTCGCGTGCACGCCGGTGTCCGACCCACACTCAACAATCGACAAGGAGATCGGCCATGAAGCAGTCTCGCGTGGTTTCGGTGGCAGTAGCGGTAGCGGCGTCGTTCGGTCTGTTGTTGACCGCCGTGCCGACGGCATACGCGCAGGATCCGGCGTCCGCGCCGGCGCAGAAGCAGCTCGACAAGGCGCAGAAGAAAGCGGCACGCAAGGCGGCCCGCGCGCGGCACGCGTCGGACCTGAAGGCGATCGGCACCGGCAGCGGCTACCGGTTGACCAACGACCAGAGCAACTATCCGCAGAACGCCGTGCAAAAGGCGCCCGCGACGAACGCGGCGCCGGCCGCACCGGCTTCGGGCCAGTAACGGTCGAAAGCGTTGCACAGGACGAACGGCGCCGGCCGACCCGGCGCCGTTCGTTCATGTGCGGAACTGCGGGGCCGCGGAGCCGCCGCGTTACGACGCGAGCTTGCTCGCGAGTTCCGCCACGTGCTTGCCCTGGTAGCGCGCGATGTCGAGTTCGTTCGCGCTCGGCTGGCGGCTGCCGTCCGCACCCGCGAGCGTGGTCGCGCCGTACGGCGTGCCGCCGGTGATTTCGTTCATGTTGACGAGCCCGCTGCACGCATACGGCACGCCCACGATCACCATCCCGTGATGCAGCAGCGTCGTGTGGAACGACGTGATCGTCGTTTCCTGGCCGCCGTGCTGGGTGCCGGTCGACGCGAACACGCTGCCGATCTTGCCGACGAGTGCGCCTTTCATCCACAGGCCGCCCGTCTGGTCGAGGAACGTGCGCATCTGGCCGGCCATGTTGCCGAAGCGGGTCGGCGTGCCGAAGATGATCGCATCGTAGTCGGCGAGTTCGTCCACCGTGGCGACCGGCGCGGCCTGGTCGACCTTCACGCCGATCGCGCGGGCCTGGTCGACGGGGATCGTTTCCGGCACGCGCTTGAGCGTGACCTCGACGCCGGGCACCGATTTCGCGCCCTCCACGACGTGCTGCGCCATCGTTTCGACGTGCCCGTAGGACGAGTAGTAAAGAACGAGAACCTTGGCCATGTTGCGAATCTCCGATTAAAGGGGCCCCGCGGTCAGCGGAGCCCGGTTTCCCGAACGGGCATCACGCCCATTCGGCCGTCACTTCGACCGGACGCAGGTCGAACACCAGCACTTCGGCATCCTTGCCGTTCGCGATCGTCAGCGCCTGCTCGCCGCGGATGCGCGCGCCGTCGCCTTCGCCGAGCGTCACGCCGTTGACCGTCACGCTGCCGCGCGCCACATGCACGTAAGCGAAGCGGTTCGGATCAAGTTCCAGCGTAGTGCTTTCGTCGCCGTCGAACAGGCCCGCGTAAATCCGCGTGTCCTGGCGGATCTTCAGCGAACCGGCGTCGCCGTTCGGCGACACGACGAGGGCGAGCTTGCCGCGCTTGTCGTCGGCCGCGACATTCGTCTGCTGATAACGCGGCTCGGCGCCCTTTTCGGCCGGCCCGACCCAGATCTGCAGGAAGTGGACCGGCGCATCCGGCGAATGATTGAACTCGCTGTGGCGCACGCCCGTGCCCGCGCTCATCAGTTGCACGTCGCCCGGCACGATCACCGAACCGGTGCCCATCGAGTCCTTGTGTTCGAGCGCGCCTTCGAGCACGTACGACAGGATTTCCATGTCGCGGTGCGGGTGCGTGCCGAAGCCGCGGCCCGGGGCGACGCGGTCGTCGTTGATCACGAGCAGATCGGAGAAGCCGACTTGCTTCGGATCGTAGTAATTCGCGAACGAAAACGTATGACGGGAGCTGAGCCAGCCATGCTCCGCACGGCCACGTTGGTTTGCTGCACGGATGTCGATCATGATTTTTCCTTCAAGTCGCCGGGCCTCGGAAGTGGGCCCGGCCGTTCGTTGAGATGAATCTTAGGTCAATCGATTTGACAAATAAATCGCTGTAGAGATAATGACTGTCGCTATGGAGTGGACAATATGGAACTCAACGACCTGAGGATCTTCGTCGCGACCGTCGACGCAGGCAGTTTCACGGCGGCGGCCGACCAGCTGATGCTGTCCAAGCAGTTCGTCAGTCGCCGCACGATGGCGCTGGAGGCGTCGCTCGGCGTGCGGCTTCTGCATCGCAATACCCGCAATCTCGCGGTGACCGAGTCGGGGCAGGAGTTTTATGTGCGCGCGCAGCGCATCCTCGCGGAGATCGCCGACGCCGAGCAGGCAATGTCGGTGCGCAGCACCGAGCTGCATGGCTCGCTGAAGATCAGCGCGCCGCTGTCGTTCGGGATCACGCACGTGTCACCGCTGATCGCCGAATTCCTGTCCGCGCACCCTGCCGTGCGGCTGAACCTCGACCTGACCGACCGGCGCGTCGACCTGATCGGCGAAGGCTTCGACCTCGTGCTGCGGATCGGCTCGCTCGAGGATTCGACGCTGATCGCACGACCGCTCGGCGCGTGGCGGATGATCGCGTGCGCGAGCCCCGCCTACCTGAAGCGGCATGGCGCGCCGCAGACGCCGACCGATCTGGCCGGCCATACGTGCGTGCTGTACGGACGCGAGCGGCGGGTCGGCTGGGAATTCCGCGTCGACGGCGCGGCGCGCACGTTCGACGTGCAGGGGCCGCTCGTCGCGAACAACGGCGAAGTGGTGCGCGACGCCGCGATCGCGGGGCTCGGCATCGCGCTGCTGCCGCACTTCATCGTCGGCGCGGCGCTCGACAGCGGCGAGCTCGTGCCGGTGCTCGACGCGTACGCGCCGCCGCCGATCACGCTCAATGCCGTGTTTCCGCAGCACCGGGAGGGGTTCGTCACGCTGCGCACGTTCATCGGGTTTCTCGCGGAGCGGCTCGGGCAGCCGGCGCCGACGGGCGCGAGCGGGGCGGGCCGGGCACGGTAGCCGGCCGCTTTGCGGTGAATGAGGCGATTAATCTCCGTAAAATCTGCGGAGATTGTTGAGTCGTGCGGTGTATCGGTGGATAATCTCCGCATCATGAGCGGAGATTACACCTATATCTGGGAATCGGCCGACTGGCCGGCATGGCGCTTCGATCTTCCGACCCTCGCCACGCCGCTCGCCGACGTCAGCCGTGCGCAAGGCATGCTGGCCGGCCGACTGGCGGATGTCGGCCTGGCGTTGCGCGACGAAGCGAGCTTGGCCGCGCTGACGGACGACGTCGTCAAGACCAGCGCGATCGAAGGCGAGAACCTGAATGTCGCGTCGGTCCGGTCGTCGATCGCGCGCCGGCTCGGCGTCGACATCGGCGCGCTCGCGCCGGTCGATCGCCATGTCGAAGGCGTCGTCGACATGGTGCTGGATGCGACGACCCATGCGGCCGCACCGGTCACAGAAGCGCGGTTATTCGGATGGCATGCCGCGCTGTTCCCGACCGGCTATTCAGGGCTGTCGCGGATCACGGTCGGCGGGTGGCGCTCGGATGCGAGCGGGCCGATGCAGGTCGTCTCCGGGCCGATCGGCCGGCAGCGCGTGCATTTCGAGGCGCCGCCGGCCACCCGCCTGACGCACGAGATCGAGCGCTTTCTCGCGTGGTTCAACGCGCCGCCGGCCGAGCCCTTGCTGATCCGGGCCGGTCTGGCCCACCTGTGGTTCGTCACGCTGCACCCGTTCGACGACGGCAACGGTCGCATCGCGCGCGCGCTCGGCGATCTGGTTCTGGCACGCGCGGACCGAAGCCCGCAGCGTTTCTACAGCCTGTCCGCGCAGATCCAGCGCGAGCGCAACGCATATTACGACGCGCTGGAGCGCACGCAGCGCGGTTCGCTCGACGTCACGGAGTGGCTTGCGTGGTTTCTGAACACGCTGGGCCAGGCCATCGATCACGCGCACACGACACTCGATGCGGTGCTGATCAAGGCGCGCTTCTGGCAGCGATGCGCGGGCGTCGCGATGAACGAACGCCAGGTCAAGGTCATGAATCGCCTGCTCGACGGCTTCGAAGGGAAGCTGACGACCACCAAGTGGGCCGCTCTCGCGAAATGCTCGCAAGACACCGCGCTGCGCGATATCACGGAGCTCGTGGAGCAGGGCATGTTGCGTCGCTCGGCGTCCGGTGGGCGGAGCACGAGTTACGAGCTGGTGCCGTTCGACGGCTGACGTCATTGCCGGCTCGTCTCGTCCTGCGCGCGAAGGCGCCGTGTATGGCCGATGCGGCGAGTGCGATTGCGGCACGCGTGGGGCAGGTCGCCGCGCGGCGCATCCGGCTCCGGTCGATGGAAGACGACGGGCCGACCGGGCGTGACGGCGCTCGGGCGATCGTGTTCATCGGGATCGTCGGTTGCGCGACGAAAGCTGCGTTGCGCGACGGTATCGTGCACCGCGGCACCGCCGCCGACATGGTTGCGACGACATCGAACGTCGATTGATCGGCGTCGGGCATCCGGGTTACGCTTCGGCGGGCGGCGGCATGCGCTGCATGCCGGGCCGGGCGTTTTTACCTCGAATGTCGCGTGCAGGTCGCTTCTACAGGCGCGCGACGCAGCGACGATCAAGCCGATGACCACCGAGAATCGACCGAATGCGCGCGGGCAAGCCGCGATGTCCGCATGTGAAACGTCGCGCACGCAGTTGCCGTCCATCGCGGCGGCCGCGCTGCTGATGCTGGTGCCGGTCGCCGCGCTGGCGGCCGGCTTCGACTGCGGGAAGGCCGCATCGCCCACCGAGAAGACGATCTGCGCGAACCCCGTACTCTCGAAGCTCGACGGCGATCTGTCGGCCGCGTGGAAGAGGACGCTCGCGAAGGGCGGCGATACGGCCGCGCCGAAGGCCGCGCAGTTGAAGTGGCTCAAGCAGCGCGACCAGTGCGGCAGCGATGCGTCATGCCTGGGCGATCGCTACCGCGAACGGCTCGCGAGCCTGAACGGCACGCCGCTCGCTGCCGATCGCTGGCAGCAGACGTGGTACCTGACGAGCGACAACCCGTCGGTCGGCGGCGTGCTGACGTTCACCGGCACGGTGCCGCGCCTGCATTTCGAGCTGAGCGCCAACAACGGCGCGAATACCGGCGGCCTCGACGGCGACATCGTGCTGCACGGCGACAGCGGCATCTACCGCCAGAACCAATGCCGGCTCGACTTCGACCGGAAGGGCGGGCGCATCCGCGTTACGCAACAGGGTGCCGATTTCGATTGCGGCGCCGGTGCGGGCGTCACGTACGCGGGCAACTACGTGGCCGCCGCGCAGTCGCAGGCCAACCCGAAAGCCGACCTGCTGAGCCTCAAGGTCGTCGCCGACGCACGGCAGAACGCGATTGCGCACAAGCTGCTCGGCGCCGATTATCAGACGCTCGTCGACATGGTCAACGTCAGCGCCGACGAGAAGGATCTCGACGGCCTCGGCGCGCACGTGACGTCGTACTGGGTGCGCGGTATCGCGACGACGAACGCGGCGATGGTGATGCGCCGCGGCACCGATCTGTGGATCGGGCTGCTCGTGTTCGATGCAAAGAACCACGTCCGGATGCGTTACTACTCGAACGTGCCCGCGTGGAAGAAAACCGTGCCGAAGACGATCAACGCGTGGCACGACACGCTCGACAAGACGCTGCCGGTCGACGTGATGCAGTAAGCGGAGCGCTGGCCCGCTATTTCTTGCGCGCCGCGTGCGCCTGCGTCCGCGTGGGCGGCGCCGCCGATTCCCGTATGCGCAGCTCGGGCAGGACGGCATGGCCGGGCCCCGTTGCGCCGTTCTCGAGCGCGTTAAGCAATGCACGCGCGGCCTGGCGGCCGATCGCGTCGGTGTCGACCCACATCGTCGTCAGCGACGGCCGGATCTCGCGCGCGAGCGCGACGTCGTCGAAGCCGGTGATCGACAACTGCGTGGGCACGCCGATACCGAGCGCCTGCGCTTCGAGCAACGCGCCGAGCGCGAGCGCGTCGTTGCCGCAGATCACGGCGGTCGGCCGCGTCGCCGCATCGCTGCCGACGATCGCCCGCAGGCTCGCCCGCCCGAACGCGATCGTGGCCGCGCCTTCGTGCTGATGCACGGGACGCACCGCGAGCCCGTGCGCGGCCAGCGTGTCGTGAATGCCGCGCAGGCGGGCCTGCACGCGGTCGTTGTCCGTCGACGGCTGCATGACGATCGCGAAATCGCGGTGGCCGAGGTCGAGCAGGTGCGTGGTGAGCCGTGCGAACGCCGCGCGGTTGTCGAAGCCGATGCAGCAATGCGGGCTGTCGTCGCGGTACGCATACGTGACGACGTACGGCACGCGATGCATCGCGAGGAGTTCGAACAATTCCGGCGGATACGCTTCGCCGACCAGCGACACGGCTTCCACGCCGCGCGACAGCATCGCGCGTACCTGCGCGAGCGCTTGCGCGGGATCGTAGTTCGAGCAGCCGAGGAACAGCGTGATGCCGTGCTCGGCCATGACCGTCTGCATGCCGGCGACCTGCGACGCGAACACCTGGTCGTCGAGGGTCGGAATGATCGCGCCCGTGATGTGAGTGCGCGTGGATGCGAGCGCGCGACCGGCCGCATTCGGGATCCAGTTCAGTGCGAGCGCCGCGTCGCGCACGCGCTGCTGCACGTCGGCCGATACCTTGCCGGGATCGTTGTACACGCGCGAGACGGTCGCGGTCGATACGCCGGCCAGTTTCGCGACGTCGCCGAGCACCGAGCGGCCGCTGCCGCGGCGTGCCCGGGACGTGCTCATCGGCCGTCTCCGCGCGTGGCGGCCGTGCCGCTGCCGTGTGCCGTCAAAAGCGTCATTGTTTACCCTCGATTCGTGATGGCCCCGCTTGCATTCTCGAGCGAGCCTGCGAGAATGTAAGCGCTATCTTGCTGCAGCCTTCCTATTATGTCAGACACCTTCTCGATCCGTATGGCCAAATTTTCCGAGACGACGACCTATCCGGTCATTTTGTCGACCGCGAATGTAAGCGATTACATCAAGCCATGAACGGTCTCCGGTCACCGCATATCGCCGTCGTCGGCAGCGTCAACATCGATCTCGTCACGCGCGCGCCGCGCCTGCCGGTGCCGGGCGAGACGCTGCTCGGTACGACGTTCGAGACCGTTCACGGCGGCAAGGGCGCGAACCAGGCAGTCGCGGCCGCGCGCCTCGGCGCATCGGTCGCGATGATCGGCTGCGTCGGCGACGACGCGTTCGGTGCGCGCCTGCACGGCGCGCTGGCGGCAGAGCGCATCGACGTGACGCACCTGCACCGGATCGGCGGCACGGCGACCGGAGTCGCGACGATCACGGTCGACGACGGCGGCGCCAACAGCATCGTCGTCGTGCCCGGCGCGAATGCGTGCGTCGACGCCGACCGGATCGACGCGGCGCGCGACACGATCGTCGGAGCCGCGCTGCTCGTGTGCCAGCTCGAAATACCGATCGCCAGCGTGGCGCGCGCGATTGCCTGCGCCAGCGCGCACCACACGCCGGTGTTGCTCAATCCCGCACCCGCACAGCCGCTCTTCGATGCGCTGCTGGCGCGGGTCGACTATCTCGTCGTCAACGAAACCGAGGCCGAGTCGCTGACCGGCATCGCCGTGGGCGACGATGCATCGGCCGCGCGCGCCGCCGATGCGCTGTGCGCGAAAGGCGTCGGCAACGTGCTGGTCACGCTCGGCGCGCGCGGCGTTTGCTGGCGCGGCAGCGCAGGGAGCGGCCGCCATCGTGCGATGGCGGTGGTGGCCGTCGATACGACCGCGGCCGGCGACACGTTCGTCGGCGGGTTCGCGGCCGCGCGGGCCGGCGGCGCGTCGATGGACGACGCGATCGGCTTCGGCCAGCGTGCGGCCGCGATCAGCGTCACGCGTCACGGCGCGCAGACGTCGATTCCGACGCTCGACGAAGTAAACCGTATGGATGCCTGAATTCCGCACACGACGGAACGGCCGAACCCGGCCGAGACCAGTGACATGGAGACAATCGACATGAACGACAACCAACCTGTTTCGCACGCGCCGCCACGGATTCGGCGCGGTCAACGCATCGCGCTCGCGCTGTTGATGGCGAGCGGGATCGTCAACTATCTCGATCGCGGCACGCTGGCCGTCGCGAGTTCGGCGATCCGCGGCGATCTCGGCCTGTCGCTCGCGCAGATGGGGCTGCTGTTGTCGGCATTCTCATGGAGCTATGCGCTGTGCCAGTTTCCGGTCGGCGGGCTGGTCGACCGCATCGGCCCGCGCCGGCTGCTCGGTATCGGGCTGATCGTCTGGTCGTTCGCGCAGGCGGCCGGCGGCGTCGTGTCCAGCTTCGGCTGGTTCATCGTCGCGCGCATCGTGCTCGGCATCGGCGAGGCGCCGCAATTCCCGTCGGCCGCGCGCGTGGTGAGCAACTGGTTTCCGCTACGCGCGCGCGGCACGCCGACGGGCATTTTCAATGCCGCGTCGCCGCTCGGTACCGCGCTTGCGCCGCTGCTGCTGTCGGTTCTCGTTGCGTCGTTCAACTGGCGCTGGGCGTTCATCGTGACCGGGGCGCTCGGCCTCGTCGTCGCCGTCGTATGGTTCGCGCTGTATCGCGATCCGGTGCGCGCGCAACTGTCCGCCGCCGAACGCGGTTACCTCGATGCCGATGCGCAAAGCGTCGTCGCGGCGCCGAAGTTGACCTTCGCCGACTGGCGCAGCCTGTTCTCGCACGGCACGACGTGGGGGATGCTGATCGGCTTCTTCGGATCCGTGTACCTGAACTGGGTCTACCTGACCTGGTTGCCCGGCTACCTGACGATGGAGCGGCACATGAGCCTGATCCGAACGGGGTTTGCCGCATCGGTGCCGTTCCTGTGCGGGTTCGTCGGTTCGCTGGCCGCCGGCTGGCTGTCGGATTTCGTCACGCGCCGCAGCCGGTCGCCGGTCGTGAGCCGGCGCAATGCGGTGGTGGCCGCGATGCTCGGGATGGTCGCGTTCACGATTCCGGCCGCACTCGTGCAGAGTAATACGATTGCGCTCGCATGCATTTCGGTGGTGATCTTTCTCGCCAACGCGGCATCGGCATGCTCGTGGGCACTCGCGACGGCGGCCGCGCCGCCGAGCCGCATCGCGTCGCTCGGCGCGATCCAGAATTTCGGCGGCTTTATCGGCGGCGCGCTTGCCCCGATCCTGACCGGCGTCATTGCGCAGAAGTGGTCGTTCGTGCCCGCGCTGCTCACCGCGGCGGCGATCGCGTTCGCCGGTGCGATGGCCTACCTGCTGCTCGTGCGCAAGCCGATTCCCGAACAGGCCGCGAACGCCGCGCCCGGACCGTTGCCGGCGTAATCGTGCAGCCTGCATTCGCATTCACTGAAGGAAGGAGAAACCGATGCAACACTCGCAGCAATCGAACGTGACCATCGAGGGGATCGTGCCGGTGATGCTGACGCCGTTCGACGACGCCGGCTCGATCGACTACGCGGGGCTCGAGCGGCTCATCGAATGGTATCTGGCGCACGGCTCGGATGCGTTGTTCGCGGTCGCGCAATCGAGCGAGATGCAATTCCTGAGTCTGGCCGAACGCGCGGAACTCGCGCGCTTCGTGGTCGAGCGGGTGGCCGGGCGCGTACCGGTCGTCGCGTCGGGCCACATCAGCGACGATATCGACGCGCAGGTCGTCGAACTGTGCGCGGCGGCCGAATCGGGCGCGCAGGGCGTCGTGCTCGTGACCAATCGTCTCGATCCGCAACGCAAGGGCAGCGCCGCGTTGCTCGATCATCTCCGCAGGCTGCTCGCGCGACTGCCGTCGGATCTCCCGCTCGGCCTGTACGAATGCCCGGCGCCTTACCGGCGGCTTCTCTCGGACGACGAGCTGCGCGCGTGCATCGATACCGGCCGGTTCGTGATGCTCAAGGACGTGAGCTGCGATCTCGCCACGGTGAAGCGGCGCGTCGCGCTTGCCGCGGGGTCGCCGCTGAAGATCCTGAACGCGAACGCCGCGATTGCGTGGGACGCGATGAAGGCCGGGTCCGCCGGTTTCAACGGCGTGTTCACGAACTTCCATCCCGATCTCTATCTATGGCTGCGTACGCGAGGCGAGTCGAATCCGGCGCTCGCCGACGAACTGTCGACGTTCCTGGTCGTCTCGGCGGTATCGGAGGCGCTGGGCTACCCGGCGCTCGCGAAGCTCTATCACCAGCGGATCGGCACATTCGGATCGATCAAATGCCGTGCGATCGACTACGACGTGCGCGAACGATTCTGGGCGCTCGACGCGGTGCTCGACAAGATCGTGGCGGGCACCGAACATTTCCGCCGGCGGATCGCTGCGTCGTGACGGAGGACGCGCGCCGCGCCGGCAGCGCGGCGCGTGATCGCATCGCGTGCCGTGCGTGCGGCCGGCACGCCGGTTTCTGCTGAAACGATCCACGTTGCGCGACGCATGCGATTGCGGCGAAATCGTCGCGACGCCCGATCCCGTCGATGGCGGCAACACGTGCCGCCGCGCCGTCCGGCCGTCATCCGGCGGCCATTCACTACGTCACGAACTCGAACCGCCCGCGGTCGGCGAGCGCGGTATCGACGCTCGTCCGGCCATCCTGCCGCGCGTCGCATCGACGATGTCTGGCGGACCGTCGACATGTTTTCTCACACGGCGAGAAAAGCGCACAAATCTGCGCAATTCCGCGCCCGTCCGTCGTAGCGGTTCGTAATACCATGCCGCGGAGTGATTTTTACCGACGAACCGCTGAAGCCGCATTCGCCCATGCAACACGTGACGACGACAAGCCAGCCGCCGATCCTGGCGGCGCCGGTTGATGCCATGCTGCGCGCCGTGATCGACGAGGTCGTCCATCGGAGCGTGTCGGAGGCGACGACGCGCAGCGGCTACATGCGCTGCGCCGACTATGCGATCGTCGGCGCGCAGGTGCTGACGCTGCTGACCGGGAAGCCTTATCGGCCGTTCGCGGGCGGCGAGGTGATGGATTTCGGCGGCGGCAACCTGTATGCGCTGTGCACGACGCGCGCGCGGCGCCGCACCGCGCGGCATCTGTCGCAACTCGCGCGGTATCACTGCTGGGTCGAGGCGCGCCACGACGACGTGGGCGGGCGCACGCGCAAGGAGATCGTCGACTTCACGCTGCGCCACGACGAGACCGTCGCGAACCAGCTGGGCATGCCGTTCGCCCGTGCCTACCAGGCTTATTTCTGGGGCTGGGAAGACGAGCACACGGTACCTGCCGAGTTGCACGACCATCCGGTATTCGCCAAGCGGGGCCCGGTGTGGCGCTGGGCCGAGCGCGAATGCACGTCGCTGCTGCGCGCGTACGAGCACGAACGCCCCGGCTATTTCGGGCGTCAGGTATCGCGTGCAATCGAATTGTTTGCCGACCGTGTCGAAGGTCTCGGCTGACGCGTGCCTGTTTCAAGGACGACTGCGGGCCGGTTGCCGGCCGCGACGAGGCGAAGCCGGCGGGCGCTGGCGCGCTGCCGGGCGTGAACGATGTCGCCGGGCCGCGCACACCGCGCGACCCGCTCACTTCCTGGACAGCGTGCCGCTACTATTCGCACCGCCAAACAATCGCGTCAGGTATTGCGAGTGGGTGTTCATCCGGGTCATCAGCGTGTTGAGCGCGGTGAATTGCGCCTGATACTGCCTGGTCAGTTGCACGGCATAGTCGGACAGATCCGACTGTTGTTGCGCGACACGTTTCAGATCGGCGCTCAGTGCGGTCGTGCGCACGTCGATCATCCCGTTCTTCTTCGTGAACTGCGTGACCTGCTCGGCCAGGCGCGTGCCGATCCCGTTCTCCGGATTGAACAGGCGCGCGACCCCGGACGGATTGGCGGACAGCGCGCTGTCGAGCTTCGCGCCGTCGACGTTCAGCGTGCCGTCTCGCTCGAGCTTGATGCCGATCGACAACAGGTTCGCGTGTCCGTTGCCCTTCTCGGCGACGCCGCCGCTGTCCACCCCGCGCGCGACGATCGACGCCAGCGCGTTGCGGATCGTGTTCAGCGTCGAATCGCCGATCAGCGTGCCCTGCGAGCTTGCGCCTGCCGTGTAGCTCGACAGCGCGCCCATCGTCTTGACGACCGTGTTGTACAGACTCACGAAATGCGTGATCGTCGCGGCCTGCGACTTCGTGTCGGTGCTGATCGTCAGCGTCTGTGTATCGGTCGCGCCGACCGCGGCCGCCGACAGGTTCAGCGTGATGCCGGTCAGCACGCCCGACACGGCGTTGCTCGCGCTGGTCGATGCGATCCCGTTGAGCGTGAACTTCGCATCCTGCGCGACGGCGCTCTGCCGCCAGGCGGCCGCACTGTTCGCCGAATCGATCGTCGACGCGCCGCCGGACGGGGCGACCGTCGACGTGACGCCGAGATTCGACAGGCCGGCGTCGTTGGACACGTTGCCGACCGCGACGCTGATCGCATTCGCCGCGCCCGTCTTCGACGACGCGAGCACGAGGTGCGCGCCGTCCGTGCCGTTGATGACCGTCGCACTGATCCCCGGGTTGCCCGACGCGCCGTTGATCGCCGCCGCGATGCCCGCCAGCGTGTTGTTGGCGTTGCCGATTTCGACCTTGAACGACTGGCTGCCGAGCGACAGCGTCAGCGTGCCGGTGCCGAGCGCCTTGCTGCCGTTGAAGCCGGCGGACGACAGCGCCTGCGCGGTCGCGATCTGTGTGACGCCGACCGTGTAGGTGCCGGCGACCGCGCCCGCGCCGGCTGTCGCCGTCAGGCCCTTGCCGCTCGCGACGGCGTTGAACGTCGACTGCAGTGCGCCATTCTTCAGCGGCGTCAAACCTGCCTCCAGCGCGCCGAGCGCCGACGACAACGCGCCGAACGCGGAAATCCGCGTGTTGCCGTTCGTTTGCGAAGCGGCGAGCATCGCGGCCCGCCCGGCCGTTTTCGCGTTCACGAGCGTCTTGACGAGCGAGCCGACGTCCATCGCCGGATTGCCGGTCGAGCCGTTGATGATCGATTGCGCCGCCTGTTGCATCAGGCTGTTCGCGTTCGCGCCGCTGTTGACGGGCGTGTTCGTTGGCATGGGTGAGCTCCGGTTGAAAGACGATTCAGTGGCGAACGGCGGTCGAGTCGGCCCGCGGCGATCGGGCGGGACGCATGGCGATTCGCGTGCATGCCGCTTTCTCGTATGGCGCGGGGCGTGGGTCGCGGACGTGTCGGGAAAACGGGCGAGCGAATCGGTGCGCTATCGTATTCTCAAATCGGTATTAATTAGTCGTTTTTTGTAAAGATTCCTGGGAGGATCGTGAATGGATGAGTGGAAAGTGCGGAGCGTGCTGTAAATGCGTGCCGTTTCCTCTCAGCACATAATATTTGTCGTATTTATTAAGGAATTTTAGGCGGAGTAGAAGTTTGCGAAGGCAGGAATGTTTGGCGACATGCTCTTTCGTCGATTTCGCTGAACGGCAGGTGGACGAGACGTGTGATGGTGGATTCCAGGCGTTTCTGTCGGGAAGAGAATTTCGGGTGCCATGTTCTTGAACTCGAAAAATGAAACGAGGGGTGCGGGTAAAACGGGCGATTAACAGGAATGACGGATGAATTGAGGCGTTGCGTGCTATCGGACGCGGATGAATCACTGGCGCAATGCGCCGTTTTGATGACTGCGTTCCAGTTCAATTCGAAAATATCGCCGATTCCCGTAACGTAAAGAAACGAGCATCTTTCGTGTTGCCGAAACAGGGAGGCCGGCGGTTTGCATGGCCGCCCAGGCATCGCATAACGGGGCGGCCTTCCGTGATTGTCAACTCATTCGAGACAGCGAATCATATTTGGACGGATTGATGATTTGCGACGGGACAGTAGACTGCACCCGTGCTTCGCGGGAACCGATCCCGAACCCGCCGCCACTCGCGGCGTTACCGGACGGATGTTGCGGCGGCAGGTCACGCGGCTTGCCGTCCGATCGAGCGAAGAGTGGTCCGTAGCCGGCATGGCGTGCCGATTGGGCGCGTCGCGGCACCGGATGCATCGAACCGTCAATTCAAGGGTGATTGCTATGCGTTACGTTTCGCTGGAGTCGAAGAAGGACGAGCTGCTGCTGGCGGCTCGCGTACTGATGATGATCCTGTTCGTGCTGTTCGGCTGGCAGAAGCTGAACGGTTTCTCGGGCACGGTCGCGTATATGGCGTCGACGGGGAACCCGGCGCCCGAGCTGGCGGCCGCCATCGCGGTGGCGGTCGAACTGGTGGGCGGCGTGCTGATCGCGATCGGTTTCTATACGCGTCCGCTCGCACTGGCGTTCGCCGCTTATACGCTCGCGACCGCGCTGATCGGCCATCGCTACTGGGCGCTGCAGGGGATGGAGCAGTACATGGCGATGATCAACTTCTACAAGAACGTGAGCATCATCGGCGGGCTGTTGTTGCTCGCGTTGATCGGGCCGGGGCGGTATTCCGTTGACCGGAAGTAACGCGGAACGGCGTTTCCGTTCGGTATTGGGAGCCCGGTGCGCGTACGCGTGCCGGGTTTTGTTTTTGCGGGCGACGGTGGAGTGAGGGCGTGTGCCGAAGCGCAGCACGCGGCGCAGCCGGTCGCGGCCGGAATCCTCATCGTCGATCGCGTACTGCACGAAGCCGTTGGTCGGCGCGATATGGACGACGAACTGGGCGAAGAACGGAGTCGATCCTGTTCCCGACCCGACGCGAGCCGCTCATGTCATCCAATAAGCCCGATAATCCACGCGTTTCCGTGATTCATCGCCACCATGCCAAATCGATCGTCGGTACGCAAAACCATCCTCCTCATCGGCGCTTCGGGCCTGCTGGGCCGCGCGGTCGCCGCGTCTTTGTTCCGCGAACCGTCGCTGACGTTGCTCGCCACCATCCGGAACCCGCAAACCGCCGGCGCGAAGCTGCTCGCATTGCCAGCCGAGAACATCGCCGAACTCGATGTTCTCGACCAGCCGTCGCTCGAACGCGTTTTTGAAACCCACCGGCCCGCAGCGGTGATTCTCTGCGCCGCCGAGCGCCGCCCCGACGTCTGCGAACGCGACCCGGCCGCGGCCCGCGCGATCAACGTCACCGCACCGGCCCGCATCGGCGCGCTCGCCGCGCGATACGGCGCCTGGACGCTCGGCATCTCGACCGACTACGTCTTCGACGGCCGGGCCGCCCCCTACCGCGAAGACGCGATCCCGAATCCGCTGAACATCTACGGCCGTACCAAGCTGGAAGGCGAGGCCGCGCTCCTCGTCGCGTCGCCGCTGTCGTGCGTGCTGCGCCTGCCACTGCTCTTCGGCCCGATCGCCGACTGGCGCGAATCGGCCGTCACGAGCCTCGCGCCGGCCGTCGTCGCGTCGGCGCGACCGGGTGCCGATGCGGTCGGCATGGACGCATGGGCGATTCGTTACCCGACCTATACGCCCGACGTCGCGCAGGTCATCCGCGACCTGACGCTGCGTCATCTCGCGGGCGAAACCGTCACGGGGATCCGCCACTGGTCGAGCGAGGAGCCGATGACGAAGTACGAGATCGCGCAGCGAATCGCTGCCGCGCTCGGCATCGCCGCGTCGCTCGCGCCGATCGACCAGCCGACCGACGCGACGCCGCGCCCGTACGACTGCCATCTGGACGCGGCGCGCGTGCGCGCGCTCGGGATCGATTACGCGACGCCGTTCGATACGGCGCTGCGGACCGTGCTGCGCGATGCGCCGCAGTCGCCGTAGGATCGATACCGCGCGCGGCTCGCGGCGTCCCGCCGACATCGACGAGCCCATTCGCCGAGGATCGTACAGCCGTTCACCGCTCGCTCGGGGGCCAGGCCGTGCTCGACAGCGCCGCGCGCTTCCCGCTGCACGCGGGCGTCGTCGCGCGCGACGATGTCGCGGCGTTTCCGACGCAAGCCGCGCCGGTGCGGCGGAAGTTCGTCGAGATCACGGAGCCGGTCGCCGCGCGCCCGATGGATTTTCGGTTCCCGCGGCCGTTCACGGGGCTCGGCGTGAGCGCGAAGGCGGGCAACGAGATCGCCCGCGACGGCGACGACGCGATCGTCACGCTTCACGACGACTGCACGATCGTGCAGCCGTCGATGCGCCGCCTCGACGAGAACGTCGCGATGAGGCGGCGGATACAGCCATCCGTCCCGGACGAACCGGCGGACATCGACGCGGGCGAGAAACGCAAACGACGTGACCCACCTGGCGATCGAATTCAGAATTTGTCTAGTCATCCTTGAGATTCGGCCTGCCGAGCTGCACCAAACGTGTGCCGAAATTCCCTGCAACGAGGCACGTCAAAGCCCTTTAATTAGGGGATTTCCCGCGTTTCCCCGGTTTTTATTGATCGCTGCTTGTCTCGCTGTTTTTCTTCTTGCATGCTTGTATAGACAAATTCCTGAGGCGGCTTGCTGGCACCGAAGGGATGGCGAACCTCAACGCAAGGAGAAAGCTCGTGAACGGCAAGCGCATCAAATGGGCAATCAGGACGATCGGCGTCATCGCGGCAGCGGCGGCAACGCTTGCGGCACCGGTGCAGGCAAAGGAATGGAAGACGGTGACGGTCGCGCTCGAAGGCGGCTACGCGCCGTGGAACCTCACGCTGCCGGGCGGCAAGCTGGGCGGTTTCGAACCGGAACTGCTCGCCAACGTGTGCGAGCGCATCAAGGTGCAGTGCAACATGGTCGCGCAGGACTGGGACGGGATGATTCCCGGCCTGCAGGCCGGCAAGTTCGATATCCTGATGGATGCGATTTCCATCACGCCGGAGCGCGAAAAGATCCTGCTGTTCTCGCGTCCGTATGCGGCGACGCCGGCGACGTTCGCCGTCACCGATACGAAGATCCTGCCGAAGGCCGCGCCCGGCGCGCCGATCGTCAAGCTGACGGGTGACGCCAATACGGACAAGCCCACCGTCGACACGCTGCGCAAGCAATTGAAGGGCAAGACGATCGGGATCCAGTCGGGCACCGTCTACACGAAATTCATCAACGACAGCTTCAAGGACATCGCGTCGATCCGCGTGTACAAGACGTCGCCGGAGCGCGATCTCGACCTGGTCGCCGGGCGCATCGATGCCTCGTTCGACGATGTCACGTACTACGCGGCGAACAACGCGAAGAAGGACAACGCATCGATCGTGCTCGCGGGGCCGAAGCTCGGCGGCCCGATCTGGGGGCCGGGCGAGGGGCTCGCGTTTCGCAAGCAGGATGCCGACCTGAAGACGAAGTTCGATACGGCGATCGCCGCGGCGCTCGCGGACGGCACCGTGAAGAAGCTCGCCGACAAGTGGTTCAAGACCGACGTCACGCCGTAAGCGCGCGTTCGGCCGCCGCGTAAGTTCGTCGAACGGCGCGCGGCGGCACGCATCCAGCGGATTCACTCAACGCATGCCGGGAGGCACGCATGGCGATTCTTGAAATGCTCGGCTTCGGATCCGAAGGCTGGGGCGGTGTGCTGCTGCTCGCCGCGCTGATGACGGTCGCGCTGACGCTTGCCGCGCTCGCGGTCGGCGCGGCGATCGGCGCGGCGATCGCGGCCGCGAAGCTGTCGCGCTACCGCACCGCGCGCCTGCTCGGCGATCTGTATACGACGGTATTTCGCGGCGTGCCCGAACTGCTCGTCATCTATCTGTTCTACTTCGGCGGCTCGACGCTCGTGACGACCGTCGGCCAGTGGTTCGGCGCGGAAGGGTTCATCGGCGTGCCGCCGTTCGTGATCGGCGCGCTCGCGGTCGGGATGATCTCGGGCGCCTATCAGGCCGAGGTCTATCGCGCGGCGGTGCTCGCCGTCTCGAAAGGCGAGCTCGAAGCGGCACGCTCGATCGGCATGCCGCGCGCGATGGTGCTGCGGCGCATCCTGGTTCCGCAGGTGCTGCGCTTCGCGTTGCCCGGTATCGGCAACGTGTGGCAACTGAGCCTGAAGGACTCCGCACTGATCTCGGTCACCGGTCTTGCCGAGCTGCTCCGCACGAGCCAGATCGCCGCCAATTCGACGCACCAGTACTTCGTATTCTTCGTCGCGGGCGGTGCGTTGTATCTGCTGATGACGGGCTTGTCGAACCGCGTGTTCAACCGGGCGGAAGCGATCGTCGGCCGGTCGTTCCGCCGCAATTTCGCGCGCAACTGACGGAGAACGGGCATGTCCATCGATTTCGATTTTCTCGTCGATACGCTGCGCCAGCTGCTCGCGGCCGTGCCGACCACGCTCGGTCTGTTCTTCGCGTCGCTCGTGCTCGGCGGCCTGCTGTCGCTCGTGATCGTCACGATGCGCGTGTCGCCGCACTGGCTGCCGAACCGCTTCGCGCGCGCCTACATCCTCGTGTTTCGCGGCTCGCCGCTGCTGATCCAGATGTTCCTCGTGTATTACGGGCTCGGCCAGTTCGGCGTGATCCGCGAGAGCTTCATGTGGCCGGTGCTGCGCGAGCCGTACGTATGCGCGGTGCTGTCGCTTGCGCTGTGCACCGCCGGCTATACGGCCGAAATCCTGCGCGGCGGGTTGATGGCCGTACCGGTCGGGCAGATCGAGGCCGGGTATTCCATCGGCCTGTCGGGTTTCTCGCTGCTGCGGCGCGTGATCGGCCCGATCGCGCTGCGCCAGTGCCTGCCGGCGTACTCGACCGAGGCCGTGCTGCTCGTCAAGTCGACCGCGCTCGCGAGCCTCGTCACGGTGTGGGAAGTGACGGGCGTGGCGCAGCAGATCATCCAGCAAACCTATCGGACGACCGAGGTGTTCGTCTGCGCGGCCATCATCTATCTGTGCCTGAACTTCATCGTCGTGCGCCTGCTCGGCGCGCTCGAATGGCGGCTCTCCGCGCACCTGCGTGCGCCGAAGCCGTCCGGTGCGCCCGCCGCGGCGACTCCCAATCCCCGGCGCGCCGCATCCTGAGCGTTCCCCGTCCTTTCAGAGAGAATCCGATGAACACCCCAGCTCCCGTTGCGCTGTCGGTCAGAAACATCCACAAGTCGTTCGGCGATCATCATGTGTTGAAGGGCATTTCGCTCGACGCGCACGAGGGTGACGTCATCTCGATCCTCGGCGCGAGCGGCTCGGGCAAGAGCACGTTCCTGCGCTGCCTGAACCTGCTCGAGACGCCCGACGACGGCTCCGTCGCGCTCGCGGGCGAAGCGCTGGCGATGAAGCGCGCGCGCGACGGCAAGCTGCATCCGAGCGACCGGCGCCAGGTCGACCGGATCCGCTCGCAGCTCGGGATGGTGTTTCAGAACTTCAACCTGTGGTCGCACATGACGGTGCTCGACAACCTCGTCGAGGGGCCGCTGCGCGTGCAGAAGCGCAGTCGCGCGGAAGCGGTGGAGGAAGCGGAGGCGCTGCTCGCACGCGTCGGTCTCGCGGACAAGCGCGGCTACTATCCCGCGCACCTGTCGGGCGGCCAGCAGCAACGGGTCGCCATTGCCCGCGCGCTGGCGATGCATCCGAAGGTGATGCTGTTCGACGAACCGACGTCGGCGCTCGACCCCGAGCTGGTCGGCGAGGTGCTGCGCGTGATGCGCTCGCTGGCGGAGGAGGGGCGCACGATGCTGGTCGTCACGCACGAAATGGGTTTTGCGCGCCACGTGTCGAATCGTGTGATGTTCCTCCATCAAGGCGAGGTCGATACGGACGGGACGCCCGACGACGTGTTCGGCGGGCAGACCTCCGAGCGCTTCCGGCAATTCGTGTCGAGCCATCACGACCGCACCGCGAACTGAGGCTGCCATGACCCTATTCCGTGCGGCGCAGCCGCTCGACTGGCGACAGGTTGCGGCCGTGGCGGCCGGCGAGCCGCTGGCGTTGGCCGACGATGCGCGCACGCGCGTCGTCGCCGCTCGCGAACTCGTCGACGAGATCGTCGCGCGCGGGATTCGCGCATACGGCGTCAATACCGGCGTCGGCGCGCTATGCGACGTGATCGTGTCGCCGGCACAGCAGAGCACGCTGTCGCACAACATCCTGATGAGTCACGCGGTGGGCGTCGGCATGCCGCTCGGCGCAGCCGAAACGCGCGCGATCATCGCGGCCGCGATCAACAACTATGCGCACGGGCATTCGGGCGTCCGCGCCGACGTCGTCGAACAGCTCGTCGCGCTGCTCGAGCACGATTGCCTCCCCGAAGTGCCGGCGCATGGCTCGGTCGGGTATCTGACCCACATGGCGCACGTCGCTCTCGTGTGCGTCGGGCACGGCCATGCGCGCCATCGCGGCGAACGCGTGCGCGGCGACGAGGCGCTGCGGCGCATCGGCCGCGAACCGCTGGTCCTCGGCGCGAAGGAAGGGTTGAGCCTGGTCAACGGGACGCCGTGCGTCACGGGGCTGGCGGCGTTGGCGCTGGCCCGCGCCGAGCGGTTGCTCGACTGGGCCGACTGGATCGCGGCGATGAGCTTCGAGAACCTGGGCGGGCAACTCGCCGCATTCGATTCGGCTTCGCTCGCGTTGCGGATTTCGCCCGGTATCGGGCAGGTCGGCGCGCGTTTGCGCGCGCTGCTGGCGGACAGCGGCATGCTTGCCGCGGCGAGCGGCCGGCATACGCAGGATCCGCTCAGCCTGCGCACGATTCCGCACGTGCACGGCGCGGCGCGCGACGTGTTCGACGTCACGGCGGAGGTCGTCGATCGCGAACTCGCGTCCGTTACCGACAATCCGATCGTGGCCGGCACGCGAGAGGCGCCGGCCGTGCATTCGCAGGCGCATGCGGTCGGCGCGGGCATCGCGCTCGCGATGGACAGCCTCGCGGCGGCGATGGCCCAGGTCGCGGCGATCGCCGAGCGGCGTCTCGACCGGCTCGTGAATCCGCTGGTCAGCGGGCTGCCGGCGTTTCTTGCCGCGCCGGGAGGCAGTTGTTCGGGTTTCATGATCGCGCAGTACACGGCGGTCGCGCTGGTCGCGCAGAATCAGCGGCTTGCCGCGCCGGCGAGCCTCGACGGCGGCATCACGTCGGGGCTGCAGGAAGATCACCTGTGCCATGCGACGCCGGCCGCGCTGAAGGCGCTCGACATCATCGAGAATACGACGCGCGTGCTCGCGATCGAGCTGCTGGCCGCCGCGCAGGCGTACGACCTGCAGCCGGACGAAACGGGGCGGGCCGCATCGACCGACGCGCTGTGGCGGCATGTGCGCGCCCGCGTGCCGGCTTATCACGACGACCGGCCGCTCGCGGACGATATCGCGATCGCGGCCGGCATCGTCGCCGGTGTGCCGCCGCCGTTGCAGTGACGACGGTCGAGGACAGGCCGATCACCCACCATTCATTCGGTCGAGGGCGCATGAGCGAAACGGAACGCAAACTTTCCGCACGGCCGGCGTTGGCGTCGGCCGACACCATACCGGCGCGGGCGTTGCCCGCCTATCAGCAGATCAAGCGCTACGTCGTCGAGCGGATCGCGAAGGGCGACTGGAAGCCCGGCGCCGCGATCCCGACCGAGGCCGAACTGGTCAAGGAATTCGGCGTGGCCCGGATGACGGTGTCGCGCGCGCTGCGCGAACTGACGGCCGAGCGCGTGCTGACGCGCATCCAGGGGGCCGGCACGTTCGTCGAGCGCCGGCATTACGAGTCGACGGTGCTGGAGATCCGCAACATCGCGGACGAGATCGCCGAGCGCGGCCATCGGCACAGTGCGCGCGTCCTGCTGATCGAGCGCAGCGTCGACCCGGACGCGATCGATGCGCTCGGCCTGCGCACCGGGCCCGTGTTTCATTCGCGTATCGTGCATTACGAGGAGGACGAACCGATCCAGTTCGAGGATCGCTACGTCAATCCGGCGTTGTTTCCCGCGTATCTGGAGCAGGACTTCACGATCGAGACACCGAATCATTACATGGTGCGCCTGGCGCCGATCCAGCGTGCGGAGTTCCGGATTTACGCGGAGAAGCCCAATGCGCAGGTGCGTCGGCATCTCGTGATGGAAATCGGTGAGCCGTGCTTGCTGCTGCGACGCCGTACGTGGGTCGGCGAGCAGGTCGCCACGTCGGTCAGACTGTGGCATCCGGCGTCGCGGTTTCATCTGGCGGGCACGATGTAGGGAAGCGGGGCGAACCCGGGCGGAGCGGACCGTTTGCCGTTTCAGCCGGCGATGGCCGATGCAGTCGCATGGGTCGTGATGGAACCCTGCCGTACCTGCATCGAAAGGCGATACACTGCGCGAGTTCCCGGCGGCCATAAGCGCGGCGCCACCGCGCATCGTCCGGCTCGGTTTGACACCGGGCAGCGCCGGCCGTTAAAGTCGCCGACGCGGGGCGGTGGGTCAAGCACACGCCCGGAACAGGCAGCCGATGTTCCAGGACCACGGGGCTACCCCGTGGATCGGATCGATACGCCGATGCGTCGCAAGCGCGCAGGTTGCGCGTTGCGCAACGACTGCTCTCGCAGCACCAGCCACGTTGACTCATCGTCCCGCCTCTCGTTTGCCATGCACTCATCCCTGCGCGACACCACCCGCACGATTGCCGAGGCGATGCTCGCCGGTCCGCCCGAACGCGACGGCGTCGTCGCCCGGCTGGCCGCCGTGCTCGGCGAAGCGCCGCCGTGGACGCACGAATGCGCGAGCCTCGCACTCGTGCGCTTCGGCACGAACTGGGCCGATACCGACACCGACGTGCTCGCGGCGACCCTGGCCGAGGCGCCCGCATTCGTGCGCGCATGGTATGGCGACCGCCGGCCGGCGGTGATCCGCATCGTGCGGCGACCGCTGGTGCAGCGACCGTTGCCGGCGCCGCTCGCCGGCTGCGACGTGCCGCAATGGCCGACGCCCGGCGATCTCGCCGGCTGGCTCGGGGTGAGCACGCCGGAACTCGACTGGCTGTCCGATCATTGGCGCGTCGACGCGCGCGGCAGCGCCTCGCCGCTGCATCATTACACGTACGTCGCGGTCGACAAGCGCAGCGGCGGGTGTCGCCTCGTCGAAATCCCGAAGGGGCGGCTGCGTGAAGCGCAACGCCGCATCCTGCACGGGCTGCTCGATCGCATCGCGCCGCACGGCGCGGTACACGGTTTTCGCAAGGGGCACGGGATCGTGTCGTTCGCGGCGCCGCATGCGGATCGCGATGTCGTCGTGCGCTTCGATCTCGCGGATTTCTTCGTGTCGGTGCGCGCCGCGCGCGTCCATGCGCTGTTCGCGACGCTCGGGTATCCGGCCGAAGTCGCGCGTGCGCTCACCGGGCTGTGCACCAATCGCGTGCCGTCGGCGCGGCTGCTCGCGCCGGACTTGCGCGACCGCCTCGACTGGATCGGCCGCCAGCGCTATCGCGAACGGCATCTGCCGCAGGGCGCGCCGACGTCGCCGGCGCTCGCGAACCTGTGCGCGTTCCGCTTCGACATGCGGCTTGCCGCGCTCGCGCGTTCGCTCGATGCGACCTACACGCGCTATGCGGACGATCTCGCGTTTTCCGGCGGCGGCGCGCTCGCGCGTGACATCGAGCGATTGCAGGTCCGGGTCGCCGCGATCGCACTCGAGGAAGGCTTCGCGCTGCAATTGCGCAAGACCCGTGTGATGCGGCGCGGCACGCGCCAGCAACTGGCCGGCGTGGTCGTCAATCGTCATCCGAACCTGCCGCGCGACGCGTTCGATCGCCTGAAGGCCATCCTGACCAACTGCATCCGGCTCGGCCCGGCGTCGCAGAATCGCGACGCGCATCCGGATTTTCGTGCGCATCTGGCCGGGCGCGTCGCGCATGCGACGGCGCTGAATGCGGCGCGCGGCGCGAAGCTGCGCGCGCTGTTCGACCGGATCGCGTGGGAGCCCGGCGGCGCGGACCGCTGAAGCGTCGGCGCTCGCGTCGATTCCGGTCGGCGACTTCTGCATCGCGACGCCGCGCACTGCTATCATTCGCGCCATGCCGCGCCCGTGCCATGGCGCGGCGAATCATTTGCCGCCACCGCTCGCCCGTGCATGCGTCGCGGCGTGCCGCCCGCTGCCGGTCTGGTCCTGTCTGTCGGTGACGCACGACGTCGTTTCGTGCGCATCGCGCAAATCATGCCGGCTCAGGTGGACGATTCACCTATTTGACAGCCCCGATCGGCGTAACTTCGTGGTAGGTTCGGCCATCGGAGCTTTTTGCAAAAACATGCCCAAAGAGGATGAATACATGACCCAGGCCCTGCAGGAACTCGAAGCACAACTTCGGGACCTGAACATCAAGCTGTCAGAGGCAAAGCAGAAGGAGAAGCAAGCTGCGCTCGCGGCTTTCAAGGAACAGGTCGAGCTGTTGGGAATTTCGCAGCAGGAAGTGCTGAGCGCGCTCGGCTACATCGTTCAGCGCAAGCGCAAGGCGCCTGCCAAGTACTACGATCCGTCGACCGGCCGCTCATGGTCGGGGCGCGGCCCGCGGCCGAAATGGCTCGATGGCAAGGATCTCGAAGCGCTCGCCGTCGACCGCGGGGCCAAGACCTGGTGGCCGGGGGACGATCAGGGCTGAAGCCCGCCGCGCCGCAAGGCCATCCGGCGCCGTCCGGTTCGCGCACGCGGGCCGGCCGGCAATTCCCCGCCGGCCGGCCGTCTTTCATCCGGTGTCCGGCCCGATCGCGACATCGCCGGCCTCGCCGCCGCACCGGATCCACGTTTTTCCTTTCTCTTTCCACGCATTTTCCGCCGTTTTCCCGCCAGCCGTCCGGCCAGCGCGGGCACGACGCGTCGCCTCCGTCGTTCGCGGGCACAGGCCTTAGAATGTCGCCGGACATTCGTGGCAGGACACCATGGCAGCAAACATGAAATCTTCGACGCTCGGCGGCCCGTCGGCCCCGCGCGTGGAGCGGGTCGGCGCGTACGCGTGGAAAGCGCTGGCCGGGTCGGCGATCGGCTATGCAATGGACGGCTTCGACCTGTTGATCCTCGGCTTCATGCTGCCGGCGATCACGGCGGCGCTGCACCTGACGCCCGGGCAGGCCGGCGCGCTGGTCACGTGGACGCTGATCGGCGCGGTCGCAGGCGGCATCGTGTTCGGCGCGCTGAGCGACCGCTACGGGCGCGTGCGCGTGCTGACCTGGACGATCCTGCTGTTCGCGATCTTCACCGGCCTGTGCGCATTCGCGCAAGGCTTCCAGGATCTGCTCGTCTATCGCACCATCGCGGGCATCGGCCTCGGCGGCGAGTTCGGGATCGGCATGGCGCTCGCGGCCGAAGCGTGGCCGGCAAACAAGCGCGCCCGCGTGTCGTGCTACGTCGCGCTGGGGTGGCAGGCCGGCGTGCTGCTGGCCGCGCTGCTGACACCGTTTCTGCTTCTGCACATCGGCTGGCGCGGCATGTTCGTGGTCGGCGTGCTGCCCGCGCTGCTCGCCTGGGCGATGCGCAACAAGCTGCACGAGCCGGAAGCGTTCGTGCAGCGCGCGACGCAGCCGAAGCCCAACGCGTTCCGCATGCTCGTCGCCGACGGCCGCACCGCGCGCACGAGCCTCGGCATTGTGATCCTGTGTTCGGTCCAGAATTTCGGCTACTACGGAATCATGATCTGGCTGCCGACCTTCCTGTCGAAGCAGATGGGTTTCTCGCTGACGAAATCGGGGCTGTGGACGGCGGCGACCGTCGTCGGGATGATGATCGGCGTCTGGGTGTTCGGCCAACTGGCCGACCGCATCGGCCGCAAGCCGACGTTCCTGCTGTATCAGCTCGGCTCGGTCGTGACGGTCGTCGCGTATGCGCGGCTGTCGGACCCGACGGCGATGCTGTGGGCCGGCGCGCTGATGGGCATGTTCGTCAACGGGATGGTCGGCGGCTACGGGACGCTGATGTCGGAAGGCTATCCGACGGCCGCACGCGCGACCGCGCAGAACGTGCTGTGGAACATCGGCCGTGCGGTCGGCGGCTTCGGTCCGGTCGCGGTCGGCGCGCTCGCCGCGCACTATTCGTTCCAGACGGCCATCGCGCTGCTCGCCGGCCTCTACGTGCTCGACATGGTCGCGACGCTGTTCCTGATCCCCGAGCTCAAGGGCGTCGAGCTCGAATGAGCACGGTGCGCGCACGCGCCGCCACGATTTCACCGGAAACCACGATGCAACGGCACAACAGGACGATCGGCGTGATGGGCTCGGGCAAGGAGCCGTGGCTCGCGTTTTCGGAGCCGCTCGGCGTGTGGCTCGCGCAGGCCGGGTTCAACCTGCTGACGGGCGGCGGGCAGGGCGTGATGCTGGCGGTCGCGCGCGCGTTCGCCGGCGTGCCCGGCCGGGCCGGCCGATCGATCGGCATCCTGCCGACGCAGGCCGATCCGGTCGCGGGCTTCGTGCCGCTCGACGGCTATCCGCATCCGTTCGTCGACATTCCGGTCCTCACGCCGCTGCCGCGCCGCGAACCGGGCGCGGCCCCGCACACGATCAACCGCAACTACGTGAACGTGCTGAGCAGCGACCTGATCGTCGCGCTGCCGGGCGGGCACGGTACGGCCGAGGAGATTGCGCTCGCGCAGCGCTGGCGCAAGCCGCTCGTCTGCTTCGGGCCGGACGGTGCGTTTCGCGAGCTTGCCGCGGACGCAGTGTGCACGTCGTCGCTCGACGACGTGATCCGGTTCGTCGGCGATACGTTCGCCGTGGAGCAAGCGCAAGCGGGCCGGTAGTTCACGGGATCGCCGCGATTGCTTTCGTCGGGATGCGCGTATGCGGCGACCGGCGTGCCTAGCGGCTCCGTCGGGTAAATCGCTGCATGGATGTTTCCGGTTTTTCCGGCGAGTCGCGGGTCGAATCCGGTCACGCGGTGCGGGAACGACGGCGACAGGCGACGCGATGGCCGGCCGCCGATCTCAACTGCCGGACGGCCCGGGCCGGCTGAAGCGCTGCTCGACTACCTCGGTTCCCCACTGCGTACCCGGGCACTCGCTCGTCAGCGCAAAGCCGAACGACTCGTACAGATGGCGCGCGGCATCGAGCCCCTTGAAGGTGCACAGATAAGTCTCGCGAAACCGGTGATCGTCGACGAAGCGCATCGCCAGCGTCATCAGCTGGCGTCCGACGCCCGAGCCGCGCAATGCGTCGTTGACGATGAACCAGCGCAGGTGCGCGACGCCCGTCGCCGGGTCGCCGTCGATCGCGAGCGACGCGAGCGTGCGACCGTCTTCCTGGCATAGCCACAGCGCCTTGCCGTCGGCCGGCAGCGCGCCCGCGAACGCGGCCAGCTCGGTCGCCACGCGTTGTTCGAAGAAGGCGCCGAAACCCCAGTGTTCCGCGTAGAAGCGTGCATGCAGGCTGGCGATGTCGCCGATGCAGCCCGGCTGATAGCCCTCGCGAATCGACGGCGCGTCGGCGGGCGCGACGGGCGCCCTGGCCGCGTTGTCCTGGGCGAGCGCATCGGCATACAGCGCGAGCGAACGCAGCAGCGCCTGCTGGTCGGCCGGCATCATGCGGCGCAGCGCATTCGACACCTGGTCGGTCGCGAACGTGTCGATTCGTTTCCGGAGCTTTTTGCCTTCGGCGGTCAGGTACAGCTCGATCGCACGTGCATCCTCGCTCGACACGCGCCGCTCCACGACCCCGGCCGCTTCGAGCCGCGCGAGTTGCCGGCTCGTGTTCGATTTGTCGAGCCGCAGGATGGCGCCGAGATCCTTCGCGTTGATGCCGGGCGCCATCCCGATCTCGAGGATCGCGTGCACGGCCGACGGCGCCCAGTCGCTGTCGGCCAGCGTCGCCCGCATGAAGCCGAGCTCGCGCACCAGTTTGCGCGAGAAGTCGCGCAGCTCGAGGATGGTCGCGTCGCGCGGCTTGGCCGGCGCGTCGATGAGGTCCATGGATGGCTCCTGAAAGGTTGCGTATCGCAATCAATAATAGTTGCGGGCCGCAACCTTGGCAAGGCGGATTTTGAGGGGGCGCCGGTGTTTCGGGGGCGGTGCTTCCGTGCGGTCGACGGTCAACCGGACGAGGCGCGGGGGGGCGAACCGGGGCGGGGCGCGACTGGTATTGAAGCGGATGGCCGGGCATGGAGAAGCGGCCGCATACTGGGCGGACCGGTCGATCTGCGGGCAGGATCGCCGGCCGATCGTCGATCGACGACCGCGGACTACGGAGATCACCATGAACAAGCTGTTGCCGACGATGATCGCGTTGCTTGCCGGGGGCGGCATCGGGGCGCCGCCGCTCCACGCGGCCGGCACCATGGATGCGCCGCCGTGCAGCGCCGCGCATGCGGCGGATCGCGGTGGCGGGAACGTCGCGATGCCGGGCGCGTCGGTCCGCAGCTTCTCGACCGCCGGCTGTTCGGGCGCGGTGTTGCAGGGCGACCGGGCCACCGCGATCGTCGACGGCGACCGGGTCGAGTTGCGCGACGGGGTCGTCTATGTGAACGGACGATCCTACGGCGCGGTCACGCCCGCGGAGACGGTCGAATACGAGGCCGCGCGCGAGCGGCGCACGTTGAAGGTCGACGGAAAGATCCGCGCGCCGCTGCGCTGACGTTTGCCGATTCGGCGCGCCGGCGTGGGGTTTCCCGATCGGCGCGCGACTGCAACGGGCGGCATCGATTCGGTTCGTTTCCCGAGACCGGTGCGACGCAGCGCCGGCCCGGGCGCGACTCAGGACGTGGCGACCGCGGCCGCCGCATTGGCCGGGCTGCCCGGCGGCTGGCCGGTTTGCCGGCGCGACCGGCCCGAGCTCAGGTATGCGGCGATCGAATCCTGCGTGATCTCGCCGAGCCACGCACCGTCGGCGTCGAGCACGGGCATCCACGACATGCTGTACTGGTACATCTTCGACAGCACGATGCGCAGGTTGTCGTCCGCCGCGACGCCGGCCGGGAACGGCGTCACGCGTTCGCCGCACACGCCGCCGTCGGTGCGTGCCGCGCGGCGCGTCACGTAACCGAGCGCCCGGCCCGCATCGTCGAGCACGGTCAGGTAGCGGCAGTCGGTTTCGTCCATCACCGCCAGCGCGTGCGCGAGCGGCGTATCGACGCGCGCCGTTTCGGGCTGCGTGGCGGCGTCGCCGGCCTTCACGAGCAGCAGGCGCTTGAGCGTGCTGTCCTGACCGACGAACTGCGCGACGAACTCGTCGCGCGGGCGGGCGAGCAGCGTGTCGGGGTGATCGTACTGAACGAGCTGGCCGCGCCGGAACACGGCGATGCGATCGCCCAGCTTGATCGCTTCGTCGATGTCGTGGCTCACCATGATCACGGTCTTGTTCAGTTGCCGCTGCATCTGGAAGAACTCGTTCTGGATCGATTCGCGATTGATCGGATCGACCGCGCCGAACGGCTCGTCCATCAGCAGCACGGGCGGATCGGCGGCCAGCGCGCGAATCACGCCGATGCGCTGCTGCTGCCCGCCCGACAGCTCGCGCGGATAGCGTTTCAGGTACAGCTTCGGATCGAGCGCGACCATCGACATCAGGTCGCGCGCGCGTTCGGCGCAGCGCTTCTTGTCCCAGCCGAGCAGGCGCGGCACGACGGTGATGTTCTCCTCGATCGTCATGTTCGGGAACAGCCCGATCTGCTGGATCACGTAGCCGATGTGGCGCCGCAGGTCGACTTCGTCGAGCTGCGCCGTATCCTCGCCGTTGATGAGCACGCGGCCCGACGTCGCGGGGATCAGCCGGTTGATCATCTTGAGCGTGGTGGTCTTGCCGCAGCCCGACGGGCCGAGGAACACGCAGATTTCCCCTTCGGGCACCGACAGGCTCACGGAGTCGACCGCGCGCACGGCCTGGCCGTCCTTGCGCGTGAAAGTCTTGGTCAGTTTGTCGAGTTCGATCATGTCTTCTGCACTCCCTTCGGTGTCAATGCACGTTGCAGCATCTGCAGCAGCCGGTCGGCGACGATCGCGAGCAGGCTCACGAGCACCGCGCCCACCAGCAGTTTCATCATGCTGCTCTGCCCGATCGCACGCAGGATCAGCGTGCCGAGGCCGCCCGCGCCGATCACGGCGGCGATCGTCATCACGCCGATGTTCATCACGACGGCGGTGCGCACGCCCGCGAGAATCACGGGCACCGCCAGCGGCAAGTCGACGAGACGCAGGCGCTGCCACGACGTCATGCCGATGCCGGTGCCGGCTTCCTTGATCCCCGCATCCACGTTGTGCAATGCGAGGTAGGTGTTGCGCATGATCGGCAGCAGCGAGTAGAGGAACACGGCGGTGATCGCGGGCGCGGCGCCGATACCCTGGCCGAAGCGCGAGAAGAACGGGATCATCAGGCCGAACAGCGCGATGGACGGCAGCGTGAGCACGAGCGTGGCGAGGCCGAGCAGCGGGCCCGCGAGCCAGTCGTGACGATTGATCAGGATACCGAGCGGTACGCCGGCGACGATCGCGCAGCCCACGGCGATCGCGACGAGCCATACGTGCTGCAGCGTGAGCTGCAGCAGCTCGGGCCAGCTCGAAGCGAGATAGTCGAATACGCTCATCGGTCCTCCTTCAAGGTAGCGGGTGGGCGCGCAGGAACGCATCGGCGACGTCGCGCGGCGATCGGCCGTCGAGATCGACCGCCTTGGCCATCGCCTGCATCGCGTCGTTGTCGAGCACGGCCGACAGCGCGTTGAGTTGCGTCGCGAGCTTCGGATTGCGCTCCAGCGTGGCCTGGCGGACCACGGGCGTCGCGTTGTACGGCGGGAAGAAGTGCCTGTCGTCCTCGAGCGGCACGATGCCGAAGCCCTTCACGCGTCCGTCGGTCGTGTAGACGAGGCCGATCTGCAACTGGTCGTTGTGCAGGGCCGTATAGACGAGCCCCGGATCCATCTGCTTCAGTTGGGCGCGGCTGAACTGCATGCCGTAGGCGGCGAGCAGCGGCTTCAGGCCGTCGGGGCGGTTCGCGAATTCCGCGTCCATGCCGAATACGTAATGCTTCGCGGCCGGATCGTGCTTCAGGTGCTCGGCGAGCTGCGACACCGTCCGGATGCCGGTAGCCTGCGCGAGCCGGCTCGGCAGGCCGATCGCGTAGGTATCGTTGAGCGGCGACGCATCGAGCCACACGAGCCCGCGCGGCACGTCGAGCGCCTTGACGCGCCGGTACATTTCGTCGGGCGACAGCTTGTCCTGGATCTTGTTGTAGACGAGCGCCGCGGTGCCCGTGTAATCCCACATCAGGTCGAACTGGCCGTTCTCCAGCGCGCTGCGCGCGAGCGTACTGCCGAGGCCGGCGCGGACTTCGACGTCATAGCCGCGCGAGCGCAGGTATTGCGACGTGAGTTCCGCCAGCACGTATTGCTCGGTGAAGTTCTTCGCGCCCAGCACGAGCTTCGCGGCGAATGCCGGGGTGCCGGCTGCGACGCACAGCGCGCCGGCGACGCCCAGGCGCGCGAGCGATCGAAGGATGCGTCGAAGCGTCATGCGGCGCCTCCGTGGCGCGCAAGCCAGTGACGGCTGCCGGCCGCGACGACGCCGTCCAGCACCAGTGCGAGGATCGCGGTGAGCGACGCGCCGAGCAGCAGCAGCGGCTGGTTGTCGAGGTAGATGCCGGGGAAGATCAGCGAGCCGAGGCTGTCCGCGCCGATCAGATACGCGAGCGGCGCCGTCCCGACGTTGATCGCGAGCGCGGTGCGCACGCCGCCGACGATGATCGGCAGCGCGTGGGGCAGTTCCACGCGAACCAGCGACTGCCAGCCGGTCATGCCGATGCCCTTGGCGGCTTCGCGCAGCGCGGCCGGCACGTTCTTCATGCCTTCGTACGCATTGCGCGTGACGGGCAGGAGCGACGCGAGGAACAGCGCGACGATCGCGGGCACGTCGCCGATGCCGAAGATGCCGAGCGCGATGGCCAGCACGGCGAGCGACGGGATCGTGTTGCCGATGTTGAAGACCTGCATGAAACGCTCGGCCTGATGCCGGAATCGCGGCCGGCTCAGCAGCACGCCGGCCGGCACGCCGACGGTGATGGCCAGTGTCATCGAATAGGCGACCAGCAGCATGTGCTGGCCCGCGTAGTAGGCGAGATCGTCCGAGCGCTGATGGAACGTGTCGGCGCCGATGCCGCGCGCCAATGCCCATCCCGCTGCGATGATTGCCACCAGGCTGCCCACCAGCTGGACAGTGCGTCGAGTCATGAAGATACGCCTCCTCAATCCGGTGCGGCGCGCGCACGCGCACGCCGCGATGACGCCGAATGGCGTCGCGATGGAAGTTCGTGATCCCGGCATGGCCGCGATTGAACTGACGGAAACAGTGCTGCCGGCTGCACCGAGGTGCGGCTGGCGGTCGGGTGAACGCGACGACGCGTTCGTCTGATTGTCAGGTTCAGCCCGGCGGCGCCGTAACGACGAGGCGCGTTCGAGCAGGGCGCCGCCTCGTGAAGGCGGCATGGATGCGGGCGGCTCGATGCCGACCGCTGGGGCCGGTGGCCCCTTTGACGTGGCGAAACGGATGCATGCGCAACGAAGTGCGAAATGACATCACGTTGCGCACGAGATCATGCGTTTTGTGATGAAGTTGAGGCGAGTATAGAGCAATCAAATAATTGCGTCTACCGTGGGGAACGATCGCGGCGATGCGTCGCCGGTCGTGCGATAGGGTGGCGCGACGTGCATGGAAATTGATTCGAAGACCGAATCAGTGGGCGAAACCTGCGTCGCGACGGGCGATGTGCGCGAGCGGTCTTGCTACATGAAATCGTTATCGCGCGATGCCGGGCTCGTCGTTGCGGCCGGCAGTGCGTTCACCGAAGCGTGATGCCGAATCCTCGAAAGCCGGGCGAAGCGGTAGCGCATCGGGTCACGCGTCGACATCCGACGCCGACCGCGGCGTCTTGCCGGTCCAGCGCCGGTACGCGTGACGAAAGCTGCGCGGCTCGCTGTAGCCGAGCCGCTCGGCGATCGCGGCGACGGTCAACGCTTGATCGTCGAGCAACCGCACGGCTTCGTCGCGACGCACGTCGTCGAGCAGCGACTGGAACGTGATGCCGTCCTTGCCGAGCCGCCTGCGTAGCGTGCGTTCGGTCAGGTGCAGCGCACTGGCGAGCGCCGTCATCGACTTGAAACGCGCGAGGTCGCGCGCCATCAGCTCCTTCGCGCGATCGGCGAAACGCGTGCCGACCGATGCGGCCCACTGCCGTTCGAGCACCTCGCACTGGCCGTGCAGCGCATTGAAGCTGACTTCGTTCGCCAGGCGCGGCGCTTCGGTGCCGTTCACCGACGTGAACACGAGCCGGTTGTCGGCCGCATTGAAGACGACCGGGCAGCCGAAGTGGCGCGCGTAGTCGGCCGCATTGCGCGGCGTGCGGCGCGCGAGCTGCACCTGCTCCGGCCACACCGGCTTGCCGACGAGATCGGACACGATCAGGCGCAGGCTCGACAGGCACATGTCGACCTGAAACACCTCGAGATCGGGCTCGCCGTTGTAGCGGCCGATGGTCACGCTCATGCCGCCGGCATGCGTGTCGATGCGCACGTCGAAATACAGCCCCATGAACAGCGGAAACTGGCCCATGCAGCGGAACGCTTGCATCACGGAGCCGCTGATCAGCATCGCGTAGCCGGCGAGACCCAGCGTCGACACATGCAGCCGCGCGCCGATCGACAGCCCGATCGACGGCACGCCGCTGCAACGCAACAGGTTGCGAAAGCAACGTTGCTCCTGGCCGCGATTCACGTGCAGGTTCGGCGACGCGACTTCGTCCGCGCCGAGCCCGGTGCCTTCGAGCAGCGCGGCGCCGTCGATGTGCCGCACGCGGCACTCGTCCAGCGCGACCGCGATCGCGTGAACCGTGGCGGGAATGTCCTCCTGGCGTCCGGCCGGGCGCGCGAGGCCGAGCGCCGAACGCAGGCTGCGTTCGGCGCGGCTCTGGTTTCGTTGGGAACGACTGTTCATGGTGCCGATGCGGTGACGGGGTCGCACCGAACATAGCCGGATTGTCCGCGAAACGCCAGTGCCGCACAGCAGCATGCAGGGCGGCGCGGCACGATGCCCGACCGTGTGTCCGGAAATATCCCTCGATTACGTCCGCTTTTCTCATTCGTCGTCGATTTTTTGGCGCACCACACTTTCTTCCAGTCGTGCTCCGCCGGCCGCGCCGGACGCACGCGTGTTGAAGTCATGGACGCCACCCACGTGAGGACAGCATGGACAACGACAGGCCAGGTCGAACCGCATCAGCCGCCGCGACGCACGTGTTCGAGGCGTACGTGGAGCGCGGCCACACGGACGCACGCAAGCCTCACCAGCTTGGACTCGTGACGCTGGTGATCTTCGGCCTCGCGTACATGCTGCCGATGACGGTGTTCACGACCTACGGCCTCGTCACGAGCGAGACGAACGGGCATCTGACGGCCGCGTATGCGATCACGCTGATCGCGATGCTGTTCACCGCGCGCAGCTACGGCCACATGGCGCGGCTGATGCCGAGCGCCGGGTCGGCCTACACGTTCGCGAGCCGCAACTTCGGCACGTCGGCCGGCTTCATGGTCGGCTGGGCATTGCTGATGGACTACCTGTTCATCCCGATGATCAGCTACCTCGCGATCGGCATCTACATGAAGCAGATCTTTCCGACGGTGCCGGCCAGCGTGTGGATCGTCGGCAGCATCGCGCTGATCACCGGGCTGAACATCGTCGGCATCCGGCTCGTCAATCGCGTGAACCTGATTCTGATCGCAAGCCAGCTCGTGTTCATCGCGGTGTTCGTCATCGCGTCGGCGCACGTCGCGGCGGGCGAAGGGCTGTCGATGGCCGTCGCGTTGCCGTCGTCCGGCGATGCGCGCGCGATCTTCGCCGGCTCCGCGATCCTGTGCCTGTCGTTCCTCGGCTTCGATGCGGTCACCACGCTGTCGGAGGAAACGCGCGAGCCGCGGCGCACGGTGCCGCGCGCCATCCTGCTCTGCACGCTCGTAAGCGGCCTGCTGTTCATGCTGATCGCGTATGTCGGTCAACTGGTGTTTCCCGACTGGCACACGTTCAAGGATCTCGATTCGGCGAGCCTCGACCTGATGCGGCGGGTCGGCGGCCGCACGCTGTCGGCGTTCTTCGTCGCGGTATACGTGGCCGGCTGCTTCGCGAGCGCGATGGCCGGGCAGGCGAGCGTGACGCGCGTGCTGTTCGCGATGGGCCGCGACCGCGTGCTGCCCGAATGCGTGTTCGGCCATCTGCATGCGCGGCTGCGCACGCCGGTGCGCGCGACGCTCGCGGTCGGCGTCGTGTCGTTGTCCGCGCTGTTCATCACGCTCGATCTCGCGTCGACGATGATCAGCTTCGGCGCGCTCGTCGCGTTCGCGATCGTGAACCTGTGCGTGATGCGCAGCTATCTGGGCCGGCCCGAGCATCGCCATGCCGCGGGCTGGATTGCATACGGCCTGATGCCGGCGATCGGCTTCGCGATGAACGTGTGGCTCTGGTCCGGGCTGTCGCGCCAGACGTTCTACGTCGGCATCGGCTGGCTCG
Organism: Burkholderia sp. MSMB2157WGS; assembly: GCF_001532755.1. NCBI lineage: Bacteria > Pseudomonadati > Pseudomonadota > Betaproteobacteria > Burkholderiales > Burkholderiaceae > Burkholderia > Burkholderia sp. MSMB2157WGS. Next base: position 75,892 of record NZ_LPJG01000013.1, on the reverse strand, counting down.
CGCTCGGGCTCTGCCAGCTCGTCTGGCTGACGCGCGGCTTTACGCGCCCGGCGCCGACGTTGTCGATGAACTGAATGACCGGCTGCGCGATGCCGGTTTTGAAACCCTGAAGGAGGAGTGATCCATGAATGCCGTTGACGTCAATCTCGATGCGGACCTGCAGGCGCTCGGCAAGCGCCATCTGCTGATGCACTTCACGCATGCCGATGCATACCGCGAGAACGCGCTGACCGTGTTCGAGCGCGGCGAAGGCTGCTGGCTCGTCGACCGCAACGGCAAGCGCTATTTCGACGGGCTGGCCGGGCTTTACTGCGTGCAGGTCGGCTACAGCCACGGCGCGGAGATCGGCGATGCGATCCGCGAGCAGATGGTGCGGCTGCCGTTCGCGACCAACTGGGGCGTCGGCCACGAACCGGCGATTCGGCTTGCGCACCGGCTCGCGGCGCTCGCGCCCGAGGGCCTGAACCGCGTGTTCTTCACGTCGAGCGGCTCGGAGTCGAACGAATCGGCGATCAAGCTGGTGCGCCAGTATCACCAGTCGCGCGGCGAGCCGCAGCGGCGCAAGTTCATCGCGCGGCGCGTCGCGTATCACGGCACGTCGTTCGGCGCGCTCGCGTTGAACGGAATGACGAATTTCCGCAAGCATTTCGAGCCGCTGATGTCGGGCGTGCGGCACGTGGGCAACACGAAGCGCTACGGCCGACCGGCCGGCGAGACGGAAGCGCAGTTCACACGCCATCTGCTCGACGAGATCGAATCGCTGATCGTGCAGGAAGGGCCGGACACGGTCGCCGCGATCGTCGTCGAACCGTTGCAGAACGCGGGCGGCAGCCTGACGCCGCCGGCCGGCTACGCGGCCGGGCTGCGCGACATCTGCGACCGGCACGGCGTGCTGCTCGTGGCCGACGAGGTGATCTGCGGGTTCGGGCGACTCGGCGAGTACTTCGGGTCGGCGCGCTACGGGCTGAAGCCGGACATCATCACGTTCGCGAAAGGCATCGCGTCGGGCTACGTGCCGCTCGGTGGCGTGATCGCGAGCGATGCGGTCGTCGACACGGTGCTCGACGGGCCGCAGCAGATGTTCCTGCACGGCGCGACCTACGGCGGCCATCCGGTCGCGTGCACGGCCGCGCTCGCGAACCTCGCGATCATGGAGCGCGAAGGCGTGCTCGCGAACGTTCGCGACAACGAAGCGGTGTTTCGCCGGACGCTCGACGAGCTGCTGGAGCTGCCGTGCGTGGGCGACGTGCGCGGCGACGGCTATCACTACTCGCTCGAACTCGTGACGGACAAGGCCGCGCGCCGCTGGGCGGCCGGCATCGGCGCGCAGGCATTCGTGTCGACGATGCTCGCGCCGGCGATCTTCGACGCGGGGCTGCTGTGCCGCGCGGGCGTCGATCACGAAGGCACGCCGATCGTGCAGTTTTCGCCGCCGCTCGTGATGTCGCGCGACGAGATCGTGTGGTTCGTCGCGCGGATACGCGACATCCTCGTCGAGACCTACGCGCGGGCGACGCGCTGAGTGCGGCATCCTTCATTTCAGGAGCATTCGATGCGAACGTCACAACAGTCCTATATCGACGGCAAGTGGCGCGATCCGGCCGATGCGCGATCGATCGACGTGATCGATCCGGCCACCGCGCGGCCGTATGCACGGCTCGCGATCGGCGGCGCGGCCGATGTCGACCATGCGGTCGACGCGGCGAAGCAGGCCTTCGACACGTACTCGCGCTGGTCGGTGGACGAGCGCGTCGCGTTGCTGACGCGCGTGCTTGAGATCTACCGGCGCCGCTACGAAGAAGTCGCGCAGACGATCAGCCAGGAGATGGGTGCGCCGATCGCGTTCGCGCGCGCGATGCAGGCCGCGGTCGGCACCGCGCATCTCGAGCACACGATCCGCGCGCTGCAGTCGTTCCGTTTCAGCACGCAGACCGGTTCGCTGCTGGTGTCGCACGAGCCGATCGGCGTGTGCGCGCTGATCACGCCGTGGAACTGGCCGATCAACCAGATCGTGTGCAAGGTCGCGCCGGCGCTCGCGGCCGGCTGCACGATGGTGCTCAAGCCGAGCGAGATCGCGCCGTTCAGCGCGATCCTGTTCGCGGAGATCCTGCATGAAGCCGGCGTGCCGCCCGGCGTGTTCAACCTCGTGCACGGCTACGGACATGAAGTGGGCGACGCGCTGTCGCGGCATCCGGACGTCGACATGGTGTCGTTCACGGGCTCGACACGCGCGGGCGTCGAGGTCGCGAAGGCGGCGGCCGATACCGTGAAGCGCGTGCACCAGGAACTCGGCAGCAAGAGCCCGAACCTGATCCTGCCCGACGCGGACATCGAGGATGCCGTCACGCGCGGCGTGCGCAGTTGCTTCAGCAACAGCGGCCAGTCGTGCAACGCGCCGACGCGCATGCTGGTGCACGTCGATCATCTGGCGCGGGCCGAGCAGGCGGCGCGCCGGGAAGCGGAACGCACGGTCGTCGGCGATCCGCGTTCGACGGAAACCGGCATCGGGCCGGTGGTCAGCCGCACGCAGTTCGATCGCATCCAGCATTTCATCCGGCTCGGGATCGAAGAAGGCGCGACGCTCGTGGCCGGCGGCCCCGGCAGGCCGGAGGGGCTCGCGGACGGGTTCTACGTGCGGCCGACGGTGTTTTCGAACGTCGCGCCGGGCATGGCGATCGCAACCGAGGAAATCTTCGGGCCGGTGTTGTCGATCATGACCTACCGGACCGAGGACGAGGCCGTCGCGCTCGCGAACGATTCGGTCTACGGGCTCGCGGCCTACGTGCAGTCGAAGGATCTCGAACGCGCGCGCCGGGTCGCGGCGCGCTTGCGCGTCGGCAACGTTCACATCAACTACCCGGCGTGGAACCCGGCCGCGCCGTTCGGCGGCTACAAGCGTTCGGGCAACGGCCGCGAGTATGCGGAGTTCGGCCTTGTCGAGTATTTGGAAACGAAGGGCACGACCGGGTACACGGAAGGCGACGCGCGATGACGTCCTGAGCGCCTGGGAGAGCGGCGCGGCGAACGCGTCACCGCCAGTACTAGCGCTGCTCGCGGCGTTCGGACGCGACGGCCTGGCGCATCGCCGTCACCTTGGCGCGGCGGAAGGCCGTGGACCGCCGCGAAACGGTCGGCCTTGCGTTCACGCCGCGTTTGCCGCCGCTCAGCGTTCTTCCGGATCCGTTGCGGCCGCATCGAATCCCGAAACGGAAGCGGCGGCCCGCCTGCGGATCTCGGAGTCGAGGATCAACCGCCCGCGCAGCTTCCCTTTCATCCGCTTCACATGCTTCGGCGCCTCGGTCATGTGCTCGACCATCAGCGCGCGGACGCGCTCGGTGTCGCGCTCGCGCGCGGCCTGCAGGATCGCCTTGTGGATCGACACGTTCGCTTCGCCGAAACGCTTGTGCTCGACGAGCGGTGTATCGTTCCGGAACTCGATCAACTGCCGGATCATCTCGTTGATCAGTTCGCAACTGAAGCGCAGGAACGGATTCGGGTTCGCGGCCGCGAGGATGTCGTGGAACGTCGTGTCCTCCTGCCGCTGACGCAGCATGTGACCGCGATCGTGCACGCCCGACGCGCCGTCGCAGCACGCGATGTTCGCTTCCAGCGCCGCGAAGTCGCGCTCCGTCAGGTGCGGCACTGCGCCGGCGGCCAGCTCGGGTTCGAGCAGCTTGCGCACCGTATAGATGTCGTCGATCGTCACGTCCTTGAAGAACAGATAGTTCTGCAGAAGCTGAAGCGTGCGGTCGAGCGGCACCTCGACGACCATCCCGCCGCCCGACGGCCCCGTCGTGACCTTGATGAGCCCCTGCACCTCGAGCGACTTCAGCGCTTCCCGGATCGTGCTCTTGCTCACCGCATACAACTGCTGCAGCTCGGCTTCGCGCGGCAGGCGGTCGCCCGGCTTCAGGTCCTTCTCGGTGATCAGCCGCTTGATCTCCTCGGCGACGAGATCGGCCCGCTTCGGCTGCTTGATTTCGACCGCGAGGCCCGCCCTGGCTCGGTCCATGACCATCTTCACGACTCCTTTGTCTGACCGCGCGCCGCGTCATCGTCGACGACCGGCCCCGCGCGGGTACGGAATTTTGCCTGATTGACACCAATTTTGATCAACTCTAGCATCAGGTTGATCCTATTTATCATGATAAATAGGATCAACCGGCGGCGCGCATCCGGCAGGGGCGTGGGCACGGTTTGGCAGTCGGTCGTATCGCGTGTGTCCCCCATCATGAGGAGCGTCAACTTGAATCGCCGAGAACTGTTGAAACTGGCCGCGCTGTCGGCCGTGCCGGGCGCGCTCGGCAGCATGTCGTCCCGTGTCGCGTTCGCGCAGGGCTCGCCCATCCAGCTCGCCTGCCCGGTGCCGATGTCCGGCCCGTTCGCCGCCAACGGCAAGTACGCCGATCTCGGCATGCAGTTGGTCGTCAAGCAATACGGCAAGGTGCTCGGCGCGCCGCTCGCCTATACGGCGCTCGACACCGAGGGCAAGCCCGCGACCGCCGTGCGGCGCGTGCAGGAGATCGCGCAACAGAAGGGCGTGCGCTTCTTCGCGGGCGGCATCCTGTCGTCCGAATCGCTGGCGATGGGCAAGGAAGTCCAGAAGGCGGGCGGCGTGTTCATCACCACGGCCGGCGCGGACGAGATCACCGGCAAGGATTGCAACGCGGCGACCTTCCGCTGGTCGGTGCCGACCTTCGGCGCGATCGAGCAGACGGTCCGCCCGTTGATCCAGATGCTGCCGAAGGCGAAGCGCTGGTACACGATCACGCCGCAATACGTGTTCGGCGACGGGCTGCTGTCGGCCGCGAAGGCGATCTTCAAGGAAAAGGGCATCGAGCACGTCGGCAACAGCTACCACTCGCTCGCCGAAAAGGAGTTCAGCGGCTACCTGACGAATGCGGCCGCCGCGCAGCCCGACGTGCTGCTGATCCTGAACTTCGGCTCGCAATCGTCGGACACGCTGCGCCAGGCCGTCAGCTTCGGAATGAAGCGCAACTGCACGATCCTGCTCGCATGGGCGTCGGGCCTCGAGCAGTTCGAGGCGCTCGGCCCGGACATCTGCGACGGCGTGTATTTCGGCGCGCAGTACTGGCACGGCATCGATTCGCCGCTGAACCGCGACCTGGTGAAACGCGCGAACGCCGCGTTCAACGCGAACCCGAACTACAGCCTCGCGGGTTCGTACATTTGCTCGAAGATCCTGATCGACGCGATGGTGAAGGCCGGCAGCGCCGATCCGAAGAAAGTCGTCGCCGCGATGGAAGGGTTGAAGTACGACGGCCTGACGGGGCCGGAGGAAATCCGCAAGGGCGACCACCAGGTGCTGAAGAACTACTACCTGCTGAAAGGCAAGCCGAAGGGCCGGATGAAGAACGCGGACGACTACGCCGACATCGTCAGCTCGGGCCAGTCGTTCCTGCCGCTCGACAAGACGGGCTGCAAGCTCGCGTGACGCCGTGCATGCGTTCGCGGCGCATCGCGCGCCGCGGGCGTCCGTTACCTTCCTTTCCGACACGGAAGCCATGAACGTCTATCTGCTGCAGATCGTCAACGGCATCGGCGTGGGCATGCTGTATTTCCTGCTCGCCGTCGGCCTGTCGATCGTGTTCGGCCTGCTGCGCTTCGTGAATTTCGCTCACGGCGCGTTCTACCTGCTCGGTGCGTATCTCTGCTACCAGGCGCTGCAATGGTCGGCGAATTTCTGGGTCGCGCTCGCGATCGTGCCGCTCGTGGTCGGCGCGTTCGCGTGGGGCGTCGAAAAGCTCGTGCTGCGCCACGTGTACGCGCAGCAGCATGAATTCCACATTCTCGCGACGGTGGGGCTCGCGCTCGTGCTGCAGGAGTGCGTGATCCTCGCGTGGGGGCCGCTCGGCGACAACGTGCCGCCGCCCGACGCACTGAACGGCGTCGTGATCTGGGGCGGCTTCGTCTATCCGAAGTACCGGTTGTTCGTGATCGGGTTCACGGCCGTGCTCGCGGCGCTGCTGTGGTGGGTGCTCGAAGGCACGCGGCTCGGCAGCACGGTGCGCGCGGGCAGCGAGTCGACGGAGATGGTGTCGCTGCTCGGCATCAACGTGACGCGCGTGTTCAGCCTCGTGTTCGCGCTCGGCGCGGCGACCGCGGCGCTGGCCGGCGTGCTCGCCGCCCCGATCCGCGGCGTCGATCCGTTCATGGGCATCGAGGCGCTCGGCGTCGCGTTCGTCGTGGTCGTCGTCGGCGGGATGGGGAATTTTCTCGGCGCGCTCGTCGGCGGGCTGCTGGTCGGCATCGTGCAGAGCCTGATGAGCACGCTGTGGCCGGAAGGCGCGCGGCTGATGATCTATGTCGCGATGGCGGCCGTGCTGCTGCTGCGTCCGAACGGTTTGCTGGGGAGGGCCGCATGATCGAATCGTCGAAACCGCTGCCGCCGGGCGCGGCGGCGTCGCAACGCCCGCAGCCGTGGCGCGGCGTGCTGCAGCGGCCGGAAGGCTGGCTCGCGGTGGTGGCCGCGTGCGTGTTGCCGCTCGTGTTGAGTTCGGGCTCGCTCGCGACCGAAGTACTGGTGTTTGCGCTCGCCGCGCTCGGCTGCAACCTGCTGCTCGGCTACACGGGGCTGCTGTCGTTCGGGCAGGGCATCTTCTTCGGGCTCGGCAGTTACGCGGCGGGGCTGGTGCTGACGCGCGGCGTCGCGTCCGTGACGGCCGCGTTGGTCGCGGCCGCGGTGCTCGGCGCGATCGCGGCCGCGCTCGTCGGCTGGTTCTCGATCCGGCAGCGCGGCACGTATTTCGTGATGCTGACGCTCGCGTTCGGGCAACTGTTCTACTTCCTCGCGTATACGACGCCGGATGTGACGGGCGGCGACAACGGGCTGCTCGACATCCCGCGCCCCGCGCTGTCCGCGTTCGGCCATCCGCTCGTCTCGCTCGATTCGCCGTGGCGCTACTACGGCTTCGTCGCGGTGCTGTTCGTCGCGGTGTTCTGGCTGCTGCTGCGCGTGTCGCGCTCGGTATTCGGCCGGACGCTGCTCGCGATCCGCGACAACGAGGCGCGCGCGGCGGCGGCCGGCTACGACGTGAAGCGCTTCAAGCTCGCGGCGTTCGTGATCTCGGGCGCGGTCACGGGCCTGGCGGGGGCGCTGCACGCGCTGATGACGGGCATCGCGCCGCTGTCGAACATCGACTATCACACGAGCGAGATGATCCTCGTGATGACGGTGATCGGCGGCACGGGCAACCTGTTCGCGTCGGTGCTCGGCGCGGCGTTCTACGTACTGTTCGCGGACTGGTTGTCGACGCTGTGGCCTCGGTGGCTGCTGCTGCTCGGCCTCGTGCTGATCGCGGTCAGCCTGTTCATGCAGCGCGGGTTGTGGGGGCTGGGCGAACGCATCGTGGCGTCGCTGCGGCGTAGCGATCGCACGGCGGCCACGGACAAGGAGCGGCAATGAGCGAAGCGATTCTCGAAGCGCGCGGCATCGTCAAGCGCTACGGCAAGTTCACGGCGCTGGGCGGCGTCGATCTGCGCATCATGCCGCGCACCGTGCATTCGGTGATCGGCCCGAACGGCGCGGGCAAGACGACGTTGTTCCATACGCTAACCGGCACGCTGCCGATCACGTCGGGCTCGATCCTGTTCGACGGTCACGACGTGTCGCACGAACCCGATCACAAGCGCGTGCGGCGCGGCATCGCCCGCTCGTTCCAGGTGACGAGCCTGTTTCCGAACCTGAGCGTGCGCGAGAACCTGCGCGTCGCCGCGCAGGGCGTCGAATCGCGCCGGGCGCTCAATCCGTGGGCGCCGCCGCGCGGCGCGCTCGCGCACGACGGCATCATCGACGACGTACTCGAGCGGCTCGGCCTGCAGCGCTTCGCCGACACGGCGTCCGGTGTGCTGTCGCATGGCCAGCAGCGCCGGTTAGAGGTCGGGATGGCGCTGGCGGCACGGCCGCGCGCGATCTTCCTCGACGAGCCGACGTCGGGCATGGGCATCGACGATCTCGACGACATGAAGACGCTGATCCGCGGCCTGCGCGACGACTACACGGTCGTGCTGATCGAACACAACATGGGAATCGTGATGGACATCTCGGACACGATCACGGTGATGCAGCAAGGGTGCGTGCTGGTCGAAGGCCGACCCGACGCGATTCGCGGCGACGCGCGCGTGCGCAGCGCCTATCTCGGCAACATGATCACGGGAGGCCGCGCGTGATGCTCGACGTGAAGGAGGTGCACGCCTGCTACGGCAAGAGCCACGTGCTGCAGGGCATTTCGCTGAACGTGAGCGAAGGGGAGACGGTGACGCTGCTCGGCCGCAACGGCGCGGGCAAGTCGACGACGCTCAAGACGATCGCGGGCGTGGTCGCGCCGACCGGCGGCACGGTGACGTTCGCGGGCCGGCCGGTGTCCGGGCAGCCGGCGCACCGGATCGCCGCGCGCGGCCTGTGCTTCGTGCCCGAGCATCGGGGGATTTTCCGGCTGCTGTCGGTCGAGGAAAACCTGCGGCTCGGCGCGCGTCGCGATTCGCCGTGGCAGCTCGACGACATCTACCGGATCTTTCCGCGCCTGAAGGAGCGTCGCCGCAACGGCGGCGCTCAGTTGTCGGGTGGCGAGCAGCAGATGCTCGCGATCGGCCGCGCGCTGATGAATCATCCGCGGCTGCTGATGCTCGACGAGCCGGTCGAAGGGCTCGCCCCGGTGATCGTCGAGGAAATCGTCGCGCAGTTGAAGCAGATCAAGGCGGCCGGCGTCGCGATCCTGCTCGTCGAACAGAACCTCGAAGTGTGCACGCAGCTCGCGGACCGCCACTTCGTGATCGAACAGGGCGTGATCGTCTACGAAGGCAGCAACGCGGCATTCGCGGCCGATCACGACGTGAAGGACCGCTACCTGGGCGTCGGTGTCGTATGAGCACCCGGCCCTTTCAATGCGAGGAATGGCAACGATGCAAGTACAGGATGTGACTCCGGGCGTCGCGGCGTCCGGCTTGCGCGTCGATGGCGCGCGGCTGTGGGACAGCCTGATGTGCCTCGCGCGGATCGGTGCGACCGACAAGGGCGGTGTGTGCCGCCTCGCGCTCACGGACCTCGATCGCCAGGCACGCGACTTGTTCGTCGCCTGGGCCAAGGAAATCGGCTGCACCGTGCGCGTCGATGCGATCGGCAATATCTTTGCGCGGCGCGCGGGCGAACGGGACGACCTGCCGCCCGTGGCGACGGGCAGCCATATCGACACGCAGCCGACCGGCGGCAAGTTCGACGGCAACTACGGCGTGCTGGCCGGCCTCGAGGTGCTGCGTACGCTCGATGACGCCGGGGTGCGCACGCGCGCGCCGCTCGAGGTGGCCATCTGGACCAACGAAGAAGGGTCGCGCTTCGTTCCGGTGATGATGGGGTCCGGCGTGTTCGCGGGTGCGTTCACGCTCGACCATGCGCTCGCGCAACGCGACCGCGATGGCGTGTCGGTGCGCGATGCGCTGGCCGCGATCGGCTATGCGGGCGGCGCGGACGACGGGCACGGCGCGCATCCGGTCGGCGCGTATTTCGAAGCGCATATCGAGCAGGGGCCGGTATTGGAGGCGCACGACACGACGATCGGCGTGGTCGAAGGCGCGCTCGGGCAGCGCTGGTACGACGTGACCGTACACGGCATGGAGGCGCATGCGGGCCCGACGCCGATGGAACTGCGCCGCGATGCGCTGCTGGTCGCGGCCGATCTCGTGCGTGCGGTGAACGGCATCGCGCGTGCGCATCCGCCGCACGGACGCGGCACGGTCGGCTGGGTCGACGTGCACCCGAATTCGCGCAACGTGATTCCCGGCCGCGTGACGCTGACCGTCGACCTGCGCGCGGCCGACGACGCGACGCTGGCGTCGATGGACGCGCAACTGCGTGCGACATGCGCCGACCTGGGCGCGGCGGCCGGGATGCGGATCGACATCGAGCCGGTCGTGTATTTTCCGCCGCAGCCGTTCGATCCGGCGCTGATCGAGCAGGTCCGCGCCGGGGCGCACGCGCTCGGGCTGTCGTCGATGAACGTGATCAGCGGCGCGGGCCACGATGCGGTGTATCTCGCGCGCGTGGCGCCGACCGCGATGATCTTCGTGCCGTGCAAGGACGGCATCAGCCACAACGAGATCGAAGACGCCGATCCGGTGCATCTGGAAGCCGGCTGCAACGTGCTGCTGCATGCGATGCTGGGCGCGGCCGGGATCGCGGAGGGCCGTGCGCGATGAAGATCCTGATCGCCCGGATGAACCACGAGACCAACACGTTCTCACCGGTACCGACGCCGCTTGCCGCGTTCGGCCGCAACGGCCCCGACTGGGGCGACGACGCGTATCGCGCGAATCGCGGGATGCGCACCGCGATGGCCGCGTTCATCGACGCGGCCGAGGGCGAAGGCGCCGATATCGTGACGCCCGTGTCGGCGGCCGCGAACCCGAGCGGGCCGGTCGCGGCCGACGCGTATGCGGCGATCTGCGATGCGATCGTCGCCGCCGCGCCCGGCTGCGATGCGGTGATGCTCGACCTGCACGGCGCGATGGTCGCCGAGCAGAGCGTGGACGGCGAGGGCGACCTGCTCGCGCGCGTGCGCGCGGCGCTGCCCGGTGCGCCGATCGCGGTCGCGCTCGATCTGCACGCGAACGTCACGCAGAAGATGATCGATCACGCGGACGTGATCGTCAGTTTCAAGACGTATCCGCACGTCGACATGTACGAGACCGGCGAGCATGCGGCGCGGCTGCTGCTCGACCGGCTTCACGGCCGCGCGCGGCCCGTGCTCGCGTGGCGGCAGCCGCCGCTGATGACGTCGACGCTGCGCAGCGCGAGCGCCGAAGGCGCGATGCGGCGCGCGGTGGAGGCCGCGTGCGCGGCCGAGGCGGACGGAATGCTGGCGGCATCGATCCTGCCCGGCTTCTCGCTCGCGGATATTCCCGCGCCGTGCATCAGCGTGGTCGTGGTGGCCGACGGCGACCGCGCTGCCGCCGACGCCGCGGCCGAACGCATTGCGCGGCAGATCTGGGACGCGCGCGACGAATTCGTGTATCGCAGCGCGCCGCTCGCCGAATCGGTCGCGCAGGCCGCCGCGCTCGCCCACGGCGCGGATCGCCCGGTGCTGATGCTCGATCACGGCGACAACTGCATGTCGGGCGGCCCGTGCGACACGATGGACCTGCTCGAAGCCGCGCTCGCGCACGGGCTCGACGGGATCGTCAGCGGGCCGTTGTGCGATCCCGAAGCCGTCGCGGCGCTGATCGACGCGGGCGTCGGCGCCACCGTCACGGTGCCGGTCGGCAACCGGCTGCCGTCGCACGGCGGCGTGCGGCGCGAACCGTTCCGCGCGACGGGCATCGTGCGCGCGATCACCGACGGCGAATACGTGATCACGGGGCCGACGTATACCGGGCAGCGTGCGTACATGGGCCGCGCGGCGGTGCTCGACATCGGCACGGCCACGCTCGTCGTCACCGAGCGCACGCAGGAGCCGTGGGATCTCGGCGTGTTCGAGAGCGTCGGCGTCGATCCACGCCGTGCGCGCTTCCTGCTGCTGAAGTCGCGGATGTATTGCCGGCCGGTGTTCGTGCCGATTTCGTCCGCGCTGGTCGAATGCGACAGTCGCGGCGTGACGGGCTCGGACTTCGGACTGTTCCGCTACGAGCGGCTCGCGCGGCCGGTGTATCCGCTCGACGACATCGAGCGGTGGGAGCCGGGCGCGCGTTCGACGGGCTGACGGAAACGGGGCGCAAGGCGCCGGGGGCGCGCGCTTTCGGGCATCATGCGATGGCGCCGGCCCGTCGGGCAGCAGGGTCGGGCAATCCATTGCGTCCGCAACCGATCCGGAGAACCGACCGCCATGCATTCGAATCCCTTCCGCCCGCGCAGCGCGCGCCTGCTCGCCGCGCTGGCCTTCGCCACGACGGCCGTTGCCGTGCACGCCGCCGACTGGATCGTGTCCGGCAACGACGGCAAGTACCAGCGCGTCGAGGGGCGCGACACCTATCTGCCGTCCCCGCCCGCGGATACGCTGACGCTTCTCGACGCGAGCATCTTTCCGCCGAAGGTCGCGCTGCAGGTCGACGTCGAGAACGGCATCCAGGGGCCGCCGCAGGCCGTCGCGATCACGCCCGACGCGAAGCTCGCGCTCGTCGGTGCGCCGACGCGCTATGACACGGCCGCGAAGCAGCTCGTGTTCGACACGTTCCTGCAGGTCGTGAATCTCGACACCGCGCCGCCCGCGATTACGCGCGTCGAGCTCGGCACGCATCCGCAAGGGATCGCGATCGACCGCTCGGGCCGGCTCGCGCTCGTCGCCAACGTCGATGGCAGCGTGTCGATCCTGCGCATCGACGGCACGCACGTGACGCTCGACGGCACCCTGAAAATCGGCAAGAAGCGGTTGGCCGGGATCAGCTTCACGCACGACGGCAAGCATGCGCTCGTGTCGCTGCGCGACGAGCAGGGCGTCGCGGTGCTGAACGTCGACGACGGCAACGTGACCGACAGCGGCACGCGCCTGAGCACGGGCGTTGCGCCGTACACGATCGACGTGTCGAGCGACAACCGCTGGGCCGTCGTCAGCAACGTCGGGCTCGCCGGGCTGCCGGGTTACACCGGCACGCTCGCGGGCGACGCCGATTCGGTCGCGTTGATCGACGTATCGCGCGTGCCGTTTCGCACGGTCCAGTATTTGACGGTGCCGTCGCTGCCGGAAGGCGTCGCGATTTCGCCGAACGGCAAGTGGATCGCCGTGCAGGCGATGGACGGCTCGAACCTGACGGCTGACAACCCGGGTCGCCACAAGCTCGGCAGGGTGCTGCTGTTCGAAATCCGCGACGGGCAGGCGGTGAAGGTGAGCGAGGCGCTGGGCGGCGAAGCCGCACAGGGCATCGTGTTTACCGCCGACAGCCGGCACGTGATCGTGCAGTTCAACGTCGAACGGCAGCTTGCGCTGTATGCGGTCGAGGGCGGCAAGCTGCGCGACACGGGCAAGCGGATCGCGCTGACGGCCGGGCCGTCTTCGTTGAGGACGTTGCCGCGCTGACGCGCGTGGCGGGCTCCGTTCGCGGCTTGTCGATCAGCCATGAGATGGCGGAAAACATCATCGAGCGGCTCGGCGAAGCGTTGTCGATCGCGCAAGTCGGCGACGCGCACGCGAGGATGCCAAGGACGGAAGCGCCCGGTACGCCCGCACCGGCTTGCAAGGCCGCGCGGTTACGGACGCAGCAGATCGAACCCGCCGAATACCACGACACCGCTGAGCACGATCATCGCGACGGAGTGCTGGCCGAAGTAGAGAATCGCGGCGGCGAGCCACGTCGTGATGCAGAAGGCGCCGATGCGGGCCATCGTGTGTTCCTCGAATGCGGGATGAAATGAATGTGTGCCGCACGGCGTTCGCCGCTCGAGCAGTGAGCGGGGCACGCACGCAGCCGAACGGAAAAGGCGCTCCGGGAAGCCGCGATGCCGGTGTCGGCACACGTTGCATGCCGGCCCGGAGTCGCAGCCGGCGGCATCGGCGATCGGGCCTGGAAAGAGGACTCCGACATGCGCATCCCGGCCGGCGAAGCGGCGATTTTACCAGCGCCATCGTGCCGCCAATCTGGCCCTTTCGCGATCGATTGCGGTCATCGTCGAGCAATCCAACCGACCCCGATATTCAAGTTTCGTGTGACGAATGCCGTAAACAATTGAAAGGCGATTTCCGCCCCTGTCATTTGGTTTACCGACACGACTCACGGACCGACACGATGCAGATCGATTTCTCCACGACCCCGCGATCGCCGCTCGCGGACAGCGGCGTGACCGCGAACCCGCCCGCCGCGACGTCGTCCACCGGCGGCGCAACGGATGCCGCGAGCGCCACGAGTTCGAGCGGCACCACCGGCACCACCAGCACTACCGGCGCGAAGGATTCGACGGGTGCCGCCGGCGCCACGTCCGGCGCGGCGGGCGCATCGTCGGAAGACCCGGCGGTTGCCCAGTTGAAGGCGCTGATCGAGCGGCTGCAGAAGCAGCTCGCGACATTGGAGCGGCAGATGGCCACCGCGGCCCAGCGCGCGAAGGACGACCCGGTCGCGGCCGTCGAACAGCAGTCGCTGAGTGCGGAAGCCAGCGCGATTTCAGCCGCGCTGGCGACGGCGATCTCGCAACTTGCCGCGGCGCTCGAAAAATCCGGCGGCTCGCCGTCGGGCGGGCTGGTGTCGACGCAAGCCTGAGCGGCGACGGCGGCGTCGGCCGCACGCATTACAATCGCAAGCGCGTCTCCCTCTCGAGGACGACTGAACGATGAATGCGGAATTCGACGACGACGAACTCGTCCGCTTCGACGCGCACGGCGGCACGCCGCTGCCGGCGGCCGATGTCGAAGGATGGCTCGACCACGACGGCGCGCGCATTTGGCACGCGTCGTTCGGCCAGGGGCCGGCGGTCGTGCTGCTGCACGGCGGCCTCGGCCATGGCGGCAACTGGGGCAACCAGGTACCGGCGCTGCGCGCGGCCGGCTACCGCGCGATCGTGATCGACAGCCGCGGCCACGGCCGCAGCACGCGCGACGACCGACCCTACTCGTACGAACGCATGGCATCGGACGTGCTGGCCGTGCTCGACGCGCTGCAGGTCGACCGTGCACGTTTCGTTGGCTGGAGCGACGGCGCATGCATCGCGCTCGTGCTGGCCGCCCGTGCGCCGGAACGCGCGGCCGGCGTGTTCTTCTTCGCGTGCAACATGGATCCGGGCGGCACGAAGGACATGGTGCCGAGCCCGCTGATCGACCGTTGTTTCGCGCGACATCGCAAGGACTATGCGCACCTGTCCGCGACACCGGACCAGTTCGACGCGTTCGTGGCCGCCGTCAGCGAAATGATGCGCACGCAACCGAATTACACCGCGCAGGATCTCGCGGCGATCGCCGTGCCGGTTGCGATCGTGCAGGGCGAGCACGACGAATTCATCCGGCCCGAGCATGCGGCGTACCTCGCGCGAACGATTCCCGGCGCGACGCTGACGATCCTGCCCGGCGTGAGCCATTTTGCGCCGCTGCAGCGGCCCGTGCGGTTCAACGCGGCGATGCTGGCGTTTCTCGACCGGCTGCCGGGGTGATGCGCGCACGGGCCGGCGATGCGCAGGCGTGCGTCGGCCGCGTTTTCGCATGTCGAGCGCCATCGCGCAGGTGACGCGTTGCAGTTGCCGGGCGAGCCGCGTGCCGGCGCGCGAGCGCAGGAATTCGGCGCGCACGCGTTCGCGGGCGATCGGCTGCATGTGCCCGGATTCGATGCCGTCAAACCCGGCCGGTTTTCCTGAAAAAAAACAGGCATGCGCCGCCGACGTCGTCGCGGCCTCGTCCGGCATGTCGCGCACTTCATAAGTTTTTCTTTCGGCTCGCGCAACATATCGTCGATTGTTGGCGACCGGGCGGTAGCGGATAGTCCTGCTTCGACAGGTCGGCCGCCGCCCGCTCCGCGCAGCGCGGCCAGATCTGTTGTCCATGCAACCATCTGGAATCGAAAGGAACCGCACTCATGCGATTCAATGCGACACGCTTCGCCGCGACCCTGTTCGTCGCCGCCTGCGCGACCGCCGCGGCCGGTCGTGCGGCCGCCGTCACGCAGGACGACCTCCACGACACCGTCACCCGCCATATCGCGCCGCTGATGAAGCAGTATGCGATCCCCGGCATGGCGGTCGGCATCGTCGCCGACGGCAAGCCCTACGTGTTCGACTACGGCGTGATGTCGAAGCAAACCGGCAAGCCGGTGACCGGCGACACGCTGTTCGAAATCGGCTCGGTGAGCAAGACGCTGACCGCGACGCTCGCCGCCGACGCGCAGGAGGGCGGCGAACTATCGCTCGCGGACCCCGCGGCCAAATATCTGCCCGAGGTGCAGGGCAAGCCGTTCGGCGTCGTGACGCTGCTTCAGCTCGGCACGCACACGCCCGGCGGGACGCCGCTGCAGGTACCGGACGGCATCCGCGACGACGCGGGCCTGATCCGCTATCTCGGCGCGTGGCGGCCCGACTATGCGCCCGGCACGCACCGCAAGTATTCGAACGTCGCGATCGGCATGCTCGGCTGGCTCACAGCGAAGGCGATGCACCGGGATTTCGCGACGCTGATGGAGCAGCGGCTCTTTCCCGCGCTCGGAATGACGCACACCTACATCGACGTGCCCGACGCACGCATGGCCGACTATGCGCAGGGCTACACGAAGGACGGCAAGCCGACCCGGATGACGCAAGGCATGCTGTGGCAGCAGGCGTACGGCGTGCGGACCACGGCGGCCGACCTGCTGCGCTTCGTGCAGGCGAACATGGGGATGATCCAGACCGCGCCGCGCCTGCAGCGCGCGATCGAACGCACGCACACCGGCTACTTCCGCGCAGGCCCGCTGACGCAGGATTTGATCTGGGAACAGTATCCGTACCCGGTCGCGCTGCCCACGCTGCTCGCGGGCAATGCGCCGAAGATGCTGTTCGATGCGGTGCCGGCCAGCGCGATCCAGCCGCCGCTCGCGCCGAACCCCGCGACCTGGATCAACAAGACGGGTTCGACCGGCGGCTTCAGCACGTATGTCGCGTTCGTTCCCGCGAAGCGGATCGCGATCGTGATGCTCGCGAACGGCAACGTGCCGATCGAGGACCGCGTGAAGGTCGCGTACCGGATCCTCGGATCGCTCGGCGACGGGCGGTAACGCCGCCGCGCGCGCCCGTCGGGAAATGCTTATGATGGCGGGCAATCCGGTGCGCGGCGAGCGACGCACCGGGCGACGGAGGAGAACCGATTGAGCATCGCATGGGACGGAATCACGGGCGCCGACGTGCTCGACGACGCGCAACTGGCGAGCAGGCACGCATTGGCCGATGCGGCGCGCGACGGCGCATGGGCGACACTGATCGAGCGTGTCGCGCAACAGCCCGCGCTCGTCAACGCGACGCGGCCGGGCGGCACGTCGCTATACGCGCCGCTGCATCAGGCCGCGTATGGCGGCGCGCCGCAGGAAGTCGTCGCGGAATTGCTGCGGCTCGGCGCGTGGCGCATGCTGCGGGACGCGCGAGGCGAGCGCGCGGTCGACATTGCCGCGTCGCGCGGGCATCGGCATCTGGTCGCGCTGTTGACGCCGCAGCCGCGGCGCGTCGTGCCCGACGGCACGTTGTGCGCCATCCAGCGTCATTTCCACGACATGATCGGTGGCCGCATCGCGCACCTGCGGGTCGACGCACTGCGTTTTCCCGAACTCGAAACGCTGCTCGAATTCGACGCGCAAGCCGGGCGCATGTGGTTCGCGGTGCCCGGCATGTATGGCGGATTCCGTTACGCGCTGCGTACGGACGGCGATGCCGCGGTGCTCGTGTCCGAGAGCTGGAGCCGCGTGGTCGGCGGCTCGGGCCAGCGGCACGAGATCACGGCCCACGGCTGCACGCTGGTCGAAGAGGGCTTCGTCTGATCCGGCCGATCGTCTCGCCGGGCGCAAGACCGCACCACGTCGAAGTCGCCGAGCCCGTCCCGCATCCTGCCGCGCGCGTCGCGCACACAAGTGCGTCGCGCGGCGGGCCGACCTGCGCGACGCATCGTTCGTCTCGTTTCCGCCGGGTTTCGACGCGCGCAGCGCGATCGAGCGCGTGGTCGTTCAAGCGATAGCCGTGCCGTCCGCTTCGACGACCGCCGGCGCAGCAGCAGCGGCGCCCGCCAGCCGCCGGTAACGCGCGAGCGCCCACAGCGGGAAGTACGCGGTATAGCCGTGATACTTCAGGTAGAAGATGCGCGGAAAGCCCGGCGCATTGTGCGAACGGTGCCACCAGAAGCCGTCTTCCTGCTGCACCGACTGCAGATACGCGATGCCGCGTTTCACCGAATCGGATTCGCAGTCGCCGAACGCCATCTGCGCGAGCAGCGCCCACGCGGTGCAGTTCGACGTGCTTTCGCCGCCGTTCGTGCCGGCCAGCTTCGGGTCGATGTAGCTGTCGTTCGTCTCGCCCCAGCCGCCGTCCGCATGCTGCCGCGCGCGCAGCCAGTCGAGCGCGCGTGCGATATAGGGTTGCGACTTGTCCTCGCCGGCGAGCGCGAGGCCGGCCAGCACGCTCCACGTGCCATACAGGTAGTTCGTGCCCCAGCGGCCCCACCAACTGCCGTCGGGTTGCTGCGTGCGCTTCACGTAGTCGATGCAGCGCGCGAGCGACGCGCGGTCTTCCGCGCGCTTCGTCACGCCGAAGCACAGCAGCACGCGGCCCGATACGTCCTCGGTCGGCGGATCGAGCAGCGCGCCATGATCGGCGAACGGGATCGCGTTCAGGTACATGCGGTCGCAGTCCGCATCGAACGCCGCGAAGCCGCCGTTGCGCGATTGCAGCCCGCGCATCCAGTCGAGCGCGCGCGCGACGCGCGACGCATACGGGTGCGTACCGTCCGCATGGCGGTGCGTACGGCCGCGTCGATCGAGCATCGCGGTGACGACCGCGCTGTCGTCGATGTCCGGGTAATACGGGTTCGCGTACTGGAACGCCCATCCGCCCGGCTCGACGTCGGCCGGGACGTTCTCGACCCAGTCGCCGCGCAGGTCGTTCACCTGCCGCTCGGCCAGCCAGTCGTACGCGCGGGCGATGCGTGCATCGAGTTCGCGCAGCGCGCCGGCCGACTCGCCGGTTTCCGGCGCCGCGACACCGCGCGCCTGCTCGAGCGCCATCGTGCTCCACGCGGTGTCCCACACCGGCGACAGGCACGGCTGGCAATACACACTGCCGTCCGGCCGCGTGACCAGCAGCTTCTCCAGCGCGTTTTCGCAGTCGCGCCGCAGCGGATGGTCGTCCGGGTAGCCGAGCACCTGCATCATCTGATAGCTGTACACGATCGGCGGGAAAATGCCGCCGAGCCCATCCTCGCCGTTCATCCGTTCCGCACACCACGCTTGCGCATGCCGGATCGCGCGCTGCCGCAGGCGCTTCGGTATCAGCGGCTCGATATGGCGGACCGTGCGGTCGAGCGCGAGGAACAGCCGGCGCATGCCGCGCGCGGGCGGGAAGTACCGGCGTTCTTCGTCCGGCGGCGTGACGAACAGTTCGCGGATCGAGACGTTGCGCGGATTGCGCGCCCGCGCCTTCAGCGAGCACAGCACGAGCAGCGGCACCATCGTCGTGCGCGCCCAGTACGCGACCTTGTACATCGAGATCGGCACCCACTTCGGGAACAGCACGAATTCGACCGGCATGAACGGCGTTGCGCGCCACGGCACCTGGCCGAACGTCGCGAGCAGGATGCGCGTGAACACGTTCGAGCGTGCCGCGCCGCCGAGCTTCAGGATCGCGTCGCGCGCGCGGATCATGTGCGGCGCCTGTTCGCTGTCGCCGGCCGCCTTCAGCGCGAAATACGCCTTCACGCTGCACGACACGTCCGGCGCGCCGTCGACGTACAGCGCCCATGCGCCGTGCGTGTCGAGCCGCTGGTTCGCGCGCAGGTAGCGCGCCATCTTCTCTTGGCGCACGTCGTCGATCCGGTCCATGAAATGCATCATCAGGATGTATTCCGCGGTGATCGTCGCGTCGGATTCGAGTTCGAAACACCAGCTGCCGTCGGGCTGCTGAAGGCGCACGAGTGCGTCGCGTCCACGGGCGATGGCAGTGTCGAGCGCGGACCAGGGGGAGGGGGCCGATTTGTTCATGCGGCGGATCATACCATCCAGCCGGAATGTTTATATCGAGACGCGCGGTGCTACCATCCGCACCATGAAAAAACGCCTCGAACCCGCGCCGCGCGACGTGTCCGCGCCCGTCGAACCGGCTGAAACGCCCGCTGCACCGGCGCTTGAAGGATCATCGGCGCCGGCTGCAGCCGCGACCGGCGTGCGGCGAAAAAAAGCACCGGATCAGGTGCGTGCGCAATTGCTGGCGGCCGCGTCGGAGATCGCGACGCATCACGGCGTGGCCGCGTTGACGCTCGACGCGGTGGCCGAGCGCGCCGGCGTGACGAAAGGCGCGCTGCAATATCACTTCGCGAACAAGCAGGGGTTGCTGGACGCGCTGTTCGGGCAGGCGACCGAGCGGTTCGGCGCGCAACTGGCCGCGCGGCTGGCGGCGGATTTCGACGGCGACGGCGCGGCGGCGCGCGCGTATCTGCATGCGGTGCTCGATGCGGCCCATCCGGCCGCGAGTACCGACGTGCTGCGCGTGCTGGTCGCGTCGATGATCACCGAGACGGACACGCGCGCGCGATGGTCGGTGCCGATGCGCGAATGGACGCGGCCCGACCCGGTGCCGCTCGAGCAGGCCGCGACGCTGATGATCTGCCGGCTCGCGGCCGACGGGTTGTGGATTTCGGAATTGCTCGACAGCGTCGACGTATCGGCCGAATTGCGCGCCGAGATCGTTCGGCAACTCGATGCAATGAGCCGGGGCGTGTTTCCGACGTGATGCGCGGCGCGGGAGCGATGTCGTCACGGGCGGGACGCTGTCGATACATCGGCGTCACGGCTCATGCCGATCGTGTGGTGCGTCGATACCCGGCCCTGAGCGCGTCGACCACGAGTTCCATGGCTCGCGACGATTTGTGCCGGCTCGGATAAAAGACGTGGTGCCCGACGAACGTTGGAAACCAGTCCTCCAGCACCCAGCCGAGCCGTCCGGCTTCGACGTGATGCGCGACCAGGTCCTTCGGCACATAGGCGAGCCCGAAGCCGGCAAGCGCCGCGTCGACCATCTGATAGACGTTGTTGAACGTCAACTGCCCTTCGACGCGGACCTGCAAGTCGCGGCGCCCCTTGCTCAACTCCCACGACAGCAGCGCGTTTCTGGTCGGCAGCCGAAGATTGATGCAGTTGTGCCGGGTCAGGTCCTGGGGCGTCTTCGCCGTGGGGCGGGACGCAAGGTAATCGGGAGAACCGATGATCGACATCGTCATGTCCGGCCCGATACGCTGCGCGATCATGTCCTTGGCAATCTGGTCGCCGAGTCGCACGCCGATGTCGTAGCGGCCGGCGACGAGGTCGGTCAGGCCATAGTCGTTCACCAGCTCGACCTTGAGCGCCGGATATCGACGCAGCAGCGGTTGCAGCCGCGGCCACACGTACTCGTTCGCCGCATAGTCGGTCGCGGTGATCCGGACGTTGCCGGCCGGCTGGTCCGTCATCGCGCGCAGCGATTCCAGTTCCGCCTCGATTTCCTGAAAGCGCGGGGCGATCGATGCCAGCAACCGCTCGCCGGCCTCGGTCGGCGACACGCTGCGCGTCGTGCGCGTCAGCAACGGGATGCCCATGCGGGCTTCCAGCGCGCGCACCGTTCGGCTCAACGCCGATTGAGACACGCCGAGCTGCGCGGCCGCACGGGTGAAATTGCGCTCGCGCGCGACGGCCATGAACGCCACCAGATCGTTGAAGTCTTCCATTGATTAATGCGCCACGGCATAGGTTCATGCCGATTTTGCCATCTAGTCGCATGAATCGCGAGTCGTTAAAGTGGGATGGCCGACCGCTGGAGCGATCCATGCGGCACCCTTTTCGATAGAGGAAGACATCATGGAACTGAAGCGCGCGGGCTCGCAGCCCTCGATCAAAGGCCCCGACGAATGGTTCACCGGCACGGTCCGCATCGACCCGCTGAACGCACCGCTGCCGCCGGCGCGCGTATCGTGCGCCAGCGTGACGTTCGAGCCGGGCGCACGCACCGCGTGGCACACCCATCCGCTCGGCCAGACGCTGCTGGTGACTGCCGGCTGCGGCTGGACGCAATGCGACGGCGAGCCGCGCGTCGAGATCCGGGTGGGCGACGTGATCTGGTGCCCGCCCGGCCACAAGCACTGGCACGGCGCGACGTCGACCACCGCGATGACGCATATCGCGATTCAGGAAGCGCTCGATGGCAAGAACGTCAACTGGCTGGACAAGGTGACGGACGAGCAATACCTCGGCAGCGGCGAGCCGCAATGAACGCGCCCGCTGCCGCTGCGTTGGCCTCGATGCCGGCCTGCGTGTCGCTCGCCGCGTCGGCCGACGACACGGCCAGCACGGGCATCGCGGTTGCGCACAGCGGCACGCGATCCTCGAACACGTCACCGATGCGCGGTACGGCGCACGGTGACGATCGCACGCGTCGCCCGTTGCGGCTCGTCGCCGCGACTGGACTGGCCCTGCTCGTCGCCGCGTGCACTCCCATGCAAAGGACCGACACCATGCAGGAACCCTTGTCTTCCCCCGATTTGAAAGCGGTCGCCCCGGCCTTCGAGCGATACACGACGCACACCGTGTTCGACGGCTTGTGGAAGCGGCCGCACCTGTCGCCGCGCGATCGCAGCATCGTGACGCTGTCGGTGCTGATCGCCCGCGGCCAGACCGTCGAGATGTCGCTGCATGTCCGCCTCGCGCTGGATCACGGCGTGAAGCCCGCGGAAATATCGGAAACGATCGCGCACCTGGCCTTTTACGCGGGATGGGCCAACGCGAGCGCCGCGTCGATTGTCGTCAAGCACGTCTATGACGAACGCGGCATCGGCCCCGATCAGCTCGCACCGGCGGACGTCACGCCGCTGCCGCTGAACGAGGCGGCCGAAGCGCAGCGCGCACGGACGGTCGCGGAAAACTTCGGCGCCGTCGCGCCGGGCGTGGTCGAGTACACGACCGACGCGCTGTTTCGCGACTTGTGGCTTCGCCCGGGGCTCGCGCCGCGCGACCGCAGCCTGGTGACGGTGAGTGCGCTCGTCGCCAACGGCCAGGTGGCGCAGATTCCGTATCACCTGAACCGTGCGATGGACAACGGGCTCACGCAGGCCGAGGCATCCGAGACGTTGACTCAACTGGCGTTCTACGCGGGATGGCCGAACGTCTTTTCGGCGATGCCCGTGTTCAAGGACGTATTTTCGCGGCGCGAGGCGTGACGCGTGACGCGCGCGCAACCTGAAGAGAGGAACATCATGACCGACAACATCGATGTCAGTCTATCGTCCGGACGTTGAGGCGCGTTCCGCAATGCTGTACAAGCAACCGGGTTGCCGGATGTGAGCGTGCATCGCAGGCACGGCGCGCTTGACACGGGCGGCTTCGCCACCGCCCGTGCCGAACCGCCGATGAAGCGCCGCCGGTCCTATTGCGCCGAGGTGCGTGTGAACGGCCCGGGAATCCTGCCCGCTTCCTGACGCGCGATCATCCAGCCGGGATAGCAGGGCGGCAACGCGCTCACGGCATCGAGGCGCGCCAGTTCCTCGTCGGTCAGGACGACGTCGACCGCGCCGAGATTGTCGTCGAGCTGGTCGATCCGCTTGGCGCCGATGATGACGCTGGTGACGGCCGGCCGGCCGAGCAACCACGCGAGCGCGATCCGCGCGACCGAGACGCCGTGCGCGCCGGCGATCGCGCGCATCTCCGCCACGCACGGCCAGGCCCGCTCCGGATCGACCGGCGGAAAATCGAAATGACCGCGCCGTGAACCGGCCTCGGTCGACGCGCCGGGACCGAACTTGCCCGACAGCAATCCGCCGGCGAGCGGCGACCAGACGAGCAGCCCCATTCGCTCGTCGACGGCGAGCGGAACCAGTTCGCGCTCCACGTCGCGCCCGGCGATCGAGTAGTAGGCCTGGAGCGTCTCGAAGCGCGTGGCGTGAAGCGCGGCACTCAGGCCGAGCGCCTTGCCGATCTTGCCCGCGCGCCAGTTCGACACGCCGACGTAACGGATCAGCCCCTGCCGCGTGAGATCGTCGAGCGCGCGCAGCGTCTCCTCGATCGGCGTGACGGGGTCGCTCGCGTGAATCTGGTACAGGTCGATATGGTCGACCTGGAGCCGTTCCAGGCTTCGCTGCACCGAATCCATGATGTGACCGCGCGACGCGCCCTGGTCGTTGGGGCCCGCGCCCATCACGCCGGCCGTCTTCGTCGCCAGCACGATCTCGTGGCGCGGGACGCCGAGCTCGCGCAGCGCTTGCCCGACCACGCGTTCGGACTGCCCGAACGAGTAAATATCGGCGGTGTCGATGAAGTTGATGCCGGCGTCGAGCGCACGGGCGATCAGACGGTTCGCGTCGTCCTGGCCGACCGCGCCGATCGCCGCCCACATGCCGGCATCCGCGTTGCCGCCCATCGTCATCGTGCCGAGGCACAGCTCGGAGACGTACAGGCCGGTGCGGCCCAATTGCTTGTATTTCATTGTTGCGCCCTTCGGAATCGGCCGGACACAATACGGGGCGTCGGCCGGTGGCGCCCCGCACGAACGTCGGAATGTCAGTTGGAGCGT
Source organism: Burkholderia sp. MSMB2157WGS (assembly GCF_001532755.1). NCBI lineage: Bacteria > Pseudomonadati > Pseudomonadota > Betaproteobacteria > Burkholderiales > Burkholderiaceae > Burkholderia > Burkholderia sp. MSMB2157WGS. The sequence goes on along the minus strand of NZ_LPJG01000013.1, from coordinate 51,711 downwards.
GATGTGGCGGCCCGCAACTGCCCGGCAATCGCCGCGACGCGTGCGCCATAGCGGCGCGCCGTTTCGAGGTCGCCCGGCGACATCTCGTCCGGCGACGCATCGGCCGGTGTCTGCGCCATCGGCGCGATGTAGGCGCCCATGCGGTTCAGGTCGTCGCGCGTCGACGCTTTCAGATTGGCCGGCTTGATGTCCATGCTGACCCAGATGCCGCCGTGCTGTGCGGCCAGCAGGAAGAAGTATTCGAGCGTATTGAGCTTGTCGCCGTTGAGGCTTGCGCTATTGGTGAAGCCGCCGAAGATCTTGTTCCGCCATCCGCTTTCGAACCAGACCTTCGACGACGCATCCGCGAACTTCTTGAACTGCCAGCTCGGGCCGCCCATGTAGGTCGGCGAGCCGAACAGGATCGCGTCGGCGTCGGCCAGTGTGGTCCACGCGTCGTCGGCGAGGTTGCCGTCGGCATCGATCGCGACGAGTGCGGCGCCGGCGCCGTCCGCGACGGCGGCGGCCATCCGTTGCGTATGGCCGTAGCCGGAGTGGTAGACGACGACCGTTTTTGTCGGCGGGGCGAGTTGCTCCATGATGGTTTCCTTTCGTTCGGGTTGTCGTTCAGACGACGTGGGAAGCCACTCTACCGAGCCGCAATCGGGTTATAAACGACGACAGATTGAACGCTCCGTTACTTTCCGGATGAACAATGCAGAACCTTGACGCGCTTTTGATTTTTGCCCGTGTCGCCGAAATGGCGAGCTTCACGCGTGCCGCCGAAAGCCTCGGCATTCAGAAAGGGCGGGTATCCACGGTCATCCGTGCGCTCGAACGGGACATGGGTGTCGCACTCCTGCATCGGACCACGAGGCGCGTGCAGCTCACCGAGGACGGCCGCGCGTTCTATGCGCGTGCGACCGATCTGCTCGCCGAAGTGCAGGAATTGCAGTCGATGTTCTCGGGGCGCGGCGCGTCGCTGCGCGGCAGGTTGCGCGTGGACATGCCCACAGAACTCGCGCGCAGCGTCGTGGTGCCGGCGCTACCGCAATTGATGGCCGCGCATCCGGATCTGGAGCTGGAGCTGTCCAGCACCGACCGGCGTGTCGATCTCGTTCGGGAAGGGTTCGATTGCGTGATCCGGCTGGGCCCGATCGTCGACGAGACGCTGATTGCCCGGCCGCTCGGCAGGCTGCGCATGACGAATGCGGCGAGCCCCGCCTATCTCGCGCGGCATGGCGTGCCGCATACGCTCGCCGATCTGCATAGCCAGGGGCACAAGATGATCCACTACACGCTGACGCTCGGCGCGCGGCATCCCGGATGGGAATACCCGGATGGCGACGGCTATGCGTGGTTGCCGTTGCCCAGCGCGATGCAGGTGAACAGCGTGCAGACCTATCACGCGGCGGGGCTGGCGGGCATCGGGCTGATCCAGGCCGGCTATTCGGCGCTCGCGCATCACCTCGAAAGCGGTGCGCTCGTGGAGGTGTTGCCGGACTTGCGTCCCGATCCGCTTGCCGCGTCGCTCGTCGTCGCGCATCGGCGCAATCTGTCGCCGCGCGTGCGGGCTTTCATGGACTGGATCGGGGGCGTATTGAAGCCGTACCTGGATTAGCGGAACGGTTCGACGTGCCGGCGCATGCGGTTCCTACGTTGCGGTCCCTTTGCGTGACGCATACTTGCCGGAATCCACGACCACGGCATCAGCGCGCCGCGTCCCGCGCGTCGTCCAGCAGCCACTCCGCAAACGCCCGCACCGGCGCCGCGCTCAATTCGATCGGCTCGGGCAGCACGAGGCAAAAGTTTTTCGTAATCGCCTTGCCGTCCGGCCAGGGCGCGACCAGCCGCCCTTGTTCGAGCTCCGTCCCGATGTAAAGCCGCGGCACCAGCGCGACGCCGAGGCCGGCCAGCGCGGCCTCGATCAGCATCGAATGAAGATCGTATCGCGGGCCGACCGCCGGATTGGTCAGATCGATGCCGGTTTCCTGCGCATAGCGCTGCCACGCGTCCGGATTCTGCCGCCGGTGCAGGCGAGGCAGCGCATCCAGCGACGGCCTCGCGCCAACACCTTCGACGAGCGCCGGACTGCACACGGGCACCAGCACCTCTTCCAGCAGCGGATGCAGATGCATGCCGGCCCACGCGGGATGTTCGAAATGAATGGCGGCGTCGAACCCGCTGCCGGCCAGCAGGAACGGTTCCATCCGTTCGGCGATGTGCACGGTGACGTTCGGATGGCGCGCCTGAAAGCGCTTCAACCGGGGAATCAGCCAGCGGGTCGCGAAGGTCGGGATCGCGGCGATGTCGATGCTCGCGCCTTCGACGGGCTGCCCCATCAGATACAGGCTGTCCCGTTCCAGCCGGTCAAGAATCTCGCGCACCTGCACCGCGTATCGCGCGCCGTTGGGCGCCAGCCGCACGCGGTTGCCGATGCGCTCGAACAGCGTCACGCCGAGGAACGCCTCCAGCCTGCCGATCTGACGGCTGACGGCGCCTTCGGTGCGCGCCAGCTCGTCGGCGGCGCGGGCGAAGCTGCCGTGTCGGGCCGCCGCGTCGAAGGCCAGGAGCGCGGAATTGCTGGGGATCTTGCGTCGCATCGTGGGTTTTGCCGGTCGGGGTGCGTTCGACGGTCAGCTTGATCAAATGTCACTGAAGGCTGACTTTAAGTCGATATCTGTGGGGAAAACAGCAGATTAGCATTACGTCACTGCACTGAATATCCCGTATTCGAGATGCAGGATGCTCACTCGTCACGAAGGACGAACCGATGATCTATACCGTCGAATGCAGCTTCGCCGACGCTGCCAGCGAAGCCGAATGGAACGATTTCTACAGCGACGACAAGCTGCCGGCCCTCATCTCGGTCGCCGGCTTTCACACGTCGCAGCGCTTCAGGGCGATAAGCGACGGCTGCCCCGTTTATCTCGCCGTTCACACGATCGACGGTCTCGACGTGCTGACCGGCGATGAATATCGACGCAAAGGCGGCGGCAATTTCGCGCGGTGGCAGCAGCACATCACCGACTGGCACCGCAATCTCTACAGCGATATCGGTCGCGCGCCGGCGGTCGATGCCGACGAGCTGCTCGCGCTGAGCGCCAGCGGCCCCGGCCCGCTGATCGAACTGGGCCTGAAGCCGCTGGCCATGGAGGCCGTTGCGCTGGAGCAATTTCCGGCGCGCCGCTGGCTCGCGGTCCTCCCCCGGAGCGATGCCCCGCTCGACGACGACGTGCCGGCCGGCCTTGACCTGTACGAACCGATGACGGTGCAACTGACGAAGAGGCGGGGCGATGCCTAACGTGACTTTCCATATCGACGCGGAACGCATGCCGCCCGACGCGCGCCTCGCCGAACTTTCCGGCGACTGCATCGAACTCTGTACGCGTGTCCTTCAGGCAGAAGTCAGGAACGTCCACGTCATTTACGTGGCGGTTCGGCACGGATGCGGGCATCCCGTTTTCGCGGAAATCCGGTATCGCGTGGAATCGTTTCGTCCGCCCGCGGTCATGGACGCGTTCATGGAAGCGCTGGATCGCGCCGTCGTTCGCCGCACGGGGCTGACGGCGCGCATCCGCTGTTTCGGTCATGCCGTGCCGAACCTTCACGCGCGAAACTAGCCGCTCCGGAGCAGCATGATGTCCAACGTTACGTTTCCCTGTCAGCGTGTCGGGGATTTCACGATCACCGCGATCAGCGACGGCTACCTCACGGCCAGCCTCGATTTCCTGTCGAATATCGACGTGGCCGACGCCGCCGGCATGCAGCACGCGGCCGGGGAGCAGGCGCCGTCCGCCGTGCATATCAACTGCTACGTCGTGCGCGGCGCGGGCCGCACGATTCTCGTCGATGCAGGGGCCGGCGGCATCAGGCAATGGGGCGGCCGTCTGCAGGACAACTTACGGTTGGCCGGCATCGATCCGGGCGCGGTCGACACCGTCCTGCTCACGCACGCCCATCCCGACCACATTGGCGGGCTGACGAATGCCGCCGGACACGTTGCGTTTCCGAATGCGGAGCTGCTCGCGCATCGTCGCGAGGTCGCGTTCTGGCGCGACGACGGCAATCTGAGCCGCGCCAGCGAGCGCGCCCGCGGCAATTTCCGGATCGCGCGTCAGGCATTCGACGCTTACGGCGACGCGCTTCGGACCTTCGACGCAGGCGAGGTGCTGCCCGGAATCGCTGCCATCCCGCTCCCGGGGCATACCGACGGACATACCGGCTATGTGCTCGAATCCGGCGATCGGGGCCTGCTCGTGTGGGGCGACATCGTGCATTTCCCGCACATCCAGATCAAGCGGCCGGACGTCTCGATTGCGTTCGACCAGGATGCGTCGCAGGCGGCGACGACGCGTGCACGGCTGCTCGACCGGGCCAGCTCGGAAGGGCTGCTGATCGCCGGCATGCATCTGGGGGAACCCGGGTTCGCGCGAATCGGGCGAACCAACGGCGAATACCGCCTCATTTACGAGACCGACGCGTGAAGCGATGCACGGAAACGTTCGCGGTCGATACCGCGCGCCCGCTTTGCAGGCTGCCGTTCGAGGAGGACAATCCAGCCTGAAATCTCGTCGGAGGTCGCACATCATGGCTTCGTTCCAACCCGATGGATGGCATACCGTCACGCCGCGGATCGTCGTGCCGGATCCGCGCAACCTGGTCGCCTTCATCCGCACGGTGTTCGACGCGGAAGGCGAATGCCGTACCGGTTTGCCTGCCGAAATCCGGATCGGCGACTCCGTCGTAATGGTCAGCGGCGGAGACGGCCTGCGCGATCCGATGCCGGCGTTTCTGTACGTGTATGTCCAGGACACCGACGCCGCCTATCGACGGGCGCTCGCGGCGCAAGCGATTCCGCTCGAAGCGCCCGCCGACGTGCCGTACGGCGACCGGCGGGCGATGGTGAGGGACCCGTGGGGAAACGTCTGGCAGATCGCCACGCACCAGCGTGACCTGTCGGCCGACGAGATTCGCGCGAGGCTCGGCGACGGCGGCTAGTCGCGCTACCTCGGTTCTCCCTCTGTCGCAATCGTCAAGATTCGCGTCGCATGCGGATAAAAGCCGCCCGTTCCCCGCGTCGTTAACCCGTTCGCAGCCCCGCGCCCGGTATTGCGCCACGGCGCGCGTCGTTCGTGTTCCGGAATTCACCTCCGCCGCTGGCCGTGCCCGGCCGGCTCAAGGGAACGTCATGCGAAAACAACTCACTATCCGTGGTGGACTCGTCGCGACCATCGCCGGTTATACCGTGCTGCTCGTGCTGGTGGTCGGCGCCTGCATCGCGGCCCTCTACATCGGCAACGGCTCGCTCGAGGCGATGTACCGCGACGACACCGCGTCGCTGCTGCACCTGAAGACCAGCTCCGAGCGGATGCTGGTGCTGCGCGAACGCATGAGCGACGTCGCGCAGATCATCAGCGCCGGCCAGCCCGCGAAGGCGGAAGTCGCGCAGCTTCACGCGCTGCTCAAGCAGAGCAACGACGAACTGGAGGCGTACACACGCCTGCATGCGCGCGACGCCGGCGAGCAGGCACTGTTCGACACGTTGCAGGAGCGCCGGCGCACGCTGCTCGACCGGGTGTTCCTGAAGGCGCTGTCGCAGCTCGACGGCGACGACGCATTCAACTTCCTCGACACGCAGCGCACCGCGCCGCCGGCGTTGTTCGCGGCCTACCAGACGGCGATCGACGCGCTCGAGTCGTTTCAGGTCACGCGCCAGAAGGCTCGCTACGATGCGGCCGGCATGCATTTCCACCGGATCGTGTGGGGGATGGGGGCGGTCGCGGTGCTGGCGCTCGTCGTCGGGTTCGTGGCCCAGCGCGTGCTCGCGAAGGCGATCATCGAGCCGATCAACGTCGCGGTCGAGCAGTTCGAAAAGATCGCGAAAGGCGACCTGACCGGCGCGGTCGTCGTCCCGGGCGAGAATGAAATGGCGTATCTGCTGAATGCGCTGAAGCGGATGCAGGACGGCCTCGTCGATACGGTGAGCCAGGTGCGCGCGAGCACCGAGACGATCGTCGGCGACGTGCGCACGATCGCGAGCGGCAACGTCGACCTGTCCACGCGTACCGAGCAGCAGGCCGTGTCGCTGCAGCAGGCGGCCGCGAGCGTCGAGCAACTGACGGCGGCCGTGCGCCAGAACGCGGACAACGCGCGCGACGCGCGCACGTACGTCGAGGGCGCGGCCGGCATCGCATCGCGCGGCGGCGAAGCGATGCAGCGCGTCGTCGAGACGATGTCGGAGATTTCGCACAGCTCCACGCGCATCTCCGGCATCGTCGGCGTGATCGAGAGCATTGCGTTTCAGACGAACATCCTCGCGTTGAACGCCGCCGTCGAAGCTGCGCGTGCGGGCGAGCAGGGGCGCGGGTTCGCGGTCGTCGCCACCGAGGTGCGCGGGCTCGCACAGCGCTGTGCCGCGGCGGCGAAGGAAATTCGCGACCTGATCGGCCAATCCGCGCGACGCGTCGAAGACGGCAGCGGCCTCGTCGCGCGGGCCGGCTCGGCGATGGCCGAGCTCGTCGCGGCGGTCGAGCGGGTGAACGCGATCATGGGCGAAACCAGCCAGGCATTCGACGAGCAGTCGTCGGGCATCGAGCAGGTGAACGCCGCGGTGATCCAGATGGAGCAGACGATGCAGCGCAATGCCGCGCTGGTCGAGGAAGCGGCGGCCGCGGCGCTGTCGCTCGACGAACAGGGCGCGCGGTTGAGCGCGGCGGTTGCGCAGTTCCGTCTGCGCGACGCGGCGCTCGCGTGACGTGCGCGCTTATTGCGGCGCGTCCGGCAACGCGTAGTCGAAGCGGTACGCATGCAGGCCGTCGTCGATGTCGATGCGCATCGCGCCGGACAGGCCGAGCAGTTCGTCCGTTCCGGAATCGGGCACGACCGTGATCGACTGCGTCGGCTGCCCGCGCGTCATGGTGGAGCTGTGCTGCAGGACGAAGCTGCCCTTGCGTCCGCCGAGCACGCCTTCGACGGTTTCCATCGCCACGTAGCCGGCCGACCCCTGAACGCTGCTGCGAAACGCGAGCATTTCTCCGTGGCTGACGGCTTCCAGATCGCCGTGAAAATGCTTGTCCAGCGACAGGCGGCCGAGTCCGCTGTTCTCCGCGACGCGACTCAAGGGTTCCGGATTCAGCTTCACTTCGAACGGACCGCTGGCCTGCAGTTTCATGACTGTTTTCCTCGTCGAATGGGCAGTCGACACTATAAGCGAACGCCGTCGACGGTGGGCCGATCGCGGTGCGTCAGTCGCCGTCCTTCGCGAGCCCGATTGACCGCGCCCGCCGGCCGCATGATCCGGCGACGAAACCGCTGCGGCCATCGGGCCGCGCCACCGCCGTCCGACATATTCCTCTACTCGTCACCTTGACCTTGAAGCCGACTTGAAGCTTAGAGTGCTTGCTGGCGGCAGCGGCAGGCTTCGGATCTCGCGTGCCGCGGTCTAACGATACGGATACGTGCGACGTGCGCGCACGGAAGGAGTCGTCCATGCCCCAACCGACCTACGATCTCGTCGTATTCGGCGCCACCAGTTTCGTCGGGCAGATCCTGACCCGTTACCTGTCCGATTATCTGTCCGGCGCGGCCGCCGGTGCCGGCGACACGCTGCGCTCGGCGATTGCGGGCCGGTCCGACGCGAAGCTCAGGCAGGTCCGGGATACGCTCGGCGCGGCCGGGCAATCCGTGCCGATCATCGTTGCCGACGCGGCCGACGAAACGCAGCTGCGGGCGCTGTGCGCGCAAACGCGGGTGGTCGTGTCCACCGTCGGCCCTTACGCGCTGTACGGAGAGCCGCTGGTCCGGGTCTGCGCGCAAACCGGCACCGACTACTGCGACCTCACCGGCGAGACGCAGTGGATCCGGCGGATGATCGACAGGTACGAGCCCGCGGCCCGGCAATCGGGCGCGCGGATCGTGCATTGCTGCGGCTTCGATTCGGTGCCGTCGGACATGGGCGTCTTCTTCCTGCAGCAGCAGGCGCGGCGACAGTGGGGCGAACCGGCCGCGCACGTGAAGATGCGCGTCAAGACGTTGAAGGGCGGTGCGTCGGGCGGCACCGTGGCCAGCGTGATCAACGTCGTGCGCGAAGCGGCGGCCGATCCGGCATTGCGTCGGGAGCTGCTCGATCCTTATTCGTTGTGTCCGCAACGGCATGGTTTCACGGTGCGGCAGCATGCGGTCCGGTCCGCCGAATTCGATCGCGACTGCGATACGTGGATCGCGCCGTTCGTGATGGCGGCGATCAACGAGCGCGTCGTTCACCGCTCCAATGCGCTGGCGGACGATGCGTACGGCAACCGCTTCACCTACGACGAAGCCGTGATGACGGGCACGGGCCTGAAGGGGCGCATGATCGCGCTGGCAATGGTGGCGGGCCTCGGCGCATTCATGGTCGGCGTCCTCGTCGGGCCGGTGCGCGGCCTGATGGCGCGCTTCCTGCTGCCGAAGCCGGGCGAGGGGCCGAGCATCGACGCCCAACAGGCCGGCCGCTACGATTTGCGCTTCTTCGGTCGCGCCGACGACGGGCGTACCTTGCGCGTGAAAGTCACCGGCGATCGCGATCCCGGCTACGGCTCCACCGGCAAGATGCTCGGTCAGGCCGCGATCGGTCTCGCGCTCGATTGCAGCCGCGACGGCGTGAAGACCGGGCGCGGCGGCGGTTTCTGGACGCCGGCGACGATGTTCGACGAACGCTATATCGAGCGTCTGGTTCGCCATGCCGGGTTGCGTTTCGAGGTGATTCGACCGTAGTTCGCGTCAGCCATTCGAGCCGGGCGTCGTCGTCGTGGACGCTCGGCGGCGACGCGCGCGGCTATCCTTGCCCGCGCCCGTACGGGCAGCCGTCTCGTCCAGAATCGTCGCGGCGAATTCGGCCGCCGCGGGCATCCGCGCGTCGTGCATCATCACGAATTCCATCTCCGGCAGCGCCGGCAAACCTTCGGCCAAGCCCAATTCGCGGAGCGTGTCGTCGATCGCGCTGCGCGGCACGGGCGCGATCGCGATGCCGGCCCGTGCGAAGGTCCGGATACCGGTCACGCTCGGGCTTTCGCACGCGATCCGGTAGCGCATGCCGGCCAGTGTGAGCGCCTTGATGGCGGCGCCGCGGTACGGGCACGGATCGGGGAAGCACGCGAGCGGCACGTCGCCTTCCGGAAGCGGCTCGTGGCGCGCGAACGCCCAGGCGAGCGGCTCTCGCCACAACGTCGCGCCGTGGCCCGAGTGCGAACACCGGCTGCCGATCACGAGATCGAATTCGCCGTTGGCGTGCCGTCGAAACAGGCTGTCGCCGATGTCGACGACCAGATCCAGCCGCAGGCCGCGCCGCGCGGCGCCGTGGCGGCGCATCAAATCCGCAAGCCAGCCGCCTGCGAAGTCCTCCGACACGCCGATCCGCAGCTTGACGTCGACGGCGTCACCCGTTCCCAGCCTGGCCCGTGCTTCCTCGCTCAGGTTGAGCATCGCCCGCGCGTAGCCGAGCAGCGTCTCGCCATGCACGGTCAGCGTCACGCTGCGCGTATTGCGAACGAGCAGCGCCTGCCCGACCTGGTCTTCGAGGCGAACGATCTGCGCGCTGACCGCGGACTGGCTGAGGTTCAGCCGCCGCCCGGCGCGGGTGAAGCTGTGCACGTCGGCAACCGCAACGAAGGTATGAAGCAGCGCCGTGTCGAGAGGAGGATTCATTCATCACCGATCCGGGTTAATTCGATCAATTAATATCGTTTCCGGATTATAGGCCGGCCGGATAGGCTGTGAAGCGCGGTGGGCGTGCGCGCATCGGGCGCGCCGTCGTCACCCTTGGCAAGGACCGGCGCCATGACACGCGTGCTCTATATCGAAGGCTCACCCAACAAGGCTCATTCGGCGTCCATCGAGGTGTGCGATGCGTTTCTCGACGCGTACCGGCATGCCCATCCCGATCACGAGATCCGCACGCTCGATATCTGGGATCTGCCGATGCCCGAATTCGACGGCGCCGCGCTGGCCGCGAAATATGCTGGGCTGGGCGGCACAGCGTTGACGCCGGAGCAAGCGGCGGCGTGGCAGCAGATCGAACGGCTCGCGGCGCCGTTTCACGAAGCGGACAAATTCCTGTTCGGCGTGCCGCTGTGGAATTTCAGTATTCCGTACAAGCTCAAGCACCTGATCGACGTGATCTCGCAGAAGGACGTGTTGTTCACGTTCGACGCAGCCGGGTTTGCCGGCAAGCTGGCCGGCAAAAAGGCGGCGGTGGTCTACGCACGCGGGCTCGCCTACCAGTCGCCGGGGTCGTTTACGCCGGCCGCCGAGTTCGATCTGCAGCGCCCTTACATGGAAACGTGGCTCAAGTTCGTGGGCGTGACGGACGTTACCGGAATCGTCGTCGAGCGCACGTTGTTCGGTGCGGACGGGAAGGTCGATCGGCGCCGGGCGATCGACGACGCACGGGCGATCGCGCGGACGTTCTGACGTGTCGGCGCCGCGCATCCGGCGCGGGTCGTGTCAGCGCCCGCCCCGGGCGATGGCGAGTGCGACGCCGAAGCCCACCAGCAGGCATCCGAACGTACGATCGATCCAGTGCCGCAGCGACAGCAGGCGATCGCGGACAGCCGTGGCCGAGAAACAGCAGGCCACGAGGCTGAACCAGCCGGCATGGGCGGCCGCGATGAACGCGCCGTAGCCGATCTGCACGATCAACGGCGTGTCGGGCCGGACTGCCTGCATGAACAGGCTGACGATGAACACCGTGGTTTTGGGATTCAGCGCATTGGTCAGAAAGCCCGTGCGCAGCGCGGCGAGATCGGACAGCGGCGTCACGGTGGCATCGGCTTGCACGCCGCCGGCTTTCGTCATGAGCATCCTTGCGCCGAGGTAGACCAGGTAGATCGCGCCGATCAGCTTGACGGTATCGAAGAGCCACGCCGACTGACGAATCAGCAGCCCGACGCCCAGCAGCGTGTAGCTCACGTGGACGATGACGCCGAGTCCGATCCCGCATGCGGTGAGTACGCCGGAACGACGCGACAGCATCAGGCTGTTGCGCGTGACCATCGCGAAGTCCGGCCCCGGGCTGATGACGGCCAGCAGCGTGATGGTGACTACGACTATCAATTCGGTCATCGTGTCGCTCCTGCGGTGGATGTCTTGATGGCACAATCCTATCGATCGTGCTTCATCAGGAAAAACGATGATTTCTGACCAGAATGGTGAGTTTGAATCACAATCGGTCCGTGCCGGCCTGCCGTCGCTGATGGCGCTGCGTTGTTTCGAGGCGGCGGCGCGTCACGAGCATTTCAGCCGCGCGGCCGACGAGCTGTGCCTGACCCATGGCGCGGTCAGTCGCGCGGTGCGTCTGCTCGAGGACGATCTGGGCGTGGCGCTGTTCGAGCGGCGCAGCCGTCGCGTGTTCCTGACCGAGGCGGGCCGCACCCTCGCCCAGGCCGTTCGTGACGGCCTGGGCCTGATGCGTCACGCCGCTCACGCCTTGCGTACCGACGCCGCCCGTGCGCGGCGTTCGGTCCTGTCGTGCGAGCCGACGCTCCTGATGCGCTGGCTGATGCCGCGCTGGCCGGATTTCCAGGCGCGGCATGCGGGCGTCGACATCCATCTGGCCGCCGCGGGCGGCCCGTTCTCGTTCGACAGCGGTATCGACATGGCGATTCGTCGCAACGATTTCGCGTGGCCGGCGGCGTATCACGCCGAGCATCTGTTCGCCGAACGCGTGGGGCCGGTTTGCCGGCCGGACAAGGTCGGTGCGTGGTTTGCGTCGCGTCGCGGTGCCCGCGCGTTGAAGCCCGACGCTGTGCGACTGCATACACGCACCCGGCCGGACGCATGGAATGCCTGGGCGGCGGCGGCGAATCAACCGGCCGCGAACGGGCGCGGGCAGCGGTTCGATCATTTCTACTTCAGTCTGCAGGCGGCCGTCGCGGGGCTGGGAGTCGCGATCGGACCGTGGCACCTGGTGCGCGACGACATCGAAAGCGGTGTGCTGGTTGCGCCGATGGGGTTCGTCGAGGATGGATCGGATTACTACCTGTTGACGCCGACGCCGGCGATGGACGGGAGCGCGCACGCGGCGTTGCTCGGATGGTTGAGGGCGATGGTCTGACGACGGCTGTCGGGCGCGCTTTCGAATGACCGGCCAAGCGCGTGCCCGGATGTGCGACGCACCAAGCGATCCCGCGCGCCGCGAAGGCCGGTACCTCATCGGCGCTCGCATCGATATCGACGCTCCCGGCAATATCGCCGCTCGTCGGGCAAACGCCACCTCGAATCGAAATAAAGCGTGAATGGACTTCCCGATGCTTGCACATGCCGGCCAGCGAACGGAAAATGCATCGATCGGGACAGCGCGCTGCAAGCAGGATTGCCGAACTGCCGAGCCTACGTTTGCGCCTGATTGCCTGGGCCCGATGCTGCCGGGGCCGGCAGGATGTCGGCCGGCTTTTACCGGAAATGACGCGTGATGGTGCGCGCGTCGCTAAAAGAAAGCCGATGCGTGCTTTATCGTTGCAACGAATGAGCGCCGATGAAATCGTCGCCATTCTTCATCTTTTTGACATGGCTTTTAACGACGCGGGGCAAGCCAGGGCGCGTCAGGCTGCAGCGAATATTTCCCGTTGCCTTTAAATCCGCATCCTTTACCCGAAGATCGACGACGAGGCGAAGCCATGCAACTTCAAACCGGTAATTTATTCGCCGTCGACGGGCGGCGCGGCGGCGACGAGCGAATCGACAGGCTCGTCACGGGCCCGCGCGTGAACGTCGAGCGGATCGTATCGATGGGGCACGCGAGCCCGGACGGGTTCTGGTATGACGACCCGCGGGCCGAATGGGTCGTGCTGCTGTCCGGCGCGGCCGTGCTCGAATTCGAAGCGGATGCGACGCGGCTCGATATGCGCGCGGGAGATTACGTGCTGATCGAGCCGCATTGCCGTCATCGTGTCGCATGGACGCATGACGAAGTGCAAACCGTCTGGCTTGCCATCTATTACGAACGCTGAAGAAAGGATGGGCGTGCGGCACGATCGATGAATGGACTTGTGCGCGACACGCCGAGCGGGCAAAACCTCGTCTACCGGAGCGGCTTTGGAATACCGCCGGTATCGATGCGCCAATCCATGCCCAAATTGCCGGACAGCGTGTTGAATCACGCGCCGGCCCAGGCGGGCAATCTTATTCCTGGATCAGGAATCGATTGCGATTCTTCGCATCCTTGATCCATGCGGGCGCGCGACCGCGGCCCGACCAGGTCGCCCCGGTCTTCGGATCGCGATACTTCGCCTGCACGGGAGCGCCCGCCTGTCTGGCCGGCCGACCGCGACGCGTACCGAAAATGTCTTTTTCGGTGATGTCGTATTCCGCGACTTTGGTGCGGATGTCGTCGACGACCGCCTGGAATTCAGCGACGCGCGCTGCTTCGGCTTTCTCGGCCAAAGCATCCATTTGAGCTTTCAGTTCCTTGTAAGTTGCCATATATCACTCTTCAGGTTGTGTCCATACATGATAGCGGTTTCAACCGGAAATGACGAAGAAAATTGCGCCGACTACGAATTGCATTGCGGATATGGCAATGCACGACTGCTTCGAACACCTGAGAAGTCGTTTGATTGGATCGTTTGCGTCCGATCTTCTCGTGCGGGACAAGCTTCGGAGACTCAATTATTCTTTATCTTTTTTCAGAAGGATTGGGGAATTCACTGATGAACAGGGATGACAAACTGAAACATGTCGCAGCCGAATTCGGATTCGATCCGGACGAAACGATCAGGATCGGCGGAAAGTACACGCCCGTCCTGGTCGACGGAAGGACGGCCTACGTCGCCGGCCAGATTCCGCGAATCGGCGAAGTCGTGCATTTCGTCGGCATCGTGGGCGAATCCGTTTCGCTGGACGACGGCCGCCGCGCGGCTGGCATTTCCGCACTGCGCGCGCTGGCGCTGATCCGCAAGCAGTGCGGCACGCTCGATGCGATCGCGACGGTGCCGCGCATGACCGTGTACGTGCGCAGCGCGCCCGGCTTCACGATGCAAAGCGAGGTGGCCGACGGCGCGTCGGACGTGTTGTATGCCGTGCTCGGCGACGCCGGCGTCCATACGCGCTCGTCTGTCGGCGTGCTGCAATTGCCGAAGGGCGCGTCGGTCGAAGCCGATTTCATTTTCGGGCTGAATCGCAGCGGCGCCGCCGGGTGACCGGGAATGGCCGTGCCGACCGGACGGGCCGCCTTGCGTCGATCGGCGCGCCGAGCGCGAGCGGGCGGCTTCGGGCGTCGTCCCGGTCCGTTCATCGAATGCGCGGAAGAACGAATCCGGATCCCGGTAGCCGGGCAGGAAGGCGATCTGACCGGAGGGCAGGTTCGAGCGATCGAGGTCATGCCGCGCGAGCTTCGCGCGAACTACCGCCGGCAGGGTTTTGAAGTTCGCGCCCTCGTCGCCGAGCCGACGCTGCGCGAAGCGGTTCATCGCCGCAATTGCCCGGTTTCGACGAGCTGCTGAAAGAAGTCGTTCATCGACTCGGCGAGCGGGCGATAGCGGATGCCCAGTTCGTTGCGGCTGCGGCTGTTGTCCGCGCGCCAGCGCAACCCGACGTTGCGCGCGATCACGCGGCGCGTCACGCTCTTGTTCACGAGCGGGCCGACCAGCCACACCAGCCACTTCGGCAGGATGCGTCGCGGAATCGGATAGTCGGCGCCATACCGTTCCAGCAGCGTGGCGGCCATCGCCGGCAGGTTCGTGTCGTGCGCCGAGACGATGTAGCGGCCATTGGCGCTCGGCAGGAACGCCGCACGCAGGTGCGCGTCGGCCACGTCGCGGACATCCACCGCGCCCATGCCGAGATCCGGCACGCCGGCCTTCATCGTGCCGTCGCCCATCTGCCGCACGATCTCGAAGCTCTCCGACGTCGCGTACGGATTGATGCCGGGCCCGATCACGAGCGACGGATTGATGGTGACGAGATCCCAGCGTTGCTGCCGGCGGGCGATCTGCCACGCTTCGCGCTCGGCGACCGTCTTCGAATACGAATAGGGTTGATGGGCGAGCGACGAACTGGTGTTCCAGATTGCTTCGGTGAACATACCGTTGGGCGTCGCAGCGAGATCGGCGTTGTCGCCGTAGATCGCCGCGCAACTGCTGGTGAGCACGACGCGCCGCACCGACGGCGTGCGGTTGACCGTCTCGAGTACGTTGCGCGTGCCGAGCAACGCCGGATCGACCAGTTCCTTCTGCGGATCGCGAACGGTGACCGTGAATGGCGACGCGGTATGGAACACGATCGCGCAACCCGCCATCGCGTCCTCGTACGACCCGGGTTCGAGCAGGTCGGCGCGGAAATAGCGGATCGTGCCGGGCTTGCCGGCCGCGATGCGCTGGAGATGCTTCAGCTTGTCCGGGCTGTCGGGGTCGCGGACGGCCGCATGGACCGTCAGGCCGGCCTCGAGCAGACGCTGCACGAGCCAGCCGGCGACGTATCCGGTTGCGCCCGTCACCATGACGGGGCGGTCGGTATCGATGTCCATGGGCGGGATTCCGTTGCAGGGGAGATGCGCCATGATGCCGCCTTTTGCGCGTCGCTTCACGCGCCAGGCGCGTCGATCGACATGCAAGGCGCGACGGGCGGCACGATACCGGTGGCCCGCGGCGATGTTCGGGATCGCTGACGGTTCCGGATCCGGCGGACGGGCCGCGCGCCGGTTTGCCGACGGCCATTGACGCGCCGCGTCGGGTCCGATTACGCTCGTCTCCGATCTCATTTCGGGGCCGATCGATGAGCGACGACGCGACAGAAAAGGTGATCGAATTCGCCAGGCACGTAATCGGCTACATGCAATCCGCTTTTCCCGGCTGGCGCGAAGTTTACGTTTGCTTCAGCGCGCCGGGCGACGGGCAGTACGGCGTGCGTGCGTCATATGCGACGGCGGCCAGCGTCGAGCTGGTTTCGACCATGGAGCACCGCGATTTCATCGGCGGGATCATGCGCATCGGGCCGCAACTGCGCGACGTGCTCGCGAACGACGGCAGGACGTTCCGCGCCGCGCTGTTTCGTGCCAATGCACGGTTTTCCTATCGAATGGATTACGACTGGAACGACGCCGCACGCTGGAACATCACGAAGCTCGGCGGCGCATCCGGGCTCCCGGACGGGCTGGAGGCGCTGGAGCCGCTGGACTGACGGGTGCGGTCGGTTGCATGCGCACCGATGACGGATACAAAACCGCGTTATCACTTTGACGAATGGCCGACGATACGGACTCGATCGAAGGCAGGAGAGCCGCCATGCCGAAAGCAAAAAAGAAGCTGCTGCCGAAGGACTTCGACGCGCTGCTGGACGAGGGCGACATTGCGAAGCTTCAGGCGGTGTTCGACACCTGCGACGTGAATGCGCGCGGCGGGCCGAGCAAGCGAACCGCGCTGTCGTTCGACCGGTGTCCCGACGAGCTCGCGCGCTGGCTCGTCGCGCACGGCGCGGATATCGGCGCAGCCGATGCGTACGGCAACACGGCATTGCACGTGCGTGTGCGCAGCCGGCGCAGCCGCTTCGACGTGCTGCTCGAACTCGGCGCGGACGTTCACGACGACGGTGCGTCGATCGGCACGCCGCTGCATGCGGCGGCCGACTCGCGTCATGCGTTGTCCGCACGCCTGCTGCTCGAGCACGGCGCGCGCGTCGATGCATTGAACCGGGACGGCCAGACGCCGCTCGAGCGCGCGTTGCGCACCTGCGGCAACGCGGATCTCGAACACATGGCGGCGCTCGCCGACGTGCTGCTCGGCGCCGGTGCGGCAAAGACGCCGCAGATGCAGGCCAGCGTCGCCGAAATCGGCGAGCGTTTCGAGTTCATGCGCGAGCGCTACAACCCGCAGGAAGTCGACGCGGCGAGCGCTGCGCTGGACCGCCTCTACGCGCTGTTCGACGTGCCCCCGGCGCCGCGTCGCCGGCTGCACGACGGCCGCTCGCCGATCGTCGTCGCGGCCGGAACCTGGCAGCAACAGCATCAGGCATTGTGGACGCAGCTCGTGCCGGGAACGGGGCACGCGGCGACGGTGCAGGGCGAACTCATCCGGATCTCGGGCCGCATCGCGCATGAACTCGAACACAACGGCGGCTGCAACTGGGACGCCGATTTCAGGAAGATGGCCGATGCGTTCGCGGCGATCGTGCGCACCGGCACGTCGCTGCCGGCGGCCGATCTGGCGGACATGGAGGCCGTCGTGCAGGACGTCAAGCGCCAATCCGGCGACCCGGCGCAACTGTGTCGGCTCGCGGTGGCGTGGGTGCGCCTGAACCCCGATCTGCTCGAACTCGCGCCGCCGTCGTATCGTCGGTAGCGCGCGGCACCGTCGCCTTGCGGAGCCGGCCGGCCGCCCCCGCCGGTCGTTCCGGCTCCCGGCGTTTCCGGAAGTCACCCGACCCATATCGGCCGGCATCCCCACTTTTGGGGATGCCGGCGCCGGGCGGTACGCCTACGATGATCAGCGAGGCACCGGGGACCGGATATCACCAGAACAATCGAGCAGGCCTGTCGTTCCGTGTCGGTCGCCGTGAACGTCCGCACAGTCGATTGACACAGTCGTCGCATACGCTGATGCGCAACGTATGCGGTGCGTCGTTGGCACCGCGCACGACGGCGCGTCGATGACGGAAGGCCTGATGTCGTATTTCGGGGAATCTCAATCACTATGCTCGCACGAGACTATGTGGAACGAGAGCTCTCGCACATTCAGCGCATGGTGGCGCTGCTGGACAGCGAGACGGACATCGACGACGTGTCGATGTCGGGGGCGGGGCGCGTCAGGCATCCGCGATACTGGCGTGGGCGTATCGAGGAACTGATGTCGACGCCCGACGTGCCGCGTCACGTCAGAAAGCTGAGCGAAGCGGTGCTCGCGAAGATCGACGAGATGGAAGTGCGGTTCGCGACGATGAAGTAAGTGCATCGTCGAGTCGGGCCGCGACACGCGTTTCATCGCGCCGCCGGCTGCGTCCTTCGAGCCGGATGCCCTCGCGTCGATCGACGCCGCGCAGGCCGCCGCGTGCGTCGACGCGGGTTGCGTTGCGCTATCGGAAACGGCCATTACGTCTGACGAGAAACGGTAACGAATGTGGTATTTCGACCAAACCCGCATCGGCGATTTGAACAATGAGGCCGATTGACTAAGATGCCCAAACGGCGTTCGACAAAAACGCACGGCGCGGGGTGGCCAGATGCAGATGAACGGATTGGTTTCGTCGGCATGGATCGATGACGTCTACGCTGCGGCACTGGGCGACCAACGATGGGAAACGGTGCTGGACGGGCTGCGTCGGTCGGTCGGCGTACGCATGGCCACACTGCTGTCGTTCGACGATGCGGCAAGGCTGCCGGCGATCGAGCAGGCGGCCGGCGACGATCCGTCATGGGTCGCCGCGTGCCACCACCGCTACAACACCGAGTTCTACCTGTACGACCCGGTCGTGCCGGTGGCTGCCGACTGGCCGGCAGGGCGCTGGTTCGAGGACGTCAAGCATCTGTCGGTGCGGCAGCGCACACATGGCGTGTTCTATCGGGAATTCATGCAGCCGTTCGGGCTTGGCGGCATCTCGGGCCTGTACATCCATCGCGGCGACGGTGCGGGCGCTTTCCTCAGCGTGCAGAGCGGCCCCGAATCGCACGGGCTGGCCGATGAGCAGCGTCGTGCCATCGAAATCATGGGCGCGCACATCAGCCGCGCGCTGCGCATCCACGCGCGCATCGGCGAGCTCGAAGCGCGCGTGGCCGCCGCGGAATCGGCGCTCGACGTGGTGCCGGTGCCGGTGTTCCTGCTCGGCGCGCAGCGCGAACTGCGCTATACGAACCGCGCGGCCGATCGACTGATCGCCGCCGAACCGGCGCTGCGGATCGTGAGCGGCCGTTTCGTGCCGGAAGGCTGCGTCGACGACGCGCAATGGCGGCATGCATTCGCACGCGGCGGGCTGTTGCTGCGTCGTGCGACCGGCGAGCCGCTGCCGCTTGCGCTGATTCCCGTTCCCGAACAGTCGCGCCTCGCGCGCGAACGGCCCGGCGTCGCGGTGCTGATGACGGGCGCCGACCTGCGTTCGCCGTCGGCGCGTGCGCAGCGCCTGCGCGTGTTCTACGGGCTGTCGTCGGCGGAAGCCGAGCTCGCGGTGCTGCTGTGCTGCGACGGGCGCTCGCCGCAGGAATGTGCGGCGCTGCGCGGCGTATCGATCGGCACGGTGCGCGCGCAGATCAAGTCGATCTACACGAAAACGGACGTGGCGCGCGCAGCCCAGCTCACGTCGCTGGTCATGCAGACCTGAGCGGCCAACGCGCGCCGCCGGGACTGCGTTTTTACCTAGCCGCCGCCGATTCCCTGCAGTATCTTGCCGGTCCCGCCGCAGACGGTGCATGGCTGGCCCTCCACGCGGCCGGTGCCGCGGCAGACGCGGCAGGTGTCCTCGCCGATGCCCGGCGCGTCGGCCGGGCCTTCGTCGCCGGCATTCGGCGAGGTAGGCGGATCGTGGGGCGCCGATGGCTTCGTGGTCGACATCGCAGGCTCCTTTTTCGTTGCACGATGTCGCGGCGAGCATCGCGCGTGCCCGCCGGGCGGCACGCGCGACGGCGACGGAACGACCACGCGTTACAGCGCCGGCGCCCACGTCGACCCGAACGGGTTCGACTGGTCGATGCCCGGGAAGTCGATGAACGCCTTGCTGCAGTCGAGCACGCTGGCCGGATCGATCGCATGGACCGCGGCGCCGTCGACGACCACCCGGTTCGCAGCCGACGGGAACACCGGCAGATTCACGTTACGCAGCGTGAGGTTCGCGTCGGACGCGATCGTCGCGATGCCGTCGGGCGTATCGGCCACCACGTCGGTCAGCGACATCGCGAGCGGAAACGCCGGTTCGCCATAGCCCCCGGTGTTCGCCTCGAACCCCTGCAGCTTCACGCCGGCCGCGCCCTCGATCACGACGTTCGCAAGCGAGATGTCGTGGAAGTTCGGATACAGCGGGCCGCTCGCGGGCACGGCCTTCGTGCTGTAGTACGGCGTGAAAAGCAGCGCATTCTTCGCGTCGCGGATGCAGATGTTCGCGTAGTGGATGTTGCTCACTTCGCCGCCGCGCGCATAGTCGGACTTGATGCGCAGCCCTTCCTCCGAATCGCGAAACGAATTGTCGTACACCTGAACGTTGGTCACGCCGCCGTTGGTTTCGCTGCCGATCGAGATGCCGTGCCCCCAGTAGATATGGTTGTGCGCGATCGCGACGCCCCATTTGCGGTCGGCGCGCACGTCGCGATTGCCGTCGATGCCGAACAGCCCCGAGCCGGCCGGCGCCGGGTTGTTGCTGCCCTTGAGCGCGATGTCGTCGTCGCCGGTGCTCACGTAGTTGTATGCGAACACGAAGTTCTTCAGGTAGCCGTCGAACGAGATCGCGGCGGCGGACGTCGTCGTGCTGCCGGTCGACAGCGCCACCGACGTCGGCTTCGCCGCGGAGCCAGGGTCGAACGCGTCGGTGTTCTTCACGTTGTCCGCATTGAACGTCTGCCCGTTGTACAGCGGGTTGCCGTTGCCGGCCGGGTTCGCGAACGCGGCGAGCGTGGGCGTCTGCACCTTCACGTTCCAGATCGTCAGCCCGTCGACGCCGCTCGGCACCACGTGGAAGTTCGGGCTGTTGTTCAGCGTGATGCGGTACAGCGTGAGGTTCTTCGCGTAGTTGAACACCATCAGCCGGAAATTCGACTGCGAGCCGAAGCCGGTCGTGCCGTTCTGCACCATGTTGCCGAGATACGCGAGATCCCACCACGTCATGTTGCGCACCGTCGATTTCGAATCGACGACGGTGCCGCCGTCGTCGCACGCGGTGCCGTCGGGCGCCACGGTGCCGCTCTTGTAGGCCGCGTAGGTGTTCGAGCAGGTCAGGTCGACCTTCATCAGCGGGTATTTCGCGTCGGACGTCACGAGCTCCGCGTAGCCGCGGCCGTCGATCCGGCCGTCGCCGACCACCGCCGCGTTGACGAGGTTGGTGCCCGTGATCAGCGCGGCGCAGTTCGACGAGCTGCCGGCTTTCGTCGCGCTGACGGCCGTGTTGCCGCAGTACGGGCCGGCGGCGTTCGGCGAATACGCCTTCACGTCGCGCGACGCATACAGCGTGACGCCCTTGTCGATCCACAGCGTGACGCCGGACGGCAGCGTCAGCGGCCCGCTGATGAAGCCGTTGCCGGGTCCCGCGCGATTGACGACGAGCCGCACTGCGAACTTGCTCGCGCGGTACTTCGGCTTCGCGAGCGCCTCACCGGACGCGCCGGCGATGTTCGCGTTCGGCGCGGCAGCCGTCTTCTGCGCGGCGGTGGCCGCGGCGTCCGCCGCCGCGATCGTCGCGCCGACTTCGGCGTCGACGGCCGCGCCGCAGGCGTCGAGCGCGGCCTGGATGCGCGCCTGGTCGGGGTTGGCCGTCGCGGTCGACACGGCCTTGCCGACGCCGGCCGTCGACGGGTCGGCCTCCGGCGGCAGCGAGCCGTCGGGGCGGCTCACGAGCGTATTGGCGGCTTCGAGCGTGCTGCATACCTGCGTATCGGCGGGCAGCGCCGGCTCGGGCGGCAGGTTCGGGTCGACGGTCGTCGTGCCGACCTGGAACACGCTGGTCGCGGGCGGCGCGGTGGGCGCGGCGCCGCCGCCGGCACGCGTGTCGTCGCCGCCGCAGGCAGTGAGTGCCGCAGCGGTGGCGAGCAGCGCGGCGAGCAGGCCGAGCGCGCGCGGGCGGCGGTTCGGCCGGGCATGCGGCCGAGAAACGGGAAAGGTCATGACGGAGATCTCCTGAAGAGGCATCGGTTGCGCGATGTCGGGTTGGTATCGGGGCGTTCGGCGGCGCGTGTCCCGCGGCGCCAGCGGGCGGGCGATAGACGCGTTGCCGGCAAGATCGAAACGGGCGGTCGCGGCCGCCGGCGCGGGTCGTCGGTCGGGTGCCACGGGCGCCACGGGCGCGAATCGCGTCGTGCGGAATGCGTCGCGTGCAATGCGGCCGGCGCATGCTCGTGGCATCGCGACGGCGTGACTGTGTTGTGATCAGTCATCCTATAACGATGGCAAGCGAAGCGAAAGAAGACCGTCGGATGTCGGGAAAGCGCGTCATCGGCGTCCGATTCGCCTGTCGGCCGGTTTCCGGAAAACGTTTCGCGAAAAAGCGCGAAGTCAGAGAATGCGATTCCCCGTTTCCTGCCAAAATCCTTTGATGACAGCGGTTATAGGGGTATGCACCAAGTGAGTTAAACGGTTAACCGACGTACATTCGCTGAACACGTCATACGACGTATGACTCTGCGGTTCGAGGAAGCGCATCGGCGACGCCCGCGCGGGCCGACGGATCGCCGCACAACAACGATCGACCATCAAGGAGACTCACCATGAAGCACCGATTCACCGGCTCCCGTACCGCGCTGGCCGTCGCACTGCTGGCCGGCTTCGCGATGTCCGCGCAGGCGCGCGTGTTCCGCTCGGCGGACGTGCACGGCGACAACTTCCCGACCAACATGGCCGTGAAGTTCATGGGCGACGAGCTGTCGAAGCAGACGGGCGGCAAGGATTCGATCAAGGTGTTCGGCAACAGCGCGCTCGGCTCGGAGAAGGACACGGTCGACCAGGTGCGGATCGGCGCGATCGACATGGCGCGCGTGAACGGCGCATCGTTCAACGAGATCGTGCCGGAATCGCTGATCCCGTCGTTCCCGTTCCTGTTCCGCGACGTCGACCATTTCCGCAAGGCGATGTACGGCCCGGCCGGCCAGAAGATCCTCGACGCGTTCACCGCGAAGGGGATGATCGCGCTGACGTTCTACGAGAGCGGCGCGCGCTCGATCTACGCGAAGCGCCCGGTGCGCTCGCCGGCGGACATGAAGGGGCTGAAGGTGCGCGTGCAACCGTCCGACCTGATGGTCGACGAGATCAAGGCGATGGGCGGCACGCCGACGCCGATGCCGTTCGCCGAGGTGTACACGGGCCTGAAGACGGGGCTCGTCGACGCGGCGGAAAACAACCTGCCGTCGTACGAGGAAACCAAGCATTACGAAGTCGCGCCCGATTACTCGGAGACGCAGCACGCGATGACGCCGGAAGTGCTGGTGTTCTCGAAGAAGATCTGGGACACGCTGTCGCCGCAGGAGCAGGCGGCGATCAGGAAGGCGGCGGCCGATTCGGTGCCGTACTACCAGAAGCTGTGGACCGCGCGCGAAGCCTCCGCGCAGCAGATGGTGACGAAGGGCGGCGCGAAGATCCTGCCGGCCGCGCAGATCGATCGCGCGGCGTTCGTGAAGGCGATGCAGCCGCTGTGGACCAAGTATGAAAAGACCCCGCAGATGAAGCAGATCGTCGACGAGATCGAGGCCACCAAGTGACGCGTCGCACTTCCCTGAACGGCGCGGCAGCCGCGGGCTCGCCGGCCGCTGCCCCGGACGGCGCGGCGCCGGCGCGACCGCACGCCGCGCCGCTGTTGCGCTGCGTGAACGACGTGCTGTTTCGCGTGCTGGCCGTGATCGCGTCGGCGTGCCTCGCGGTGCTCACGGTGCTGGTGTTCTATGCGGTCGTGATGCGCTACGCGTTCGACAACGCGCCGGATTTCGTCGAGCCGATCGCGTTGTTGCTCGTGATCGTGATCGCGATGTTCGGCGCGGCGATGAAGGTGCGCGACGGCGGCCATATCGGCCTCGATTCGCTGGTGCGCCGGCTGTCGCCGAAGGCGCGCACGGTCGTCGTCGCGATCCAGCACCTGAGCCTGATCGCGTTCGCGATCATGATCATGATCGGCTGCGGCAGCATGGCCGCCGAGACGATGGGCGACCGCATTCCGATCATCGGGCTGCCCGAAGGCGTGCGCTACCTGATCGCGATGCCCGCGGCGGTTGCGATCGTCCTCTTCTCGCTCGAGCACCTGCTCGCGCTTCGTCGTTCTTCGTCGGGACAATAACGCCATGGAACTCGCGATCCTGTCCGTCAGTTTTCTGATATTTCTCGTCCTCGGCGTGCCCGTGTCGTTCGCGCTCGGCGTTGCGTGCGTGCTGACCTACATGGTCGAAGGCCTGCCGATCGCGACCGCGATGCAGGCGATGATTTCGGGGATGAACGCGTTCTCGTTTCTCGCGGTGCCGTTCTTCATCTTCTCCGGCGAACTGATGCTGCACGGCGGCATCGCGGACCGGATCCTGCGCTTCGCGCAGGCGAGCGTCGGCCACTTCCGCGGCGGCCTCGGGATGGCGAACGTCGTCGCGTGCACGCTGTTCGGCGGCGTGTCGGGCTCACCGACCGCCGATACGTCGGCGATGGGCGGCGTGGTGATTCCGCTGATGAAGCGCGAAGGCTACAGCGCCGCGTACGCAGTCAACGTGACCACGCATGCGTCGCTCGCCGGCGCGCTGATGCCGACGTCGACCAACATGATCATCTACGCGTTCGCCGCGCAGGGCATCACCGGGATGCTGCACGGCCAGCCGGTGAGCGGCGTGTCGATCGGCGACTTGCTGTTCTCGGGGCTCCTGCCGGTGTTGTGGGTGATGGGCTTCGTGCTCGCCGCAGCATACTGGCAGGCCGTGCGTCACGGTTATCCGCGCCGCGATGACGGCTCGTCCGTGCTGCCGCGGTTTCCCGGCTGGTATGCGGTGCTGCGCAGCTTCGTCGGCGCGGTGCCCGGGTTGATGGTGATCGCGATCATCCTCGTGTGCGTCGCGAAGGGCATCGCCACCGCGACCGAAGCGGCCGCGATCGCCGTGGTCTACTCGCTCGTGCTGACCGCGGTGGTCTACCGGACGCTCACGGCCGAGAAGCTGCGCCGCGCGCTGTCGCATGCGGCGCGCACGACGGGCGTCGTGCTGCTGCTGATCGCGGTGTCCAACATGCTGCGCTTCCAGATGTCGTACCTGGAGATTCCGGATGCGATCGAAGGGTTGCTGAAGCAGTCGACCGCGGCGCCGTGGCTGATGCTGCTGTACATCAACATCATCCAGGTGTTTCTCGGCACGTTCGTCGACATGGCCGCGCACATCCTGATCACGACGCCGCTGTTCCTGCCGATCGCGATGGCGTGCGGCGTCGGGCCGGTGCAGTTCGGGATCATGCTGCTGCTGAACTGCTCGCTCGGTCTCGTGCACCCGCCGATCGGGTCGGTGCAGTTCGTCGGCTGCGCGATCGGCAACGTGTCGATCGGCGAGACCACGAAGATGGCGTGGCCCTACTATCTGGCGATCTTCAGCGCGATCAACATCGTCACGTACCTGCCATTCTTCTCGACGTGGCTGCCGAGCGTGATCAGCGGGCACGCGGTGTTCTGACGGCGTGCATCGCCCGTCGCGGCGCCGGACGACCGAGGCGGTCCGGCGCCGCGATCGCATGCGCGGCTTCCTTTCTTCACTTCCCGTCACTTCCATGAAAACGACTCTCGTGCGGCGCGCCGTTGCGGCGGCCGCGTTGACGATGGCGGCTTCGCTCGCGCACGCGGCGACGTATGCGTACGTGTCGAACAGCGACAGCCGCGACATCTCGGTGTTCGGCGTCGACACGTCGAACGGTGCGCTGACCGCGATCGAAACCGTGCCGGTCGGCGGCGCGGTGATGCCGATGGCGCTGTCGCCCGATCATCGTCGCCTCTACGCGGCGTTGCGCTCGACGCCGTATCGCGTCGTCAGCTTCGCGATCAATCCGGTCGACGGGCGGCTGTTCGAGGTGGGCCGCTCGCCGCTCGCGGACAGCATGGCGTACGTGTCGACCGATGCGTCGGGCCGCTACCTGTTCTCGGCATCGTACGGCGGCAATCTGCTCGCGGTGAACCGGATCGGCGCGGACGGCGTCGCGGGCGACGTGCTGCAGACGGTGAAGACCGGCCCGATGGCGCATGCGATCCGCCAGTCGCCGGACGGCCGCTATGCGTTCGCGTCGGTGCTCGGCGCCGATGCGTGGCTGCGCTTGCCGTTCGATGCGTCGACCGGCAGGCTGACCGACACGGGCGAGCCCGCGTATCGGCTGCCGGAGAAGTCGGGCCCGCGCCATTTCGTGTTTTCGCCGAACGGGCGGTTCGCGTACCTGGTCGATGAGCTCGACGGCAAGCTGCACGCGATCGCGCTGTCGCACGGCGGTGCCGATGCGCGGCCGATCCAGGCCGTATCGATCCTGCCGCCCGATTTTCACGGCGACAAGCCATGGGGCGCCGACCTGCATCTGACGCCCGACGGCCGCTTCCTGTACGCATCGGAGCGCACGTCGAGCACGCTCGCCGCGTATCGCGTCGACGCGAAGTCAGGCACGCTCGCGCGAATCGGCACGTTCGCGACCGAGCAGCAGCCGCGCGGCTTTGCGATCGATCCGTCGGGCCGGTATCTGCTCGCGGCCGGGCAATTGTCGCCGACGCTGGCCGTGTACCGGATCGACGGCCGGACCGGGCGCCTGGACGCGATCGGCAAGTATCCGGTCGGCAAGGGCGCGAACTGGGTCGAGATCGTCACGTACGACGGGACGAACTGACGGCCGGCCGCACCGCAGGCGGTCAGTCCCGTCGCGGCGCCGGCTCGACGTCGCCGTCGGCCGACCGTTCGTCGCGCCAGTCCGCCAGCGCGCGCCACAGCGCCGGGCGCGCATGGTCGCGCGGCGGCAACCGGATCACGTGAGCGACGCCGCGCACGTTCACCACGACGCCCGAGTCGGGCAACGTTCCCGGGATGCCGGAGGACGAGCGCTCGTCGGTGTCCGGTTCGGCCGCGGCGTGCGGGCCGGGCGAGTGTCGAAACATCATGCGAAATCTCCGTGGCGCCGCGCAGCGACGCGTCAGTAGCGAACCCGCCCGATCAGGCCCAGCGGGTCGACGGCGTGCTGGACCGCGGCGGCGACCTGCCGTTGCGCGGCCGGCACGTGCTTGCGGTAGTACGCGATATTGACGGGCCCGACGCCATGCTCGGCGCTGAAACAGCCGCCCGCGCGCGCGACGCGGTCGTACAGCGCGCCGCGCAGCGCCATCTGCTGCAGCGGCCCGTAGCGTGCCGCGTCGGCATGCGGAATCGACACGACGAGATGGCAGCCGCCGTCGCCGAAATGGCCGAACGCATGACAGCGCAGCGACGGATGCGCGGCCGCGAGCCATTGCTCGGCATCGGCGACGAATCCGGCCAGCGCGCCGCGCGGGAACGACACGTCGAACGACAGCGGCATGCCGTCCTGCGCGACCGCGGCCGGCAGCGCATCGCGAATCCGCCAGAACCGTTCGGCCGGCGCGCACGCCGCGTCGAGCACCGCGCGTTCTTGCGCGAGCGCGTCGAGCGTCGCGACCGCGCGTTCCTCGAGCAACGCATCGAGCCCGGGCATGCCGGTCGCGATCTCGACGAGTGCGTAGCATGCGGCGGCGTCGGCCTCGAACGGCACCCGCAACGCCGGAAACACGGCGGCGACGCGACCGATCGCCGCCGCCGACATGAATTCGAACGCCGACAGCATCTCGCCGAATGCGCGCTCGAACGTGAGCAGGCCGGCGAGCGCCGCGTCGTACGACGCGAACGCGACGAACGCCGCGCACGACGACCGTTCGAGCGGCGCGAGCGCGAACGACACGGCCGTCACGAGCCCGTTCGCGCCATTCGCGCCGATGAAGCACTGCGCGACGTCGAAGCCGGCGTTGCGCTTGCGCAGCGGCGCGAGCGCGTCGATCACGGTGCCGGCTTCGTCCGCGAGCACGACTTCGACGCCGAGCACGTGACGGCGCACGTCGCCGTACTTGATCAGGCGGCTGCCGCCCGCGTTCGCGCCGACGAGGCCGCCGGCCGCCGGATCGCTGCCGAGATCGATCGGCAAGCAGAGCCCGGCTTCGCCCGCCACCCGATTGAGATCGGACAGCCGCACGCCGGCCTCGACCGTGATGCTGCGATTGGCCGGATCG
The DNA here is from genome assembly GCF_001532755.1 of Burkholderia sp. MSMB2157WGS. Taxonomy (NCBI): domain Bacteria; kingdom Pseudomonadati; phylum Pseudomonadota; class Betaproteobacteria; order Burkholderiales; family Burkholderiaceae; genus Burkholderia; species Burkholderia sp. MSMB2157WGS. The sequence continues at coordinate 23,868 of NZ_LPJG01000013.1, read as the reverse complement.
AACGCGCGCACGGCGCGCATCCGCTCGAACGACACCACGCATTGCGTGCCGCTGCGATCGGGTACGGCGGCGCCGACGAGCCCGGTGCGCGCGCCCTGGGCGACGAGCGCGATCCGGTGCGCGACGGCGACGCGCACGAGCGCGCGCGTGTCGGCGGTCGAGGCCGGCCGCGCGACGCCGAGCGGCACGCCGCCGTAGCGCGCGACGTCGGTCGCATACGGCTCACACGCCGCGCCGTCGAGCCAGCCGTCGCCGAGCGCCGCGGCGAGCGCGTGCCGCTGCGCGGCGTGCGCCGCATGGGCGGGCAGCGCGTTCATCGTCAGCTTGCCCGCGCGAGCTGCTTGCGCAGCCGGCCGCGCACGACGACCAGCGCGATCAGCGGCACGACGCCGCCCCACAGCGGGCTGTGGCGCATCGCGATCGACACCGCGAGCGCGACGACGGTGACGGCGAGCAGCACGAGCGATAGCGAACGCGCCCGCGCGTGGTCGACGAACGCGCCGTCGACGAAGCCGCCGTCCGACCAGGCGGTATGGACGATGCCGACTACCAGCACGCAGACGAGCATCGCGGCCGGCCCGAGTTCCTCGCCCCACAGACGGCTACCTGTCGGCGAGACGAGCGCGAGCACCGCGCCGATCACGAGGAACAGGTCGACGCCGATCGCGATGCTGTTGCGCTCCGCGCGGCGGATCAGCCACGCGCCGTGCACGAGCGCGAGCACGCCGCCGATCAGGAACGCGTGGGTCCAGCGCAGGCCCGGCTGCTCCGGGCCGAGCCGGCCGTAGAACAGGAACACGATCGCCGGCAGGAAGTTGCTCGCATGCAGCAGGTAGTCGGTTATGGGATGGTTCGATTTCATCGGTGTCTCTCCTTCGTCGAAACGGCGTGGCGACGCGTCAGGCGTCGTGCCAGCGGAACAGTCGCGCGGCGGCGAACAGGAACAGCGCGGTGCACGCGGTCATGCCGAGCAGTTGCGGCGCGAGCTGCGCGTACGGCGCGCCGTCGACCAGCGCGCCGCGCAGCGCGACGGCGAACTGGTTGGTCGGCAGGAACGCGAGCCCGGCTTTCAGCCACGCGGGTGCGTCGTGCATCGGGATCGTCAGGTCGCTGAAGAACAGCAGCGGGTAGTAGGTGACGTTGCACGCGAGTTCGGCCGCCGCGAGCGACCGGGTGCGGCTGGCCAGCAGCACGCCGATGCTCAGCACCATCGCCGCGCCGAGCAACACGATCGGCAACGCGCGCAGCCCGTCCGGCGTCGCGATCGGCAGCGCGATCCCGAACGCGACGCGTGCGACCGTCAGCAGCACGAGCGCCGACAGCGCCATCATCGCCATGCGCGCGACGATCAGCGCGGCGAGGAACACGCCGCGGGAGACCGGGAAGCACACGTACAGCTTGAACGTATTGCGCTCGCGCAGCGCGGCGATCGCGGTGGTCGTCGAGTTCAGGCCGATCGCCATGAACGCCATGACCAGGATGCCGGTCGCGAAGAACGCGCCGTAGTCGAACGGCCGGCGCGCCGGCGCGGCATTCTCGAAGCGTGCCTGCGCGGCCGGCAGCCCGAGCCGCTGCGCGGCGCAGCGCGCGAGCGCGATCTCGACGACGCGCGACGCGGCCTTGACCGCGAGCGGGCCGTTGAAGTCGTAGCGGATCGTCGCCGGCGTGCGTTCGTCGGCGCCGAGCACGACGGTCACGCGATCGGCCGGCGCGCCGCGGCCGCCGAAGGTCGCCTTCACCGTGTCGCTGTGCGACAGGCTGTCGACGATCTGCGCTTCGCATGCGCGGCTGTACGGCGTCGCGCCGCCGGGCGCGTCGAACGCGATGTCGGCCGTGCCGAGCGAGCCCGAGCCGCCGAACGCGAACAGCATCACGCTCAGCAGGAACACCGGGAACACGAGCGTCCAGAACAACGACGAGCGGCTGCGCAGATAGCCGAGCAGCTCGTTGCGCACGAGAATCAGGAACACCTTAGTCATGGGTCGGGCCCTCGGTGCACAGGCGCAGCAGGTCGCCCAGCGTGCTCGGCGCGAGCGCGAGATGCTGGATGCCGCGTTCGCCGACGATCCGGTGCACGTTCGGATGCAGCGTCGCATCGCCGAACGCCTCGACCACGTGCGCGGCCGACACGCGCACGCCGGTCACGCCGGGCAGCGCCGCGAGCCGCTCGTGCAGCGCGCGCGCGTCGGCTTCGTCGCGGCAATGCAGGACCGCGCGCGCGTCGCCGACGAGCTCGGCGCGCAGCGTGTCCCGGTCGCCCTGGTAGCGCACGCCGCCGTCGCGCACCCAGACGAGATCGTCGACCACGCTCAGCTCTTCCTCGGAATGGCAGATCATCGCGACGCTCGCGCCCCGCGCGCGATGGCGCAGCAGGTCGATCACGACGCCCGCATAGCGGCGGTCGAGGCCCGTGAACGGCTCGTCGAGCACGGCCAATTCGGGCCGGTGCGCGAGCGCGACGTACAGGTCCACGCGCTGGCGCTGCCCCTTCGACAGCGCGCGGCACGGCTTGTCGAGCAGTTCGGCGATGCCGAGCGCGTCGGCGATCGCCGCATCGGTGTGCGCGTACATCGCGCGGTGCAGCGAGACGATCTCCGAGACGCGCAGATGATCGGGATACTCGACCTTTTGCAATTGCGCGCCGATCCGCTGCAGCGACCGCGAATCGCGCATGAAGCGCTCGGACGGCACGTCGAGCACGCGCACGTCGCTGCCGCCGCGCCGGAAGCCGAGCAGCGTTTCGAGCAGCGTGGTCTTGCCCGAGCCGTTCGGCCCGACGATCGCGGTGATCGCGCCGAGCCGGAACCGCACGTGGCGCGCGGTAAAGCGGAAATCGCCGGCCGCGACGTCGATCGCGCGCGCGCCGAGCGCCGCGCCCGGCGCATGCGCATCGGGCAGCGGCGGCAGGCCCGCGCGCTGCGGCCGGTCGAACGCGGCGGGCGCGCCGAACATCGCGCGCACGGACGCAAGAAACGAAACGCTCATCGTGGGCATCCTCAGTCGAACAGCATGACCTGCGTGTCGCGCGCACCGCGGTACGGGTTGCGGCCGTGCGCGACCAGCATGTTGTCGACGACGAGCACGTCGCCGGCCTGCCACGGGAACGCCCGCTCCTCGACGTCGAGCGCGTCGTAGATCGCTACCAGATCGTCGAACGGCATCGGCGTGCCGTCGCCGTAGCGGATCTCGTACGGGAACGCGGCGCGTGTGCCGTACATGCGCTGCAGGTAGCGATAGCTGAGCTCGCCCATCGAACGCGGATTCGGGTGCTGCGCGCTCGCCTGGTTGAACCACACCGTCTCGCCGGTGCGCGGATGCGTGCGCAGCGCGCTGCCGACGTGCGACACGGTCACGCTGCCGTCGTCGAGCCAGCGGCAGCCGACGCCGCGTTGCGCGCACAGTCGCTCGACCTCGTCGCGATCCGTCGTGCCGAATGCGTCGTCCCACGGCCGGTGGTAGGCGGCGAACGGCAGGTTCGGGTTCGCGGCGAGGCCGTCGGCGCGGTCGCCCGGCGCCGCGAAATTGCGCAGATACATCACGCCGCGTTCGGCGAACCGCGCGCGCAGCGCGGCCGGCACGCGCGCGGTCACGCGGCGCATGTCGCAGATCGGCGTCTCGCCGCCCGCGTCGGCCGGCTGCCGGCAGTAGAACGCGACGAGGCGCGGGAACGCGGGCATGTAAGCCATCTCCTGATGCAGCCCGATCCTGAACGGCGGCGGCATGCGGGTCGACTCGTAGACCTGGCCGTCGATCTGCCGGCGCGGGGCGGCGCCGGCCGTATAGCCGTTCGCGTGCGCCGGATAGAGCGCGCCGAGGCGGCCGAACGCGGCGGTGTCGGGCACCGCGAAGCCGCGCCACAGCAGCGCGCCGCACGCGTCGAGCAGCGTGTCGATCGTGTCGAGCCGCGAGCGGTACCACGCGACGAACATCTCCGGCGACGTCGCGAGTTCGGCGCTGCGCGGGGTCACGCACAGCGGCAGCGTCGCGCCGGGCGCGACCGCCGCGCAATGCACGTCGTCGGCGCCGAGCCGTGCGGCGGCATGGGCGGCGAGGAAGGCGAGATCGGTCATCGCTCAGGCCAGCGCCGGTTTCTTCAGCAGGATTTCGAAGCCGAGCGCGCCGAGCCCCGCGCTCGGGCTGTAGATCGACGCCACCGCCGCGAGGCCGGCCGCGGCGACGAGCGCATGCGCTTCGTCGAGCGTGATTTTTTCCTCGACGTGGGTCGGCGGATAGTCGGCGGCCGCGCGCATCTCGGTGAAGCGGTCGAGCAGGTGCTGCGGCGCGTCGCGGCGCATGTCGTGCACGAGCGCGATGCCGCCCGGCTCCAGCACGCGATACATCTCGGTCAGGCTGAGCGCCTTGTCGGGCAGGTGATGCAGCGTCGCGCGGCCGACCGCCATCGTCAGCGTGCCGTCGTCGAACGGCAGCGCGAGCGCGTCGCCGACGCGCATCTCGATCGTGTCGTCGAGCCCGAGTTCGCGGATGCGCGGGCGGCCTTCGTCGAGCATCGCCGGATCGAGGTCGATGCCGACGTAACGCCAGCCGCGCATCGCCGGATCGGTCGCCAGGCGCACCGGCACGACGCCGGTGGCCGTGCCGATGTCGGCGATCGTGCCCGGCGTCATCCCGCGCGCCAGCTGGCGGATGCGACTGATGAACAGCAGGTCCCAGGGTTCGAGCGTTTCGGTGGCGAAGCGATCGTAGTCGTTCGCCGGGCGCAGGTTCTTGAGCAGCATGACGTTCCTTGTGCGAAAGGGTGAGGGTTCACAGCCAGCCGACCGGCACGGCGGCCAGGAGCCGTCGCGCGGTCGCGCTGTTGACGCCGAACGCGGGGCGGCGGCGCCGTTCGACCGCATGCGCGGCCATCGCCGCGATGCGCGCGCCGAGCCCGACGCCGACGCCCCACGACGGCGCGGCGACGCCGAGTTCGAGCAGCGTCGCGGCGGTCAGGAAATCGATGTTCGGCCGCAGCGCGCGGCGCGCGTCGGCCTGCGCGCAGCACGCGTCGAACAGCGTCACGTAGCCGCCGTCGAAGCCGCATGCCGCGAACCGGCCGCGCAGGTGCGGCGGACGCGGATCGGCGACGAACAGCGGATGGCCGAAGCCGTACAGCGTGCGTTTCGCGTCGAGCGCCGCATCGATCGCCGCGCGACCGGCCGCGTCGAGCGCGGCCGGCGGCGCGCCGGCGCCGCCCGGCACCGAGCGTGCGAGCGCCGCGAGCCACTGCATCGCTTCGAGCGCCGCGCCGACGTGCGACGGCCCGCTGGCGAGGAAGCCGGACGCGATCGCCTGCGCGAGCGTGACGCCGGTGCCGATCGCGACGCGCGGCGCGAGCACGGTCGGCGTGATGTAGCCGAAGCCGGCGTGCCAGGCGACGAGCAGCATGTCCATGGCCGCTTGCGCCGGCGCATCGCCGCGCGTCGCGCCGGTCAGCACGAGCATGCGTTGCGCCTGCGTCGTGGCCGCGTCGAGCGACGCGCGGCCGGCCGTGCCGGCGGCGAACGGCCGGCCCTCGATCGCCGCGTGCAGCAGGAACGGCGCGGCGGCCGCGCACAGCAGCATCGTGTCGAGATCGGCATCGTCCGGCGCCGGGCCGCGCACGCGCCCGGTCACGTCGTCGAGGCCGCGCAGCAGGCCTGACGCGGCCGCGAACACCGGCGCGACGCCTGCCGCGCCGAGGTCGGCGGCGACCGACTGGCCGACCGAGCCCGGCGCCAGCGCGTCGGCGAACGCCGCGAGCCGCGCACCGAGCGTCGCCTCGTGCGCACGATGCGCGGCGCTGCCGGGCGCGACGTCGAACCATAGATGCGCGAGCGCGCCTTCGAACGTCGTCGCACCGATCAGCGCGTTCAGGTCGAGGTCGCGCACGCGCAGCGCTTCGGGGTCAAGCGTCGCGCCGTCGATGTCGGTGCCGCGATGGCGCGTCGCCGGGCGGCCCAGCAGGTTGCGCGGCGCATCGCCGGCCGCGGGGATGGAGGTGCGGGAATCGAGTGTCGTGTCCATGTCATTCCGCCACGGCGAGTTCGTCGCTGCTGACGCTGATTGCCGCGTGCGCCATCGCGGCGATCACGGCCGCGTGCTGGTCGACGACGGGCAGCACGTTCGCGAAGTAATAGCGCGCGCTTTTCAGCTTGCCGCGATAGAACGCGAGCTCGGCCGGCGCGTCGGCCGTTTCGGGCGCGTCGAGCCGGCGCGCGGCGATCGTCGCCGATTCGAGCAGCACCCACGCCGACGTGACCACGCCGAACATCTCCAGGAAGCGCGTGTAGAACTGGCTGCTGCGATGCGTGTGGCCGTCCTGCACGTCGCGCGCGATGTCGTCGAGCGCGGCGGCGATCCGGTCGGCGCCCGCGCGCAGCGCATCGAACAGCGGCCGCAGTTCCGCATGCGTGCCGGGCTGATGCTGATGGGCGAGAAACGCGTCGAGTTCGTCGCGGTAGTACTGGATCAGCCGCGAATGACGGCCGAAGCCGAGCTTGTCGCGCACGAGGTCCTGCGCCTGGATGTAGTTCGTGCCTTCCCAGATCGACAGGATCTTCACGTCGCGCGCGTTCTGCTCGACGGGGCTCGCGTCGGTGTAGCCGAGCCCGCCGTGCACCTGGATCGCCGTCTCGCAGATGCGCCACGCCTGGTCGGAGATGAACGCCTTGCAGATCGGCGTCAGCAGCAATTGCAGCTTGCGATGGCGTTCGATCTCGGCCGGGTCGGCGTCGGGCGTCGCTTCGAGCATCGCCGCGCGCGTCGCGGTCGCCGCGAGCTTGCCGAGCAGCCCGCGGCAGCCGTCCACGCGGCTTTTCATGTCGACCAGCATGCGCTGCACGTCCGCGTGCTCGACGATCGCGACGCGCGCGGCGTTCGTGTTCGACGCGCGCTCGATCGGCCGGCCCTGCAACCGGCGGCCCGCATACTCGACCGCGTGCAGGTACGCGCTCGACGCGACGCCGACGCCGAACATCCCGGTGCTCATCCGCGCCTGGTTCATCAGCGGCATCAGTTGCAGCAACCCGACGTTGCGCCGGCCGCCGAGCAGCCAGCCCTTGGTCGTGCCGTTCGCGCCGAACACGAGGTGCGTGTTCGCGCAACCCTTCAGCCCCATCTTGCGCGGCAGGCCGATGCAGTCGACGTGGTTCGGTTGCAGCTCGCCGGTTGCCTCGTCGGGCCAGAAGCGCGGCACGACGAGGCACGACAGCGAGAACGAATCCGGCGACGCCGTGTCGATGCGGCCGAGCACGAAGTACAGCGTGTTTTCCGTCAGTTCGTGCATGCCGGCCGAGATATAGACCTTCTCGCCGTCGATCGCGTAGACGTCGCGTTCGAGCGGCGTCGCGCGCAGCGCGACCGCGGTGAGGTCGGTGCCGGCCTGCGGCTCGGTCGCGCAGAAGCACGCGTCCCAGCGGTACGCTTCGAGCGGCGCGACGAGCGCTTTCTGGTGCGGCGTGCCGTGCATCTGCAGCAGCTTGATCGCGGGGCGCGTGAAGCCGCCGTAGGTCATGAACGACGGATTCGCGCCCATGAACATCTCGTAGATCATCTGCGTGACGATCGGCGGCAGCCCGTGCGCGGTGCCGAACAGCGTGTTCGACCACTCGTCGCGAAAGCGCGCCCACAGCGCGTGGAAATGCGAAGGAATCCGTACCTGGCCGTCGTCGAGCAGCGTGCAGCCCTCGACGTCGGCCTGCTGGTAGCTGCGGCCGAGGTCGAGCGCGAAATCGCGGGCGCGTTCGAGCAGCGCATCGACCGACGCGCGATCGTGCGCGCTGTACGGCCCATGTTCGAGAAAGTGCCGGTCGGCCTCGAACAGTTCCCACAGAAAGAAGCGCAGTTCGCGCAGGCTGACCTTGTATGCGCTCATCATGCGTCTCCTTCGATATCGAGCGCGGCGTCGAGGCCGCCGGCCAGATCGACGACGGCCGCCGCCGCCGCGCCGTGCAGCGCCGCGTCCCACACGAGCACCGTGCGGCGTTCGCCTTCGTCCAGCGCGCCCGCGAGCCGGATCAGCGCGGCGGCCGATTCGGCGGACGACAGATGGCCCGATCCATCGTGCTGGATGCGCGCGGCGACCGGAATCGACGCGGCGTCGGCCACGCGCGCCGCGAAGCCGGGATCGAAGCCGGGCGGCACGCACCAGTCGATCTGGCTCGCGCGCAGGTTGGCTTGCTCGAGCGCGCGGCGGATCGCGCGGGCGGCGACCGGCGCGAGCGTGTCGCGCAGCGTGACCGGCGCATCGGCCCACGGATCGGCGATCGACGGCCCGAATTCGAGCGCGACGGCCCGCACGCCGCCCCATGCGGCCGGCTCCGGCGCCGGGCCCGCGCGCGACACGAGCAGTGCGGCGGCCGCGTCGCCGTAGCCGACCAGGTCGCCGAACTGGCGGAAGAACGGATAGAGCCACTTGTCGCTGAGGATCACGAGCGCCTGGTCGCCTTCGTCGAGCAGCCCGTCGAGCAGCATCAGCGCCGAATACCAGCCGAGCGTGCCGTTCTGGCCGAGCGCGAACGGCGTCACGCGCTGCAGCCCGAGTTCGTATTGCATGCGGCCGACGACCGAGTCGCCGATGCCTTCGTTGAGTGCGCAGCTCGCGACGATCACGTGCGTCGTGCGCGCAAGCGCGCCGGAGCCGAGCTGGTCGCGCAGGTCGAGCGCCGCGTCGGCGGCCAGGTCGGCGAGGCTGCGCCCGGGCGGCGCGACGCGCAGCACGGGGCGGCCGCCCGGCGCGAGGCGCGCGCCTTCGTCGGGCGTCAGCGCGCCCGTGCCGCGCGGCCGCGCAAAGCGCGCCTGCGGCAGCAGCAGGTGCCGGTAGCCGGGATGGCGCTCCTGCGCCTGGATCGCGCTGAACACGACGGCGGGCGGCAACACCACGACGCCGCCGGACAACGCGAGCGTGCCGGGCGCGGCGACGCGGGGCGCGCCGATACAGGTTTCATCGAGCGTCGACAAGGTCATGCGGCGGTCTCCTCGAGGTTCGGGCGCGCGAATGCGTCGCGATACTGCGCTTTCAGCGCCGGTCGGTCGATCTTGCCGTTCGGGTTGCGCGGCAACGCCGGCAGCGGCTCGACGACGAGCGGGTTCATGTAGGTGGGCAACGCGTCGCGGCACGCCCGCGCGATGTCGGCGCGGCAGGCGGCGGCGTCGAGCGTCGACACGACGCACGCGGCGATCGCCTCGCCGAGCGCCGGGTGCGGCACGCCGAACACGGCGGCCTCGCGGATGTGCGGCAACGCGAACAGCACGTCCTCGACCTCGGTCGGGCTCACGCGATAGCCGGACGTCTTGATCATGTCGTCGCCGCGCGCGACGAAATACAGATAGCCGTCCGCGTCGCGCCGCACGATGTCGCCGGACCACACGGCGACGTCCGGGCGCGGGATCTCGCCGTGCCGGCGCGGCAGCGGGCGAAACCGCTGCGCGGTCAGCTCGGGCCGGTTCCAGTAGCCGAGCGTGACGAACGCGCCGCGATGCACGAGTTCGCCGGGTTCGTCGGCCGCGCATTCGCTGCCGTCCGCGCGCAGCACGAGGATTTCCGCGTTCGGCACGGCCTTGCCGATCGACGTCGGGCGCAGCGCCGCGTCGGCCGGCGCGAGGTACGTCGAGCGGAAGGCCTCGGTGAGCCCGTACATCAGGTAGGGCGACGCTTGCGTGAACAGCGCCTGCAGGCGGTGCAGCAGCGGCGTCGCGAGATGCCCGCCGGTATTCGCGAAGCGGCGGATCCGCGTGCGTGCGGCGTCGCTCCAGCCGGCGGACGCGAGCTGCATCCACAGCGGCGGCACGCCGGTGATCGACGTGACGCCGAACGCGTCGCAATGGCGCGGCACTTCGGCCGGCTGCAGGAAGTCGAGCGGCGTATAGCACGCGCCGGACGCCAGCGCGGTCGTGAGCTGGCTCAGGCCCGCATCGAAGCTGAGCGGCAGCACGCCGAGCACGACGTCGTCTTCGGCGAGCCCCTGGTACGCGGCGACGCTGAACGCGCCCGACACCAGGTTGCGATGCGACACGACGACGCCTTTCGGCTTGCCGGTCGAGCCGGACGTATAGAGCAGCGCGGCCGGATCGTCGTCGACCGGGCGGCCGGCGGCGGCCGCTGCCGACGCCGGCGTGTCGGTGCCGGGCGAGTCGATCGCATCGGCCAGTGCCTCCATCAGCATCACGCGTTCGCCGACGAGCGCGGCGAGCGCCGGCAGGCGCTTGAGTCGCTGCGCGCCGGTCACGAACAGCGCGGCGCCGCTGTCGGCGACGATATGTTCGATCTGCGCTTCCTTCAACTGCGGATTGACCGGTACGAAGATCGCGCCGAGTGCGTTGGCCGCGAGCATCGCGACCACGGTTTCGATGCGCTTCGGCGCGTAGATCGCGATGCGTTCGCCGGGCTGCACGCCGCGCGCTGCCAGCACGGCGGCGGCGCGCCGGACCGCGCGGGCGAGCTGGTCGTAAGTCAGTGTGCCGCCGCCGTCGGCATAAGCCGGACGCTGCGGCCAGCGCTGCGCGCCGTGTTCGAGCAGGTCGGCGACGCTGATCAATGCGTTCATGATCGGCTCCTCTGGAAGGTCTAGGCCGGCCGCACGTACACGTGCGCGGCTTCGTGGGACAGGAAATGCGCCATCGAGTACGTGCGGTGATACGCGCCGCAGCGTGCGAACACGGCGATGTCGCCGACCTGGGGTGGCGCGCCCGTGTCGTCGCGGCCGATCACGTCCGCGCGGCTGCAGGTGCTGCCGACGTAGAGCGTCGGCACGCCGCGAGGGACCGGCGCGGGTGCGAGGCGCACGAGCGACGGCGTGGCCAGGCGGCGCATCACCGATTCGGTCTGCGCGAGCAGGAACGCATGCGACAGGCCGCCGTCGCAGACGGCGATCGTGCGGTCCTGCCACGCCTTCACCGCGACGACGCGCGTCGCGAACACGCCCGCATCGGCGAAGATCGCGCGGCCGGATTCGTGCGCGAGCGAATACCGGCCGGCCAGCGGCGCGAGCGCGGCGGCATAGCGTTCGAACGCGGCATCGCCCGGGTGATCGTCGGCAAAGCCGCCGCCGAGGCTCAGCGCGCCGAGCGGCGCACCGTTGGCCGGCGCGAGATCGCGGGCCAGCGCCGCGAGCAATTCGGGCAGCACGAGCGTGTCGGGCTGCGTCGCGTCCTGGCGGATGAACGAATGCGGGCCGGAGAACACGTGCAGCCCGGCCACGGGCAGGCCGGCGGCCGCGAGCGTGCGCACCGCGTCGTGCGCCTCGTTCGGCGTCATCCCGAAGTGGTCGTGCCACAGCGAGCGCGCGTGGACGCCCGCCAGTGCGCCGGCATTCACGCGCAGCAGCACCGCGCCGGGCGTGCTGCCGCCCGCCGCCGCTTCGTGCGCGAGCGGCACGAAACGCGCGACCGCGTCCGGGTTGTCGAGCACGAAATGGCAGCGCGACGCGAGCCCCGCGCGCATGAACATCTCGTCCATCGCCGGATTGTTCAGGTAACGCGGCGTCTTGATCCGGCCGATCACAGCGTCGAGCTCGCCGCGGCTCGCGAGTTCGACGCCGTCCTCGTACGCATGCGCGCAGCGCGCGAGCATGTCCTGGTTCGGGTTCGCCTTCAGCGACACGATCAGCCGCGTGCCGAGCCGCGCCTTCAGCGACCGGTAGCGGGCGATCGCGACGTCCGGCTCGTACACGTAGCACGGCGTACGCAGGTCGGCGATCCAGGCGTGATCGCCGGCGGGCGGAAGCAGGCGTTCAGGCGTCATGGCGACCCACCGGATGAAGCGTGGCGGCTGCATACGCGCCGCAGTTCGACTGCATCACGCCGAGCACGCGCCGGCCGCGCGCGACCGCATCGAGCCCCACGTCGGCCAAGTTGATCGGAAAGTCCGAACAGCACGCGTGACCGCGCGCATGGATGTTTTCCGCATACAGCCGCTCGGCCGGCACGCGCATCGCGCGGCACAGCGCGTTCCAGCCGGGCAGGTCGGCGTTGTGCGGCAGCACGAGATCGTATGCGTCGAGCGCATGCGGCTCGAGCGCGACGGCTGCGTCGATCGCGCGGCGCGTGTACGGCCACTCCATCATGATCAGGTCGGCCTCGTTCGCGGCGACGGTGTCGGACCCGCGATGCCATTTCGCGTGCGTCTCGATCGCGATGCCGCCGAGCCGGTTCTTCGTGCTGTTGCGCGCGATCAGCATCGCGGCCGCGCCGTCGCACTGCACGCCCGTCATCTGCCGCATCCGGTAATCCTCGCCGTACACGCGGTCGGACGACACGACGAGCGCCGCATCGAGCTGCGGATGGCGGCGCATCAGCGCGCGCACGGTCTCGATGCCGGCCGCGACCGACACGCAGTTCAGTTGCGCGACGGAGCCGAGCCACAGCGGCTCGATGCCGAACTGCGCGGCCACTTCATGCGGCAGGCTGCGCGGCGCCGGCGGCACGCTGAACTGCTGCGTGTGCACGTGCACGATCGCGCCGACGTCGGACGGATGCACGCGCGCGGTGTCGAGCAGCCGGCCGACGGCCGCGATCGCGAGATCGGTCTCGCTCGTGTCGAGCGCCATATGGAAATAGCGGCTGCCCGACTGCGCGATCGCGGCCGCCCGCTGCGCCGGATAGTCGCGTTCGGCGGCCCAGGCCTCGATATCGACGGGTGGGCCCGGCAGCTCGTAGGCCACTGCGTCGATGCCGATCCAGAAGCCGGCGTCGCGGGATGCGTGGGAGGAGGGCATCGTCATGTCAGTTGAGCGGCATCGCCGCGTAGTCGAGGACGTCGAGCTTTTCGAAGGTCGCCTGCACGGTTGGCGTGAGCAGGCCCATCTCGCGGATCGTCGGCACGAGGCGCCGGAAGATCGAGCGGCGGATCGAGCTCGACACCGGCGATTCGCGCACCATCGCGCTGCATTCGCGCTTCGACAGCCCCATCGGTTCCCAGATGTCGTCCGCGCACAGGTGTTCGTACAGCACGGCCGCGCCTTCGCAGACGAATTCCTCGCGCTCGCGCAGCTCGTGCGCGCTCATTTCCGCGTACACGCGGCACAGCGTGATCCGGCCGACCGCGAAGTGACGCGCCTCGTCGCGCTGGATCCGCAAGAACAGGTCCTTGACGAACGGATCGGTGCTGTACGCGACGACGCTCTGGAAGATCGACAGCGCGATGCCCTCGACGAGCACCTGCATCCCGAGGTTCGTCATGTCGAGCGCGCTGCTCGTGATCGTGTCGTGCAGCAGCCCCTTCAGCGAGCGGCTCATCGGGTAGCTGACGTCGAGCTTCTCGTTGACGAGCTTCGCGTACGCCTCGACGTGGCGCGCTTCGTCCATCATCTGCGCGGCCGCGCACAGGCGCGCGCTCAGGCCGCTCTCGGCCGACGCGAGCTTCGACGCGCAGATCAGCGCGGCCTGCTCGCCGTGCAGGATCTGCGACAGCAGCCAGCCCTGCGCGTGGTGGCGCACCTCGCGCTTGTCGGCGTCGGCGAGCTTGCCCCACAGCTCGGTGCCGTAGATCAGCAGCGTCGGGTCGGGCATGCCGAGCGGATTCGCCGGGTCGAGGTCGTGGCTCCAGTCGACGTCGGCCGCGACATCCCACTGCGCGGCCTTCGCCTTCTCGTACAGCCGGTTCAGCGCCTCTTCGCGCAGCGCGTAGTCGTTCGACATCAGCGCATCGACGGGCATCGACCAGCGGATATCGGCCGTGTCCTGCATCACGGTAAGCGTGTCATTCATGTCAGGGTCTCCCCGGCCGCGCGGCGGCGCCGGAATGATGGGCGGAATCGATGAACGGAGCGGCGGCGCGCGACGCGCCCGGGTGCGGGTCGAGCCGGATCGCATAGGCCGGCCACGCGCCGCGCAGTTGCGTGTCGAACGCATCGGCGAGCCGCGCGGGCCAGATCGCGCAGCACACGCGGTTGTCGCCGGCGAATTCCGCATCGCGCAGGATGCGGTCGCCGATCCAGACGACCGGCGCGCCGCGGGCGGCGTCGCGCAACGCTTCGTCGTACAGGTGCACGCCGAGCAGCACGTGCGGCGCGAGCAGTTCGGCCGGCAGCGCGCCGAAATACGGCGCACAAACTTCGATGAACAGGCGCGCGTCCGGATGCACGGCGCCGCGAATCCGCGCCGCGATTTCCGCGAGGAATGCGAAATACTGGACGTGGTCGAGCAGCACGCGTCGTTCGCCGCCGGCCACGTCGTACGTATTGCCCGCGTCGTACGCGTCGCCGGCCGCCTCCGCGAGCGCGGCGCGCGCATAGTCGGCCGGCGTGTCGAGCGGCATCCGGTATGCGCTGGCCGCGACCGCAACCGGCTGGCGCACGTCGCGCGCGATCCGGTACGTGAAGTGAACGGGTCGCACCATGTCACGCCTCGCCGTCGAGAGAGAACGTCGCGTCCGGCGCGAACGCGACGTCGGCGATCGCGTAATAGCCGTTCAGCGCGAGCGAGCAGACGGCCGCGCGGCGCGGCGTGTCGCCGTCGCGGTGGGCGAGCAGCACCGACAGCCACGGGTCGCTGCCGAACGCATGACCGAACAGGCCGTGGCCGTCCGGTAGCAGCGGCGTCTTGCCGACCGACGCGAGCAGCGCGCGGCGCGACGTGGCCGGAAAGAACGGCAGCGCCGCGTGCAGCCCGGGGCGCGCCGCGCAGAACGTGCGGATGTCGCGACCGAGCCGCACGACCGCGCTGGCCGGCGGCGCGGCGTCCGCGACGACCGACTGCGCCGGTTCGCGGCCGACGTCGACGAGCAGCGTGCAGACGCCGAAGCCCGAGCGCCCCCAGGCGGGATTCCCGTGCCAGTACGTATAGCCGTGCACGTCGATGTCGACGATCTGCAGCAGCAGCGTGCGCGGCCCGGTCTCGGCGGCGGTCGCGAGCGTGCGGCGCAGCACGTAGCCCCAGCCCGCGCACTCGTACGAGCACGTCATCCAGTCGGGCGTGTAGTCGTTCGTACCGGCGAGCGCCTGCGCGAACACGCGATGCTGCGGCGAGTCGTTCATCAGCAGCATCGACAGGATCGTCGAGCTGACCACGTAGTCGTCAGCGCCGATCGCGCCGCACAGCCGCTCGCGTTCGGCACACGCCAGCGCGCCGATCGAGCGGGCCGCGTCGTCGAGCGGCACGGCCGCGCCGTCGCGCGACGGCGCGACGCGCCGGTACGCGAGCGCCTGCACGGTCAGCGCGGTCGCCGGAGCCGGCTGGACGGCGGCTGCCGCCACGGGGGCAAGGGGCGCGAGCATCGT
This sequence comes from Burkholderia sp. MSMB2157WGS, assembly GCF_001532755.1. Lineage (NCBI taxonomy): Bacteria > Pseudomonadati > Pseudomonadota > Betaproteobacteria > Burkholderiales > Burkholderiaceae > Burkholderia > Burkholderia sp. MSMB2157WGS. The sequence continues at coordinate 8,674 of NZ_LPJG01000013.1, read as the reverse complement.
CGTATCAGGCCGCGTGCTGCTGGCGGCGCAGCTGCGCGTCGAGCTGCTGCAGCGTCGTGTATTGCGTGATGTTCAGCGCTTCCGGATCGATCGAACCGTAAAGCTGTTCGCAGAACACGATCAGCTCGACGATGTTCAGCGAATCGATGCCGAGTTCGCCGATGCCGGCGTCCGTGTCGACGGTTTCGACGTTGAGGATCTTCGCGACTTCGCGGGACAGGATGTCGAGCGCGTCGGCCGGAACGTTCTGGGTCGTCATGAGGGGAGCTCCTGAAGTTGAGTTGGATTGATCGGGATCGATCGGCCTGTCGCGTGGGTCAACTGCCGGCTTCGCAGCGCAGGCTCTTGCGAAGCTCGTGATAACAACGGTACGAACTGCCTTCCATCTTCGAAAACGCCAGCAGGTCGCGCTGGTCGTCGAACAGCGGCACCTTGCCGTCGCGGACGAGCGCGCTCAGAAACTCGTTCGACAGCAGCTTGATCGCGAGCACGCGCTGCACCTTGCCGAAGCTGTAGTGCGCGTCGTCGGTCTGGTTGCGCGCGGCGTCCGCGATGAAGCGGTGCACCGCGCGGGCGTCGGCGTCGAGCTCGACGCGGCCGGTCCGTTCGAGCCAGCCGACGTGCGCCATCAGCGCGCGCACGAAGTACGGCCGCACGACGGTCAGGTATTTGTTGAACACGGTCGGGCCGCCGATCCGCAGGCGATCCTCGGCGGCGATGCGCACCTGGCCGCCGACGTTCGCGAGCTGCAGGTTGCCCGCGAGGAACGGCGCGCCGCAGGTTGCGCGTGTCAGCTTTCGGTACTCGTCGGGCCACACGAGATAGGCGGCCGGGAACATCACACCCGGCAGGCGTGCCGCGACGACGGCCATGCAGTCGCGGTGCGCCTCGATGCCCCACACCTTGTCGACCGTGAGCGCGAGCCCGTTGTCGTCGCTGCGTGCGACGGTGCGCCAGGCGGCCAGCGTCGGCCCGCCGCCGTCGCTCATCAGGAACGCGAAGTTGTGGCCGGCGTCGATGCACTCGCATGCGCGGCGGTTCTGATCGTCCGAGAAGAACAGCCCGAACATGATGCGGATGAACGCGCGCATGAACGGCTTGAACAGGTGATGAAACCCTTCGCGGCCGATCTGTTCGAGCAGCGCTTCGGTGAGCGGCGCCTCGTCGTGCCGAAGCGGCGTCGACGCGGACGCATCGGGCAGCACGTCCGGTGTGGACGCGCGCAGCGCGATCACCATCTCGCTGTCGAGCAGCCGCACGGCGGCGGCTTCAACCAGCCGGGCCGCCGCGCGCGGCGGGGTGCCGAGCGTGTCGAGGTGGCGCAGCACCGGATACGCGGCCTGGTCGGCCACGCGCAGCAGCAGCGGCGAGGGCGGCGTGGCGGTCGAAGCGGGAACGGAAAGCGTGGACATGGCAGGGTTCCTGTCAGAAACGCACGCGCACGGCGGCGTCGATACGGGTGCCGAGACCGACCATCCGGTACTCGGACTGGCTGTCGGAGAATGCGCGCGTGACGGCGACGTCGACGCTCACGCGCTTGTTCACGTCGGCGACGACCTGCGCGATCGCGAGCAGGCCCTTGTCCTGCGGCGAATAGACGCCGCGCAGCGAATACTCGACGCGGCCGATTTTCTTGCCGAGCCGCGCGAACAGGTAGTCGCGCAGGCTGCCGTCGACGCTCACGAAGTTGGCCGTGCCGCCGAGGCCGGCCAGCGCGGCGCCGGGCGCGACGGGCAGCAGCGCGTTGTTCGCCTGCGCCGCGCCGACCATCCTGCGCCACTGGCTCGCGTCGTAACGCGCTTCGTCGTGCGACCACTCGACGATCAGCGACAGGTTGCCGGGCAGCGCGCTCTGCATGCCGACCGCGCTGCGCCACATGTATTGACGATCGTTGCGGCGATCGACGGCGTCGTACGCAGCCGCCGAATCGAGCGGCGTGCCGTTCGCGATGAACGCGGGCAGCGGCCGCGTCGTGCCGCGTTCGAGCCAGGCGCCCGCATAGACGGTGTTCGAGCGCGCGACGTCGAACGACAGCGTCGCGCCGGCGCCGCCGCGGCCCGCGTGACGGCCGGCGAGCAGGGCGGCCGAGCCGCCCGACCAGTTGTATGCGCCGCGCACGAGCTGCGTCGCGCCTTCGACGTCGCGGTTGTCGACGTCGTTGCGCAGCGTGCGGTTCTCGCCGGCGATGAACTGCAGCGTGGTCTGCTCGCCGGCCCATTTCGCTTCGACGAGCGGCGTGCCTTCGACGTCGCCGTAGCGGTCGTAGATGTCGGCCGTCGCGGCCCGTTTCTGGAAGAAGCCGAGCGGGAAGAACGCCTGCGACGTGTCGAGCGCGTCGATCCGCTTGCCGGCCGTGAGCGTGATGCCGTTGTCGAACGCGTAGCGCACGCCGGCTTCGTTGAAGCGGCTCGCTTGCGCGCCGAGCGAATGATTGCCGGCGACGACGCGCGCATTCGCGAACAGGTTCTCGCCGTCGATGCGTGCGAGCAGGCCGGCTTCCTGCAGATTGCGCGGCGAGTCGCCGATCAGGCGGCCGAGCAGCGCGCGGCCGTCCATGCTGTCGACGGAGCGCGCGTAGCCGATACCGTTGAGCGTGCCGAGCTGGTCCATCAGCGATTCTCCATGCGCGAGCGTGCAGCCGAGCGCGAGCGGGATGGCGAGCGCGATCCCCGGCCAGCGGCGGCTGGTCCGGCCGGACGATGAACGGAGGCGGTCACGACGAGCGTCGGCATCGGCGTCGTACTCACTGGCCATCGGCGAGCGTGTCGGGGTTGAACCAGCCCGACGGAATCTTGCGCGGCTGGCCGTCGAGGATGTCGACGACGCTCGCGCGCTGCTTCTCGACCTCGTTGCGATACGTGATCTTGCGGATCACCTTGCGGCCGTTCGCGTCGACCGGCGCGGAAAAATCCGCGCTGCGAAACAGCAGGCCGCTCGCGAGGAAGAACTGCGCGCGCACCGGCACGTCGGTATCGGGCGTGACCCACAGCTTGATCGTCGGGTACACGTTGTCGGGGTCGGTCGCGGTCAGGTCGAGCTCGGTGGCCGGCTTGCCGTCGATCGGCGTCGTGCCTGGGGTTGCCGTCGCGCGATAGCTGTCCGCCCAGTGCGTGCGCGTGATGTCGCTGATCACGACTTCGCCTTGCAGTCGCTGCATCCCGTTGATGCGCACCGCGCTGCGCGTGTTCGGCACGTAGAACCAGTGCCCGCGCGTGGTCGCGAGGTATTTCTGGCCGTCGTTCTCGCCGCTGCGCGTGAGCGCGAGCGTGTCGCCGTTGCCGCGCGTGTAGACGAGATAGCGGGTCGCGTCGCCGGCTTGTCCGCCGACCTCGTTGGTGATCCGGATGTTCGTCTGCGTATCGGCGGCCGTGCTGCGGTAAGCGTCGGCGCGGGCGAGCATGGTCTGGGCCGTCGGCACGTCGGCTGCGAGGGCGGCGAGCGGCGCGCACGCGACGAGCGCGGCGAACGTAACGCGAATGCGATTCATGGGGCGAGTCCTTCGAGGATGTTGCGTTTCGCGAGCCCGAGCGTCGCGAGCAGCGCCGCGGCCACGCCGAGCACGACGAACGCGGCTTCGACGGCGGCCACGGCCACGGGCGACACGGTGAATTCGAGCAGGATCGGTTTCACGCGACCGGGCGGCGCGGGCAGGTGGATCTGCGCGTGATTGAGCGCGACCATCGTCAGCAGCGCGAGCGCGATGCCGGCGGCCGCGCCGAGCAGGCCGAGCAGCGCGGTTTCCTGGATCAGCACGCCGCGCACGGTGGCGGCCGGCACGCCGAGCGCGCGCAGCGTCGAGATCTCGCGGCGCCGCTCGACGATGCTCATCAGGATCCAGTTGCTCATCGACAGCAGGATCGTCACGCAAAGGATGGCGCCGAATACCGAGAACTGGTTCTTGTACAGCGCGACGACCTGGTGATAGAGCGACACGAGCTGGTCCCAGGTCCGCACGTCGAGCGTCGGCAGCGCGGCGCGCAGCGTCGCGGCGGCGGCCGGCGTATGCGCGGTATTCGACAGGAACACCGCGATGCGCGACGCGCGATCGGTGCGCAGCAGCGCCTGCGCGGCCGTGAACGTCACGTCGACGATCCGTTCGTCGACGTCCTTGTTGCCGGTGCTCATCACCCCGACGATCTGCGCGTCGGTCGCGTTGATGCCGCCGTGCGCGGTCGACGCCATCAGTTGCACGACCGAGCCGACGTGCACGCCGAGCTTGCGCGCGAGTTCGGCGCCGACGACGACTTCGGTGCCCGCATGCGTCGACGACAGATAGCGGCCCGACAGCACCGTGTGATAGTCGAAGAAGCCGGGCGGCTCGCGGTTCGGCTCGATTCCTTCGCCGACGAAGCCGTAGCTCAGATCGCCGTTCGACACGAGCCCGTCGAAGTCGATGCCGCGCGCGGTCGTCGCGACGCCGGGCAGCGCGGCGATCGCGCGCGTCGCGGCAGCCTGCTCGTCGGCGGTCAGCCCGTACTGCAGCGGCCGTTCGCCGATCAGGTCGAGATAGCCGCGATGCAACACCTGCACATGGCCGACGCCGCTGTCGATCGACCCTTCGCGCACCGCGTCGAACGTCGCGATCACGTAGCCGAGCGCGAGGCTCGACGCGAACGCGGCGACGCCGATCATCGCCATCGTCAGCACGGTGCGGCGCCGGTTGCGCCAGAGGTTACGCCACGCAAACGTCGACCAGTTCACGATTCACTCCCGGTACGCCGTCGCGCATCTCGATGCGGCGCGGCAGGTGCGCGCACAAACGATCGTCGTGCGACGCAATCAGAAAGGCGGTGCCCAGCGTGCGGTTGGTGTCGAGGATCAGCTCGGCGACCGCCCGCGCGTTGGCGCTGTCGAGGCTCGCGGTCGGCTCGTCCGCGATCACGATCGCCGGCTCCTTGGCGAGCGCGCGGGCCAGCGCGACACGCTGCTGTTCGCCGCCCGACAGCTCGCCGGGGCGGTGTCGTTCGCGCGCGGCGAGCCCCACCGCGTCGAGCATCGCGCGAGCGCGTTCGCGCCGCGTGCGCGGCGTGCCCCACGCGAAGCAGCCGAGTTCGACGTTCTCGAGCGCCGACATCACCGGAATCAGGTTGAATTGCTGGAACACGAAGCCGATGCGCTCGCGGCGAATCCGTTCGAGCGTGTCCGGCGCGTCGTCGATCCGGCGGCCTTCGAGCCAGCGTTCGCCGCTGCTCGGCACGTCGAGAAAGCCGGCGAGGTTGAGCAGCGTGCTTTTGCCGCTGCCCGACGGGCCGACGAGCGCGACGACGTCGCGCCGGCCGATGGAGATCGTCGCGCCGCGTACGGCGACGACGCGTCCCGCGCCGTCGTACACGCGGGTGACGTCGCGCAGCTCGAGCACGGGGCCCAGCGACGCGGCCGTCATGCGAACGCTCCCTGGCCCGCTTCGACGGCGGCCGACGCGGGAATCACGGGCAACGCGCCGTTCGCATAGAGATCGCGACACTTCAGGCGCTGCAGCTTGCCGCTCGTCGTGCGCGGCAGCGAGCCGGGCTCGACGAAACACAGATCCTGCGCGGCGAACCCGATGCGCGACGCGAGCAGCTGCTGGCACTCGGACCGCGTTTGCGCCGTGGCGTCGACGGGCCGCGCCTCGATCGCGACGACCAGCCGCTCGGTGCCGGTTTCCGGATCGGGCAGACCGAACGCGATGCACGTGCTCTTGCGCAGCGCGCCGTGCGACGCCAGCGCTTCCTCGATCTCGTGCGGGAAATAGTTGCTGCCGCGAATGATGATCACTTCCTTCTTGCGGCCGAGGATATGCAGCTGGCCGTCCGCGACGTAGCCGATGTCGCCGGTGCGGAACCAGCCGTCGGCCGTCAGCGGCGCGGCGATCGTGCCGTCGTCGGGGTTCAGGTAGCCGAGCATCACCGACGTGCCGCGGATCGCGACTTCGCCGACTGCGCGATTCGGCAGCGCGTGGTCGCCGTCGTCGAGGATGCGGAACGCCATCCCTTCGATCGGCGTGCCCATCGCGAGCACAGTTTCGGTTTCCGTCTCGTGGCCGTCGTTCGCGGCGGCCGGCTGCGCGTCGCGGCGCTCGATCAGCGCGCGCCGGTCGAGCGTGTCGGCGATCACGTACGGTGCGCCGTCGACCGCGCCTTCGTGCCATGCACGGTGCATCGATACCGCGAGCGTCGATTCGGCCATCCCGTAGCACGGTTGCAGCGCCGACGCCGCCAGGCCGTACGGCGCGAACGTCGCGGCGAAATCGCGCAGCGTCGCATCGTCGACGCGTTCGCCGCCGATGAAGATGTTGCGGCACGCGGACAGATCGACGCCGTCCATCGCGGCGGCATTGAAGCGGCGCACGCAGTAGCGCAACGCGAAGGTCGGCACCGACGTCGTCGTCGCGCGCACCGATGCGATGCGCTTGAGCCAGCCGAGCGGATTCCGGATGAAGCTGTTCGGCTGCATCATCAGCAACGGGGCGCGGTAGTGGAGATTCGACAGCAGCGTGAGCAACCCCATGTCGTGATAGAGCGGCAGCCACGACGCGGTGCCGTCGCCGGCTGCGACGTCGAAGCGCACCGACCCGCCGATGCCGAGCACGTTCGCGATCACGTTCTCGTGGCTGAGCACCGCGGCCTTCGGATGCGACGTCGAACCCGACGTGAGCTGGACATGATGCGGATCGCGGCCGCTCTTCGCGCTGATCAGCGCTCGCGTGCCGGCCTCCGCGGCGCTCGACAGCATTGCGAGATCGACGACGCGCGTGGACGCCACGGGAAACGCCGCATCGTGCCAGGCCGCGGCCTGCGCATCCGCGGCAACGACGATACGCGGCCGGTACAACTCGCACGCGACGTCCGCCACCTGCCGTCCGGCCGTTGCACGCCGCGCGGGAACGGGCACGGTGCAGGGCAGCGCGCCCGTCATCACGCAGGCCATCATCGCGACCGCATGCTCGACCGATGCGGGCAGCGCGAGCATCACCAGATCGTTCTCGCGCACACCGAGCTCGCGCAGCGCGCCGGCCTGGCGAAACACCTCTTCCGCGAAGCGCCGGTACGTGATGCTCGCTTCGCGGCCTGCGTCGTCGACGAACGTCATGCGATGCATGGCGCCCGCGACGTCCTCGAGCGATTCGATCAGGCGATGAATGGTGGATGCGTACTTCGTCACGAGGGTTCTCCCCTTGAGGAACACGGCCGCTCGCGCCACGGTGCCGGCGGCGCCGTTCGTCGAGTGAGGAGGATTCTTGCCGGATCGATCCGCTGCGACAAACGGAATCTATGCAGGCTATGCATGAGCGCAGCGCATCCACGAGGGCCGGCGCAGGTTCCTTGTCAGCGTGCCCGGACGCGAGGTGACTGGTCGGTCTCATTCGACCGGTCGTCTAGTTCACGATGTGGTTCGCTCATGCGCAGGCGTCATGCAATGCGTTCGGAAAATTCGTTTGTCCGAAGCATCGACTCACAGAAGAATTGCATCCCGGCAGCGCGCCAGCGTCGCCGCGTCATCGTGCCGGGCAGGGTCCGGCTCAAGGAGAGCGTCTTGTCCGTCACCTCATCGCCTGTTGCCCGCTCGAAACCGGTTGCTGACATGAAGAGCCGCCCGAGCGGCGTGGTCTTCTCGCTGAAACTGGCGGTGTACGTCGCGCTCGTCGCGCACGGGATGATGTTCGCGCTGTCGGCGCTCGTGATCGTGAAGATCGTCGGCATCCTGCTGATCGGCGCGATGTATGCGCACGGCGTCGAACTGCAGCACCAGGCGCTGCATTACCAGGGGTTTCGCAGCAAGCGCCTGAACATGGTGTTCGGCGTGCTGCTCGGCATGCCGATGCTCGTGTCGTTCCACGCGTACCAGGACAGCCACCTGCGCCATCACCGGCTGCTCGGCACGCCGGAGAACAAGGAGTTCTTCGACTACGGCGACCAGTACGGCGCGAGCCCCGTCGTCAATGTCGGGCTGTGGGCGTGGCGACTGTCGATGGCCGCGCACTATATCCAGTTCGCGAAGAACGTCGCGAAGCTCGTCGTGCCGGGCGCGCGCTTCGGCGACAACGCGCTCGTGTCGCGTGCGATCCGCCGCGACTACCTGCTGATGGCCACGGCGATCGCGCTGCTCGCCGCGCTGTCGTTCGCGCTGCACACGTGGTTCGCCGTCTGGGTGTGGGTCGTGCCGCTCGTATGCGTCGCGGCGCCCGTGCATGCACTGGTCGAGATGCCCGAGCACTACCGCTGCGACCTGACGAGCACCGACCCGTTTCGCAACACGCGGACGATCGAGAGCAACGCGTTCATGACGTGGTTCACGAACGGCAACAACTATCACGTCGAGCATCACATGATGCCGAGCCTGCCGATCGAGCGGCTGCACGACCTGCATGGCGCGATCGCGCCGCGCATCCGCCATTACCACCGCACCTATCGGCAGTTCTACTACGCATTGCTGCGCGGCCGGCTGTCGCCGCGCTCGGTGGACGACGATCGGGACGACCGCGAGCCCGATGCCGAAGCGGTCGCGCCCGCATCCACGCAATCGGCGTGATTACCGGCGCCGAATGCGTTGCGACGACGATGACGACGATGCTCTATCCGGAACTTTTCAGGTCGCTCGAGGCCGTCCGCTGGGATATGGAGAAGGACATTCCGTGGGACAGGTTCGACGCTTCGCTGCTCACCGACGAGCAGGCGAAGACGATCAAGATGAA
>NZ_LPJG01000012.1:0-3886 GCF_001532755.1 Burkholderia sp. MSMB2157WGS | reverse complement strand
ATCGCGACGGCCGCGCCTGCCTTGGCCAGCTCCAGCGCGATTTCCTTGCCGATGCCGCTCGCGGCGCCCGTGACGACGGCGGTCTTGCCGCTCAGATCTGCTGCCATGTCCTTCTCCTCCCGTTGTCGGATCGATAAAACACGCGCCCGCCGCATCCGCGCTCATCGCGAAATCGTATCGGCGTGCCAGCCGTCATTGTGCACGATCGGCCCCGCCGTTCGCGCGCAAAACGTCTAAGCTTAAAGGTCGATTCCGTTCGACAGGAGGTTCTCATGCACTATCGACGGCTAGGCCGCTCCGGCCTGCAGATCAGCGAGCTTTCCCTCGGTTCGTGGGTGACGTACGGCAATCAGGTCGATCAGCGGGTCGCGCGCGAATGCCTCGCCGCGGCCCGCGACGCGGGCGTCAATTTCTTCGACAACGCCGAAGTCTACGCCGGCGGCAAATCCGAGGAAATCATGGGTCACGCGCTCAAGTCGCTCGACTGGCCGCGTATCAGCTATATCGTGTCCACGAAGTTCTTCTGGGGGCTCGCGGAAGCCCCGAACCAGTATCACACGCTGAACCGGAAATACCTGCTGACCGCGATCGACGGCTCGCTGCGCCGGCTGCAGCTCGACTATGTCGACCTCGTCTATTGCCATCGGCCCGACCCGCATACGCCGATCGAGGAAACCGTGTGGGCGATGAGCGACATGATCGTGCGCGGCAAGGCGCTGTACTGGGGCACGTCGGAATGGAGCGCCGACGAGATCCGCGCAGCGTGCGAGATCGCCGAGCGGCATCATCTGCACAAGCCGGTCGTCGAGCAGCCGCAGTACAACCTGTTCCACCGCACCCGGGTCGAACAGGAATATGCGCGGCTCTACGACGATTACGGTCTCGGCCTCACGACCTGGAGCCCGCTGGCGTCGGGACTGCTTACCGGCAAGTACCGCAACGGCGTGCCGGCCGGCAGCCGCGCGCAGTTGCAAGGCTACGACTGGATGCGCGAACGCCTGACCGATCGGGCCGCCAACGACATCGTCGAACGGCTCGGCGAGATTGCAGCCGAACTCGGCTGCAGTACCGGCCAATTGGCAATCGCATGGGTGCTCGCGAATCCGCGCGTGAGTTCGGTCATTACGGGCGCATCGCGGGTCGACCAGATCGGCGACAACATGCGCGCGCTCGACGTTGCCGCGAAGCTGACGCCGGACGTGAAGCAACGCATCGAGGCCGTGGTCGGCGACGCATACGAGTAAGGCGACTCACGGCCACTCGCGTACAATACGCGGCCTCGGCGCCCGGCCTGACGGCCGCGCACGATCCGCTTTCATCGATTCACCTTTCGTTTCAGGCAGCCCGCCATGCTCAGTTATCGTCACGGTTTTCACGCAGGCAACCACGCGGACGTGCTCAAGCACGCCGTCGTCGTCCAGCTGCTGCGCTACCTGAACAAGAAAGACAAATCGTACTGGTACATCGATACGCATGCAGGCGCCGGCGTGTACTCGCTGCGCGACGGTTATGCAGCGAAGACGTCGGAATTCGATACCGGCATCGGCCGGCTGTGGAACGAAAAGAACCTGCCGGAGGCGCTGGGCGACTACGTGGATGAGGTCCGCGCGCTGAACGCCGACGGCGAACTGCACTTCTATCCCGGCTCCCCGTACATCGCATGGCGGTCGATGCGCGAGCAGGATCGGATGCGCCTGTTCGAAATGCACACGACGGAAATCGATGTCCTGCGCCACAATTTTCGCGACGCGGGGCGACGCGCGATGATCTTCGCCGGCGACGGCTTCGAAGGTATCAAGGCGCTGCTGCCGCCGCCGCCGCGACGTGCACTCGTACTGATCGATCCGTCCTACGAGGACAAGAAGGATTACGCGCGCGTGGTGAGTTGCATGACGGAATGCCTGAAGCGTTTCGCGACCGGCTGCTATGCAGTCTGGTACCCGCAGGTCACGCGGCTGGAATCGCAGCGCTTTCCCGAACAGTTGAAGCGCCTTCAACCGAACAACTGGCTGCACCTGACGCTGACGGTGTCGAATCCGCCGACCGACGGACTGGGCCTCTACGGCAGCGGGATGTTCATCCTGAATCCGCCGTATACGCTCGCTCAGAGCATGAAAGAGGTACTGCCCTACCTGGTCGAGATGCTCGGACAGGATAGCGGTGCCCGCTGTCAGATCGAGCACCGCGGAAACTGATCGGGCGACGGGTCGTTAGGGCTGCGGTCTAGTCGCGAGCCTCGGCTGGTTGGCCGGCTGCCCGCCCCAGGCGGGAACGTTGATATACGGCGCGACGAACAGCGGAACCGACGTATTCGGCGTCTGCCCGGCCGGTGCCCGCATGCCTGCGGGCTCGACGATCGGCTCCGACGACAACGGTGCCGTCTGCAACACCAACCCGCCCTTGCCGTCCTGGATGCCGCGCTGCGTATCGAGAACGAGCGGCCTGGACGACGTCGCGGCACCGGCCGCGAGGCCATGAACGAGCACGGCCGCGCCCAGAACGAGACGCGCGCGAGCACGACGACGCACATCGACACGCAAATGCATGATCGTGTCCTTCAGGATGAAAAGCAGGTCCATACCATAGCGCTGCGCCGACGTTTTCGCCAGATCCGGCGCACAAAAAAAACAAAGCCCCGTCAATACGGGGCTTGCTTGTCGTTCGGTGCCGCTCGGCACCTGACGGTGACTTCGATTACAGCGAGTAGCCGTTGGTTTCGAGCGAGCGGATGCGGCTCTCGAGCTGGACGATGTCCGACGACGTGGCGAGGTAAGCCTCACGGCGCTCACGTTCTGCGGATTCGAACCAGTTGCTCAGCTTTTCGACGATGTAGGCGATCATGACGTTCTCCAAGGAAGAGGGACCCCTGGTGAATCGAGATTCAGGGATTTCCCGTATAGGGTTATCCCGAATTATAGCGATGCCGCACCAAGATGCTAGTGAAATACGCGCATGGAGGCCATTCCAATTCGGAATGGCGGCAGTCGGTCCGCCCGTAACTCTTTGATTTTTAATGATATGGAGTCCGAGCCCGTTTTGAGACTCGAAGGTCTGCACTAATTTGGTTCGCTGGCGGGGTCGGCCAGACGCGCCAAAATCGGGCATTCTGGTCGCCCGTCACCATGACAGTGCGCGGCCAGATCGGCCAGTGTGTCGCGCATGTCGCTCAGTTCCGCGATGCGTTTGTCGAGTTCTGCCACGTGCTCAAGCGCGATCGATTTCACTTCGGCACTGGCGCGGGAGCGATCCTGCCAGAGCATCAGCAGCTTGCGAATGTCTTCGACGAGGAAGCCGAGTCGTCGCGCCTGACGGATGAACCGCAGAATATGGATTTCGTCCGCGCCGTAGATCCGGTAGCCGGCATCGGTACGCTTGCTCGGCGCAAGAAGGCCGACTTGTTCGTAATACCGGATCATTTTCGCGCTGACTCCGGATTCGCGCGACGCGTCGCCGATATTCATTCCCCCGCCCTCTTCATCAAGCTCTGGTTTCGAACACGAATGTCGACGGATGCTCGCGTCGACGACACTTCGATCGTATCAAATCACGGAGTTTCGTTCCGAGGGAGAGCTTCGCAGGCAGCAGGAACGCAGATGACCGATCTGGCGCGTACGCGGTTGGTTACGAGAGTGAGCGCGCTTCGCTGGACAAGTGCACTTCCGCCGCGCCAATGCAAAAACCCCCGCCTGATCGGGCGGGGGTTTCTGGCTTAGGGAGCCTGACGATTACCTACTTTCACACGGGAATCCGCACTATCATCGGCGTAGAGTCGTTTCACGGTCCTGTTCGGGATGGGAAGGGGTGGGACCGACTCGCTATGGTCATCAGGCAAAGAGGGTTGTTGCGTTGCTTCGCAGCGCAACCAATCCGGGAAGAAGCAGTAATT